>JAMLIQ010000162.1 GCA_023954095.1 Burkholderiaceae bacterium | reverse complement strand
CCGCCGCCGCGCGGGTTGTTGGGCATCAGCACCACGTAGCGGCCCGCCAGGCTGATGAAGGTGGTCAGCGCTGCGCCCTTGTTGCCGCGTTCCTCTTTTTCGACCTGGACCAGCAGTTCCTGGCCTTCCTTGATGACTTCGTTGATGCGCGCCTGGCTGGGCGAGACGCCCGGGGCGAAATACTGGCGGGCAATTTCCTTGAAGGGCAGGAAACCGTGGCGGTCTTCGCCGTAGTCGACAAAGCAGGCTTCCAGCGAAGGCTCGACGCGCGTGACGACGGCCTTGTAGATGTTGCCCTTGCGCTGTTCGCGCCCTTCGATCTCGATTTCGTAGTCGAGGAGTTTTTGTCCATCGACGATGGCCAGGCGCCGTTCTTCAGGCTGCGTGGCGTTGATCAGCATCCGCTTCATGATGCGTTTCCTTTTTCGTGTGCCGGGCGCCGACCGTCTGGCAGCAAACATGCTGTGCGGGCTGTCGGCGCGCGTGATTCCATACTGACAACAGGCCCTCAAGGGGCCAACAATGCCTGGACTGACGCTTTGGAACGAAGGGAATTGCCGGGAATGCTGCAACGCCCCGCACAGCTTCTAGCTCTGCGGGGGCGGCAAGGGCGCGTGGATGGGGGCGAGCCTGAGGTGGTGCAGGTTAGCTATCAATTGAATAGCTAATTGCGCAGGCAGGGTGGGCACTGGGGCGTAATTCTTTACCCATGGCAGTGGCAGGCGCCATCGCCAGAGGGACTGAATTATCAAGACCAGTGCCAACATGTTCGCTTCGATCCTCTGGCAGCCTGGGCCCGAGTGGGGCAGCCTGCCAGATGGGGGATTCCGTATCAGTGTTCCAATGTGTCCGCCTCCCGTGCGCTGCACCGGCCATGTCAGGCAACTGGCCTGTCATCTGCATGTGCAACGCCCGCCGGCATCGACCTGCCTGCGCGGGGGAAATGGCCGTGTGGACTAAACTCCAGACGAATCAACCACTTACAAAACACTGCGCAGGTGAAACACATTATAGGGGCCAAACCGGCCTCGCACCGATCCGGGGCGCCAGAGCCCCTGTCCACGCGTGCGGCTCCCGCAGTCCGCATGCTGGACGTGGATGCCGACGCTGCGGGCCAGCGGCTGGACAATTTTTTGATGCGCCACCTCAAGGGCGTGCCCAAGACGCATGTGTACCGCATCATCCGCAGCGGCGAGGTGCGTATCAACAAAGGGCGTGCCGCTGCTGATGCGCGCGTGCAGGAGGGCGACCAGGTGCGCCTGCCGCCCGTGCGCGTGTCCGACAAGGTGGCCGAGAAGGCCGAGCGCCCCGCACCGGCACGGGAGTTTCCGCTGCTGCTGGAGGACGAGCACCTGATCGCCATCGACAAACCTGCGGGTACGGCGGTGCATGGCGGCAGTGGCGTGAGTTTTGGCGTGATCGAGCAGTTGCGCCAGGCGCGGCCCCAGGCGAAGTTTCTGGAACTGGTGCACCGGCTGGACCGCGAAACCTCGGGCATCCTGCTGGTGGCCAAGAAGCGCAGTGCGCTCACGCACCTGCAGGACCAGTTCCGCGAACGCGAGACGGGCAAGACCTACCTGGCACTGGTGATCGGCGCCTGGCCCGCGAACAAGAAGGTGATTGACACGCCGCTGCACAAGTACCTGCAGCCGGATGGTGAGCGCCGCGTGCGCACCACCACGGCGGACGACCCCGACGGCATGCGCTCCATCACGCTGGTGAAGGTGCGTACCCGCCTGCCCGAGCGGCCCGGCGAAGGGCTGCCCGCGTTCTCGCTGCTGGAAGTCACGATCAAGACCGGGCGCACCCACCAGATTCGCGTGCATCTGGCCAGCCAGGGCCATGCGATTGCGGGGGACGAAAAGTACGGAGACTTCGACCTCAACCGCCGCCTGCACCGTCACGGCCTCAAACGCATGTTCCTGCATGCCTGGAGGCTGCAGTTCAACCATCCTGCCAGCGGCGCGCGCACCGAACTGCTGGCACCCCTGCCGCCCGACCTGGCCTGTTTTATCCCCTCTGCCCCATGAGCCCCCTTGTCCGTCCTCGCCGCTTCGACCTGATTGCCTTCGACTGGGATGGCACCTTGTTCGACTCCACCGCCATCATCGTGCGCAGCATTCAGGAGGCCGTGCGCGATGTGGGGGGGACGGTGCCCAGCGATAGCGATGCCGCCTACGTGATCGGCATGGCGCTGAACCAGGCGCTGGCCCATGCCGCACCGGATGTGCCGCCTGAAAAATATCCTGATCTCAATGTGCGTTACCGCTACCACTACGCCCGCCACCAGGACGATCTGAGCCTGTTCGA
>JAMLIQ010000161.1 GCA_023954095.1 Burkholderiaceae bacterium | reverse complement strand
TCCGACTGCACCGTGGGACGCAAGGGGCGCATGCAGGTGGTGCATCCGTCTGCCGAGGATGAGGTGCGGCGCAAGGAGATTTTCAAATCCACGGTGCTGCCGCGCTGGCTGCGGCGCTGCGGCCTGCAATGTGCCGATCTCTGGAACCAGACCATCGGCACTGCGCGCGGGCTGGCCGTGCCGAAAGTGCCCTGATGGCGTGGACGGTCTCGCGCATCAAGGTTTCGGTCTGGGCACTGGCGGCGTTGTTCCTGGCGGTATTGCTGGGGGCTGCGGGCACGCTGGCCTGGACGACCCGGCAGACGGCCCTGGAAAACCGCATGGAGCAGGTCAAGCGCTTCGTCTCGGGTGCCGAAGCGGCTCTCAACAGCAGCTTTCTCACGGTGGATTTGCTCTTGTCGGGCACGGACGACCTGCTCGGACTGTCCACCACCATGGGGGACTGGATCGATGCCGGCGTGTCCAGCAAGCTGCTGGATACCGTCACGCGCGGGAACTTGCTGGTGCGTTTTACGGCCTTGCTGGACCGCGAGGGCCGTGTGCTGGCATCGTCCGATCCCTCGGGCGCGCGCCATGCTGTGCAGTTGCCCCCGGAATTCCTGCAAGCAGCGCTGGCGCCGTCGGCGCCCAGCCTGCTGGTCAGCGCGCCGACGGTCAGTTTCAACAGCACGCAGGTTGTGCTTTACTTTGCACGGCCCCTGGCCCTGGCCAATGGCCACCGGCTGATGGTGGTGGCGCAGGTGCCGGTGGGCAAGATGGCGCAGGTCCTGATGCAGGGGGCCGACAATGGGGGGCTGGAAGTGGTGCTCGAGCGCAGCAATGGCAGCGTGCTGCTGTCGGTGCCAGACTGGGGCGATCAGGCACAGCTGCGTCCGATGGAGTCCTTGAATCTGCCGACCGACAGCGCCCGGTGGGGAGTGCCTGCACGCCTGAGCGGGGTACCGGCGCTGGTGGTGTCGCGTCCGCTCCTGTACCAGAACCTGCGGCTCTCCGCGAGCCTGCCCGAGTCGGTGGCCCTGGCCGACTGGCGTATGCAGTGCAACGTGATCGTTGCGGTCACGGCGGTTTTCTGTCTGATGATCCTGGTCGCAGCAGCAGCTGCAGTGGCGTTTTTTCAGGGGGCCACCCAGGCACGCCAGGCCATGGCCGAAGCCAAGGCCATGCTCGACCAGGCGCTGGAGTCGATGGTGAGCGGCTTTGTGCTGCTGGATCAGCGTCACCGGGTCGTGCACTGGAACCGGCGCTTTGCCGAGATCTTTCCGTGGATGGCCGGTGTGATGGCGCCGCAGCTGCCGTTTCGTACCGTGCTGGAAATAACCGTCAGGCACCATTTGCCCCTGGCCAGCGAGGCCGCACAGCAGCAATGGGTGGAGCAGCGTCTGGCCTATCAGCGCACTGGGACCGGGGTTCATGAGCAGGCGACACCCGATGGCCGCCACATCCAGATCCTGGAGCGGCCCACACCCGAGGGCGGGCTGGTCATCACCTACCACGATGTGACCGATTTGCGCCGCGCCACGGCCGAAATTGAAAACCTGGCCTTTTACGACCCGTTGACCGGCCTGCCCAACCGGCGCCTGCTGCTTGACCGCCTGGGCCAGGCCGCGGTGCTGGCGCAACGTTCGGGCCAGCTGGGGGCTCTGCTGTTCCTTGATCTGGACCAGTTCAAGGCGCTCAATGACACGCTGGGCCACGAAATGGGGGACGAACTGCTGATCCAGGTGGCGCAGCGCCTGCGTGCCTGCGTGCGCGTGGCCGACACGGTGGCCCGGCTGGGCGGCGATGAGTTCGTGGTCATGCTCAACGATTTGTCCACCCGCACGGACGAAGCGGCACAACTGTCGCAGCGCATTGGCGAGAAAATCCTGGCCAGCCTGGCCGAGCCGTACCAGTTGCAGGGCCATGAACACCAGAGCCACTGCAGCATTGGCGCCACGGTGTTTGGCGGTACTTTGCAGATGGCGACGGAACTGCTCAAGCAGGCTGACATTGCGATGTACCAGGTCAAGGCGCGGCGCGGCAACGGCCTGTGCTTTTTCGACCCCCGGATGCAGGTCGCCATCAACGACCGTGCCCAGCTGGAGACCGATTTGCACGAGGCGCTGGCGCACAGGCAGTTTGCGTTGTATTACCAGCCGCAGTTCACGCTGGAGGGGTGCATCGTGGGCGCCGAAGTGTTGCTGCGCTGGCAGCATCCGCAGCGCGGCATGGTGCCGCCGGGGCAGTTCATTGCCGTGGCCGAGGAAAGCGATCTGATCCTGCATATTGGCGCATGGGTGCTGCGCACGGCCTGCGCGCAAATGGCGGCATGGCAGGACGAGCCGCAATGCAGCCACCTGCAGGTGTCGGTGAACGTGAGCGCCCGCCAGTTCAGGCACCCGGATTTCGTGCGCCAGGTGACCGACAC
>JAMLIQ010000160.1 GCA_023954095.1 Burkholderiaceae bacterium | reverse complement strand
TCCGGCCCATCATCCAGGTACACCACCTTGGAGGAGTAGGGCGGCACGGGGATGCTTCCGTTGAGCAGGTTGCCGTCGAGGTCCTTCCAGCAGCCTTCGGGCAAGGGGAAGCTTTGTGCGGTGGCCTGATCGTTCACGAAGAGCTTGTGGCGCTCCAGGGGGTCCAAGGGTTGCACCTGCACGCGGGTCACCTCCACGTTGTCCAGGAAGTAATAGGGGTCGGTCCACGGGTTGGAGAACAGGATCCAGGCCTGGTCGTTCACGTTGCTCTGGAAGTACATCTCCAGGTCGCGCCGTTCGCTGCTGAAGGGAACGTCCCATTGCCAGGTGGTGTAGGGGTTGCCGATGGAGGCCTCGCCCTTCACCCCCACGGTGAGCTTCCCGTGCACATCGCTCTGCAGGCTGCAGCGCACGCGGTACCACGCGTTATCCTGGATGGGAAAGTGGTCCGGGTTCTCCAGGGTGAAATTGGGGTACATGCTGTTGTTCGGCAGGTTGGCCTTCAGGGCGCCGTTGTCCAGGCGGTTGGTCACGTGGCTCACCTGCGCATTGGTGGGCCAGCCGGTCCAGCCGTTCACGTTGTTGGTGAACTGGCCGTTGGCCACCAGATTGCTTCCCAGTTCCTGCACGGTGCTGTATGCGCTCAGGCGCAGGGGGCTGCGCGTGCTGCCCGCGTCGGTGGCCTTCTCGGCCTGCCAGCGCTCCAGGGTGAAGGCGCGGTTCTGGTAGCCGTCGAGAAAGTTCGTCGTCTTGATGCTGAGCTCGTTGTAGGGGTTGAAGTAGCGGTTGTTGGCAAAGGAGCCGTAGACCACGGGGGTGGCGCTGTAGCAGTGGTACTGCAGCATGCAGGGCTGGTCCTTGGTCAGGGAGTACATCACGTTGCCGCTGTACACGTCGTTGTAGGCGGGCACATGGTAGGGGGCCGTGGCCCCGGCGCCGATGGCGTTGGAGTAGTCGGCCATGGCCAGCTGGGCCCCGGCGGCATAGCCGGTGCCGTTGTTGAAAAAGGTATTGTCCTTCACCTGCACGCCGGTGGTCACCATGGTGTGGTCCACGTACATGCCGTACTGCGGGCAGTTGTACACCGTGTTGCGCTGCACCGTGGTGTTCTTGATCGAGGTGTTGCCGAAGTAGATGCCGATGCCCATCGGGACGTTGTGCGGGGCCACCGGCGGGGAGCCGTTCTGCCAGGATCCGATGGGGTCGCCCACGATGTTGTCCTGGATCACCAGCCCGTCGCTGCCGTCCAGGGTGATGCCCCCGCCGTCGTTCATGGTGGCCATGGTGTGGCGCACCACGTTCTTCTCGATCAACTGGTCCAGCCCGCTGGTGATGCCCATGTAGCCGATGGTGTCCAGGCGGTTGCCGCGCACCACCGTGCCGTAGCCCCCGGCGCGGATGCCGAAGTAGCCCCACTGGTGCTCCCCATCGCCGTCCACCACGGCAATGTTGTTCAGGGTGTTGTAGGCGATCAGTGCATTGTTGCCGAAGGCCGGGATGGCCGTGGCATAGGTGTCCCGGATGGTGTTGTTGATGTAGGTGCCGTTGGTGCCCCCGGCGAGGATGGCGTGGTAGAGCTGGCTGAAGGAGCAGCCATCCACCACCACGTGGTCAGCGTCCTCATCATACACCCCGGCGCGCAGTTGGTGGCGCAGGTCCAGCTCCTTCACACTCAGGTGGTGGCGGTGCCAGGTGCACCACACCCCGTACAGCCGCACGGCGGCCTCCACCTCCAAGTTGTTGGGGTTGGCGTTGCCCGGCGCCCACAGGTAGAGCTGCTGCGCCGCCTTGTCGTAGAACCATTCCCCCGGGCTGTCCAGCTCGCTGAGCTTGCCGCGCATGAAGAAGCCCCAGGCCTCGTTGCCCAGGTTGAAGGTGCTGCCGGCAAAGTGCAGGGTGCCGTTCACCTGGCTGGTGACCCGCAGGGTATCGAAGGAGCTGCTGGAGCTGCGCAGCACGCAGATCGCCCCGTTCCAGTAGCCGTTGGGCTGGGTGATGTCGTTGCTCTGCAGCTGGGTGCCGCCGCCCTGGGTGTTGCGCAGCCAGCCGCTGTTGGGGTAGCGGGCCGGGGTCATGCGCTGGCCGCCCACGTACACTTGGGCCAACTTGTCGGCCGCCACGGTGGCCTTCCAGATGTTGCCCTGGTGCACCGTCCAGCCGCCCACCAGGTTGCTCCCCTTGATGATCGGCTTGGGCCCGCTGCCGTATGCCCCCACCGTGATCGGCTGGCCCGCCGCGCCGCTGGTGCCCAGGAACACCTCGCCGCGCCAGGTGCCTCCGCGCTGGAAGAGCACCTTGTCGCCTGGCTGCAGGGTGAAGGACAGCTGGTTCACCCGGTCGATCGTCTTCCAAGCCGTGCTGGGCGAGGTGCCGTTGTTCGAATCGTTGCCGGTGGGCGAAACGTAGTAGTCCGTGGC
>JAMLIQ010000016.1 GCA_023954095.1 Burkholderiaceae bacterium | reverse complement strand
CATGTGCTGCTGGCCTTGCTGCGCGACGGGTTCCATCCCGAGGCGCCCGGTGGCCGTGTCAAGCTGCGCAGCGACGGATCGGCCGTGCTGGACTATCCCTTGACCGGCTTTGTGATGGAAGGCGCCCGCCGTGCCTTGCTGGCCATGGCCGAACTGCAGTTCGCCTCCGGTGCGAAAGAGGTGCTGCCGGTCCATGAGATGGCGCAGCCCTATACGTCGTGGGCGCAGGCGCAGAACGCAATCGCCGCGCTGCCGATGAAGCCGCTCCTGACCAAGGTGGTCAGCGCCCATGTCATGGGGGGCTGCGGCATGGCGGGGAGCGAGGCCCAGGGCGTGGTGCGCGCCGATGGCGGGCACTGGCAGATCGAGAACCTGTCGGTGCACGACGGCTCGATTTTCCCGACCAGCGTGGGCGCCAACCCGCAGCTGTCGATTTACGGCATCACCAACCGCCTGGCGCAGGGCCTGGTTCAGCGCCTGACGGGCGCGTCCGAGGCCTTGGCGTAGCAGGTCTACAGGGGCCAGGCCAGCAGCAGTACCGGCATGCTGATGGCCACCACCAGCACTTCCAGCGGCACGCCCAGGCGCCAGTAGTCACCAAACCGAAAGCCTCCGGGGCCGAGGATCAGGGTGTTGTTCTGGTGCCCGATGGGCGTGAGAAAAGCGCAGGACGCACCGATGGCCACCGCCATAAGGAATGGATCGGCGCTGGCGCCCAGGGCACTTGCAGTACCCAGGGCGATGGGGCACATCACCGCAGCCGTGGCAGCGTTGTTCATCAGGTCCGACAGGAACATGGTGACCACCAGGATCAGGCCCAGGCCCACGATGGCATTGCCCTGGGCCAGATGGTCGAGCATGAAGCGGGCGATCAGATCGGCGGTGCCGGTGGTTTCCATGGCGTCCGCCACCGGCATCAAGGCGGCGAGCAGCACGACCACGGGCCAGTCGACCGCTTCATAGACCGCACGTGGCGATACCGTGCGTAAAGCCATCGATGCCAGCACGCCCAGTGCGAAGGCAATGGCCGCCGGAAGCCAGCCCAGGGCGGCGGCGCCCACCGACAGCAGCATGATGCCGCCGGCCTGCCAGGCCTTGCGCTGGCTGGGGATGTGCAGCTCGCGTTCGGCCAGCGGTACACAACCGTTGTCAGAAGCAAATTCGGCAATCGTTTCAGGCGGGCCCTGCATCAGCAGCAGATCGCCCGCCTGCAGGGGCATTGCACGCAAACGGGTACGGGAGCGCTGGCCCTGGCGCGAAACGGCGAGAAGATTCAGGCCGTAGCGGGTGCGCAGCAGCAAATCGCTGGCCGAGCGGCCTTCCAGGCCCGAGTTGGGAAGAATGGCCAGTTCCATCAATACGATATCGGAAGAGGCCGGTGCGGTTTTTTCTTCGGGGGGCTTGGTGTCGGCAGGAGGCTCCGCGATGCCAGAGGACCGTGCCGGTGCTGCCTGGCCGGTGTCCGCAGCGTCGTCCTCGGGCAGGGGGTCTTCCGGGCGCCGGGATTCTTCCAGCCGCAGTTCCAGGGCGGTGAGCAACTGGGGCAGGGCATCGGCTTCGGCTTCAATGACCAGAATATCGCCCGCAACGACCTGGCGGTAGGGGCTGGGCGCGATGACCCGGATATCGTTGCGCACCAGGCCCACCACCTGGGCGCCTGCCTTGTCGAGCGCCAGTTCCAGCGTGTGCAGGGTCTTGCCGACGGATGTACTGCCATTGGGCACGCGCACTTCGGTCAGGTAGGCGCCGGTGTCAAAACCCTCCATGCCTGCCTGCTTGCGCACGGGTACCAGGCGCCAGCCGATAAAGGCAATGAACAGCACGCCACCCACGGCCACGCTCAGGCCGACGGCGGTGAAGTCGAACATGGCAAAGCTGCCCACGCCCTGCTGCTGGCGAAAGCCCGCCACGATCAGGTTGGGCGGTGTGCCGATGAGGGTGGTCATGCCCCCCAGGATGGTGCCAAAGGCCAGGGGCATCAGCACCTGGCCGGGCGCCAGTTGCAGACGCTCGGCCAGGCGCACGGCCACGGGCATCAGCAGCGCCATGGCGCCCACGTTGTTCATGAAACCAGACAGCAAGGCCCCCAGGCCGATCAGCGCTGCCAGGCTGGTGGCGATGCCCGCCTTGGCGGGCAGAACGTGGCGGGCGAGCAAATCCACCGCGCCCGAGGTCTGCAGCCCCCGGCTGAGCACCAGCACGCAGGCCACCGTAATGACCGCCGGGTGCCCAAACCCTGCAAAGGCGCTGCCTGCGGGCAGCAGCCCGGCCAGCACGCATGCCAGCAAGGCGGCCATCGCCACCATATCGTGCCTCCAGCGTCCCCACATGAAAAGGGCCACGGTGGTGCCCAGAATGGCCAAAATGCCCCACTGCGCTGTCGTCATGGTGCGGGGCGCGGACGGCCGGTGCCGTCCTGTGGTTCGGGGTGTGCAAGAGGGAAGGACATACGGGTCTGGACAGTTGCGGGTGGTGGCACCGAGTATCCGCCAGTCGGCGCCGGGGAGCGTTGCGCTGTGGCCCGGTTTTCCAGGTCGGCTGCGCCCCCTGCGGCGCGCACTGGCCTACCATGTCTCCATGGACACGCCCCTGTTTGTTGTGCTCTTGCCGTGGCTGCAAGGTTTTGCGCTGTGGCTGCTGTCGTCCGTACACGTCGGGCTGGCGCTGGCCGTCACCCTGCACGCACTGATGAAAAAGGAAGAGGTGCACACGGCCGTCGCCTGGATCGGGCTGGCCTGGCTGGCGCCGTTTGGCGGCGCGTTCGCCTACTGGCTGCTGGGCATCAACCGCATTGGGCGCACCGGTGTGGCCCTGGGCTTGCCCAAGGCCTGGCAGGGTGCGGGCGATGCAGCCGAAGCCTTTGCCGTGCCCGCCGATGCGGTGGAGGCGCCGCTGGCCGGCGTGGCGCGCGTGGGGCGCGAGATCATGGGCAAGCCCTTGCTGGGAGGCAACAGTGTGCACCCCCTGGTTGATGGCGACACCGCCTACCCCGCCATGCTGGCCGCCATTGATGGGGCGCAGCGTTCCATCACGCTGCAGACCTATATCTTCCACAACGACGGAGCAGGCGATGCCTTTGTAGAAGCCTTGGCGCGCGCCCATGCGCGCGGCGTGCAGGTGCGTGTGCTGGTCGATGCGGTCGGTGCACGCTACCGGCCTGCCGGGGTGCTCAAGCGGCTGCGGGCACAGGGGATCGGGTGTGCGCTGTTCCTGCGGCCGGCCATCACGCGGCTGCTCTCGCATATCAACCTGCGCAACCACCGCAAGATTCTGGTCGTCGACGGCGTGGTGGGATTCACCGGGGGCATGAACATCAGTGCCAACCATTGGCTGTGCCTGCACCCGGTTGCGCCCGCGCACTGCCTGCACTTCGAGGTGCGCGGTCCCGTGGTGACCGATATGCAGCGCACGTTCGCCACCGACTGGGCCTTCACCACGCGCGAGCGCCTGCAGGGGGCCCCCTGGTTTGCACCCCCCGTGTCCAGCGGCGCGGTATTGGCGCGCGGCGTGACCGACGGACCGGATGCCGATATTGGCCACATGCGCCAGGTGATCCTGGGCGCGCTGGCGGCGGCGCGCCAGCGGGTGTGCATCGTCACTCCCTATTTCTTGCCCGATGAAGTGGTGCTCAGCACGTTGCAGACGACCGCACTGCGCGGTGTGGAGGTCGACATCGTGCTGCCGGTGCGCAGCAACCTGCCGCTGCTCGACTGGGCCATGCGCCCGCAGTGCGATGAATTGCTGGCTGCGGGCTGCCGCATCCACCTGAGTCCGCTGCCGTTTGACCACGGCAAGCTGTTTTTGATCGATCATGCCTGGGCGTTGATTGGCTCGACCAACTGGGATGCGCGCAGCCTGCGGCTCAATTTTGAGTACAACCTGGAGTGCTATGACGCAGGCCTGGCGGACCTGCTCATTCCGCTGGTCGACGCACGCATTGCCCGGGCAACCCGGCTCGACGCCGACACCCTGGCCCGCCAGCGGTTGCCCGCGCGTTTGCGCAATCGACTGGTGTGGCTGCTTTCGCCGTATCTTTGAATGCTATTGTATTGATAGCTGCTTTCGCTTATTCAGTAAGCGCTGGAGGTATATTTTCCATCTGTTTTTGAGCCGCTTGGGGCCGTTGCGGCGTGCGACTGCGTTGTTGTTTTTAACCGACACCACGCCCTTTCTCCCGGTGATAACTTTGCGCCCCTGACCCGATCACCAAGGAATCCCCATGCCCAAAACCCTGATTGAACCCTTCCGCATCAAAAGCGTGGAACCCATCCGCATGACCAGCCGCGCCGAGCGCGAACACATGCTGGCAGCGGCCAAGCTCAACGTCTTCAAGCTGCGCGCCGAAGACGTGCTGATCGACTGGCTGACCGACTCCGGCACGGGCGCCATGTCCAGCCGCCAGTGGGGCGCCATCATGGAAGGCGATGAGAGCTACGCTGGCGCGCGCAGCTTCTACCGGCTGGAAAAAGTCATCCAGGACATCACCGGCATGCAGTACTTCGTGCCGACGCACCAGGGCCGTGCGGCCGAGAAGGTGCTGTTCACGGCTGTGTGCAAGAAGGGCGACCTGGTGCCCAACAACTGCCACTTCGACACCACGCGCGCCAACCTCGAGTACCTCGGCATCGAGGCGGTGGACCTGGTCATTCCCGAAGGTCTGCAGCCCGCGCTGATCTACCCCTTCAAGGGCAATATCGACCTGGAACGGGTCGAAGCCGTGTTGCAGAAGGAGGGCGCGCGCATCCCCTTCGGCATGCTCACCGTGACCAACAACACCGGCGGCGGCCAGCCCGTATCGATGGAAAACATCCGGGCGTATTCCAGGCTGCTCAAAAAGTACGGCAAGCCCTTCATCATGGACGTGTGCCGTTTCTCCGAGAACGCCATGTTCATCAAGATGCGCGAGCCGGGCTACGAAAACACCCCCATCCGCGACATCGTGAAGGAAATGTTCTCGTACTGCGACGGCTGCACCATGAGCGCCAAGAAGGATGGCATGGTCAACATCGGCGGTTTTATCGTGCTGCGCAGCGAGGAGTGGATGGATGCCGTACGCAACGGCCTGATCATGATGGAAGGCTTCCCTACCTACGGCGGCCTGGCGGGCCGTGACCTCGAGGCTCTGGCCGTGGGGCTGGAGGAGGGCATGGATGAAGATTATTTGCGCTACCGCCTGCGCACTGCTGAATACCTGGGCGAGCGCCTGGAGGCCGCGGGCGTGGGTTTCGTCAAGCCCACCGGGGGGCATGCGGTGTACATCGACGCCAAGACGGTGCTGCCCGGCATGCCGGTGGAACACTACCCTGCCTGGGCGCTGTGCAATGCGCTGTACCTGGAGGGGGGCATCCGCGGTGTGGAAATCGGCTCGGTGATGTTCGGCAAGCGCCTGGATTCAGGCGTGGAGACCTACCACAGCATGGAACTGGTGCGCCTGGCATTCCCGCGCCGCATGTACACCCAGTCACATTTCGATTATGCCGCCGAGGTGATTGCCGAGGTCAAGGAGAAGGCGTCCAGCATTCGCGGCGTGAAAATCACCAAGCAGCCGCAGTTCCTGCGCCATTTCACCTGCGAGTGCGAATGGGTTTGAGCGCTGCGCCTCAAGGGGTGAACGGGGCCTTCATAATCGCATCCCCCATCACCTCTTGAAGGATTCTCCATGGCCGGAGCCAGTTTGCTGACCCTGCTCGACGACATTGCCGCGATTCTGGATGACGTGGCCGTCATGACCAAGGTCGCTGCGCACAAGAGCACGGCCATGGTGGACGATGTGGCCACCATGACCAAGGTGGCCACGCAGAAGACGGCGGGGGTGCTGGGCGATGACCTGGCCCTCAACGCCCAGCAGGTCACCGGGGTGCGCGCTGAGCGAGAACTGCCGGTGGTCTGGGCCGTAGCCAAGGGCTCGTTGATCAACAAGGCCATTCTGGTTCCGGCGGCGCTGGCCATCAGCGCTTTTCTGCCCTGGCTCATCACTCCCCTGCTGATGCTTGGGGGCGCGTTCCTGTGCTTTGAGGGGGTGGAGAAACTCGCCCACAAATTCCTGCATGCGCAGGAGGATGCCGCGGATGCGGCGCAGCACCAGCAGGCCAACGCCAACCCGGCCGTGGACCTGGTGGCGTTCGAGAAGGAAAAAATCAAGGGCGCGGTGCGTACCGACTTCATTCTCTCGGCCGAAATCATTGTGATCGCGCTGGGCACCGTGGCCACGGCCACTTTTGCGCAGCAGGTGGTGGTGCTGGTAGGCATCGCCATTGTGATGACGGTGGGGGTCTATGGTCTGGTCGGCGGCATCGTCAAGCTCGATGACCTGGGCTTGTGGCTCAGCGGCAAGGCCAGTGGCGCTGCTCAGGCGCTGGGCCGGGGTTTGCTCGCCATGGCGCCGTGGCTGATGAGGTTTCTGTCGGTGGCCGGCACCGCTGCCATGTTTCTGGTAGGCGGCGGCATTCTGGTGCACGGTATTCCCGTGCTGCACCACGCCACCCAGGCTGCGGGCGCGGCCGTGGCGCAGGGCGCCCTGGGCGGGCTGTGGCAGGCGCTGGCGACCCATCTGCTCAATGCGCTGGCAGGTGTGGTGGCGGGCGGGCTGGTGCTGGCGGGCGTGACGCTGGTGCAGCGGCTGCGCAAACCGGGTGTCGTTGCCGGCCAAAAATAGCTCTGATGCCACTGCACCGCTCCTTTGAGGGGCGGTGCCCCATGGGGCGACGGCCTACAGCGCCGATTGCAATACCCCGGCACAATGGGCTGGCGAGCCTGCGGCCCCTTGCGCCGGGTGGCAGGTGCTTCTTTCTGCCAGCGGCCACGCCGAGAAAGGCCCCTCCACCCATGCAAGAGCCCCGCCATGCCGAAATCATTGAAGGCCTGCGCTGCACCCCCGCCTGCATTTCTCCCAAATACTTTTACGACGAGCGCGGCTCCCGGCTGTTCGAAGCCATCACGCGCCTGCCCGAGTACTACCCGACACGCACCGAACACGCCATCCTGCAGGCGTCGGGCGCCGACATTGCCCGAGCCATCGGCCAGGGCTGCACGCTGATCGAGCCGGGCGCGGGCAGCTGTGCCAAGGCGGCCGTGCTGTGCGGGCTGATTGCACCGCGCTGCTTTGTGGGGGTCGATATTTCGGCGGACTACCTGGCAGGGGCCGTGCAGCGGCTGGGGGCGCGCTTTCCGGGCCTGGACGCCCGCGCGCTGGGGGGCGACATCACACGGGGGATCGATCTGCCGGCTGATTTGCCCGCCGCGCAGCGCCTGGTGTTCTACCCCGGCTCGTCCATCGGCAATTTTGATCCGCCCAGTGCACTCGCGCTGCTGCGCCAGATGCGCGCCCTGGCGGGGGACGATGGCGGACTGCTCATCGGTATCGACCTGCCCAAGGAGGTGGCGGTGCTCGAAGCCGCCTACGACGACGCGCAGGGCGTCACGGCGCAGTTCAACCGCAATGTGCTGGCCCACGTCAATCGCCTGATCGGCTGCGACTTTGACGGCAGCGACTGGCAACACCGCGCCTTCTTCAATACGGCAGAGTCGCGCATCGAGATGCATCTGGAGGCCAGTGTGCCGGTGCAGGTGCGCTGGCCCGGCGGAGAGCGGGCCTTTGCTGCAGGCGAGCGCATCCATACGGAAAACAGCTACAAATACGCGCTGGACCATTTTTATGAACTGCTTGCGCAAGCCGGTTTTGCGCGCACCCGGGCCTGGACGGACCCGCTACAGTGGTTTGCCCTGGTGCACGCCCAGGCGTGAGAAAGGATGCTGCCATGAACGACCTGGTTTCACGGTTCTCTGCGGTGCGCAGCCACACGGCTGCGCTCGCGGCGCCACTGTCGGCGGAAGACTGCTGCGTCCAGTCCATGCCCGACGCCAGCCCCGTCAAATGGCACCTGGCGCACACCACCTGGTTCTTCGAGACGTTTGTGCTGGAGCCGAATGAGCCGGGGTTTGAGCCCTTCCACCCGGCGTTTCGGGTGCTGTTCAATTCCTACTACAACGGTGTGGGTGCCAGGCACCCGCGCCCGCAGCGCGGCCTGCTCACCCGGCCCGCGCTCTCAGATGTGCTGGCCTACCGTGCCAACGTGGAGCAGCGCATGCAGGCCGTGCTGGCGCGGCAGGCGGACAACGCCGCGCTGCAGTCGCTGGTGGAACTGGGCCTGCAGCACGAGCAGCAGCACCAGGAACTGCTGCTCACCGACGTGCTGCACCTGCTCTCCTGCAACCCCCTGGCCCCGGCCTACCGCGATGCGTTGCCGCCTGTCGCTGCGTCGGCACAGGCGCCGGACTGGCTGGAGTTTTCCGGGGGGCTGTGCGAGATCGGGCACGGGGGCTCCGGTTTCGCTTTTGACAACGAACTGCCACGCCACACCACCTACCTTGCACCCTACGCACTGTGCAGCCGGCTGGTAAGCCAGGCCGAGTTTGCGGCCTTTGTTGCCGACGGCGGCTACCGCAGGCCCGAGCTTTGGCTTGCCGAGGGCTGGGACTGGCGGGCTGCGCAACAGATCGAGCACCCCTTGTACTGGCGCCATGCGCCTGGTGGCGGCTGGAAGGTGTTTGGCCTGTACGGCGAGCAGCCGCTCGACCCGCAGGCCCCAGTGACGCAGCTGTCGTATTTCGAGGCGGAAGCCTGTGCGCGCTGGGCGGGTGCACGCCTGCCCACCGAAGCCGAATGGGAAGCCGCCGCAGCATCCCGTGGCGGGACCGGGACGCAGACAGCAGAAGGCAGCGGCTTGCGTGACCTGTTTGGCAGCGTCTGGCAGTGGACGCAGTCCAGCTACGCGCCGTACCCCGGGTTTCGTGCGGCCGAGGGGGCGGTGGGTGAATACAACGGCAAGTTCATGGTCAACCAGTATGTGCTGCGCGGCAGTTCATGCGCCACGCCGCCGGGACACGCGCGGCTCTCTTACCGCAATTTCTTTCCTGCCACGGCCCGCTGGCAGTTCAGCGGGTTGCGGTTGGCGCGGGATTTATGATTCTTTTGATAGCTAGAAGCGCTTTGCCAGTCAGCGTTTGAGGCACTTTTGACCAATAATTCCATTCAGGCCAGCACCACCCGGTTGCGTCCCGTGGCCTTGGCCTGGTACAGCGCCTGGTCGGCGGCGGCCACCAGGCTGTCGGGCGTGGTGCCGGGCGTTGCCGCTGCGGCGGCCACGCCAGCGCACAGGGTGACGCAGCCGCTCGGGGTGGTCGGGTGCGCCAGTGCGAGTGCCGCCAGGGCCTGCTGAATTTCAAGTGCCAAGGCCTGCATTTGCTCCGCCGTGGTGCCGGGGGCAACGATGGCGAATTCCTCTCCGCCGTAGCGTGCCACCAGGTCGGTGTGGCGCGCAGCGCAGCTTGACAATACTGCGGCGACGCTGCGCAGGCAGTCATCACCGGCCAGGTGGCCGTAGTGGTCGTTGTAGGCCTTGAACCAGTCGATGTCGAGCATGGCCAGTGCCAGCGGTTCGCCGCTGCGCTGCGAGCGCGCCCATTCGCTGGCCAGCACTTCGTCAAAACGGCGCCGGTTGGCGATACCCGTGAGGCCATCGGTGCGGCTCAGGGCTTCGAGCCGGCGGTTGGCTTTTTCCAGGGCCAGGGTGCGCTCGGCCACATGCTCTTCCAGGCGCTGTTCGGTGCTGCGCAGGGTGTCGATCAGGGCTTTCTGCGTGGACAGCAACTCGGCCTGCATCGCTGCTCGTTCGCGGCGCATCTGGTTGAAGCGGTCGGCCAGGGCCAGGGCCAGCAGCAGCATTTCCAGCGCCGAGCCGAACTGCATGGCGTTGGCGGTAAGCACGTTGGTGGGCACCAGCCCGATTGCCCGCAGGGTGTTGGTCGCCGCGCCCAGGCCGAGCAGGGCAAACGCCACAAGGAATAAATAGGCGCTGCGCTGGCGCCGCCAGGCGGCGTAGAGTGCAACGGCCATGAGGGCGACCATGGCCAGCAGATAGGTCACGGCGGCGGCCTTGATCAACGCCTGGCCCGTCACCAGAAACAGCAGGGGGCTGATAAGGAAAAAGGCGACAAATCCCTGCAGCCAGGGGTCCAGGCGGGGCAGCAGTCGGGGTGTTTCCACCATGCGGCGCATGAACAGCATGCCGCTGGCCAGGGCGAACGAGTAGCCGAAGGTGGTGCACAGGTCGGACCACAGGGGGGATTCGAGCCGGAAGACTTCCTTGACCAGGCCATTTTGTGCCGCCAGGGCAAAGGCCATCGAGAGCGCGAAGCCCACGTATTGCAGATACAGCCAGTCTTTCAGGCGGATGAACAACAGCAGATTGAACAGCACCATGGCGGCCGCCATGCCGAAGTACCAGGCCTGTGCGGCGTAGTCGCTGCGCTCGTAGGTGTGGAAGGCGCCGGGCTCCCACAGCCGGACGGGCACGATGAAGGCCGTGGTGGACGCTACGCGCAGGTACAGGGTCTGTTCGGCCTGGGGCGGCAAGCGCAGGCTGAAGACAAAATGGCGGTGCGGGTAGCCCCGGCTCTCGAAGGGTGCGGTGGTTCCGGTCTCAATGGTGCGATAGGTGCCATCGCCATGCGGTGCGTGGAAGCTCAGGTGCGAGAGGCGTGCATAAGCCACTTCCAGCAGGCGTTCGATCGGTTGGTCGCTGGTGTTGGATACCTGCAGGCGCAGCCACCAGACCGACGGCGTGATGCCGAAATTCAGGGCCTCTCCAGTGAAATTGCTGTGCTTGAACTGCTGTGCCAGCCCCGGCGCACGGATTTGCTCCAGTGTGAGGGCTCCGCCAGGGTCTTCGAGCAGATCCAGGCAGGGCGTCAGGGACAGCGGTGCGGTGCCCAGCCTGGAGGCTTCCACCGCATCCTGCCCAGATGCGACAGCCCAGGCCTGCGTCGGGCCCAGCGCCAGCCACAGGCTGGTGAGCAGCAGCGCAGCGAGACGCAGCAATGGAGCGCAGGAAACGGGTAGCACAGGGCAGGCACGGGACGTCGGATGGTTTCAAAGTGTATCCGGGTCGGTGCTGTGTGACGTCGAGGGCGTTTGCGATTAATGTGTTTTGATGTGTTACATCACAGACAGCTTGAACCGCTTTTCCCACAAGCGCCAGAAGCCAAAATCGCTTGAGAATCCGGCCGTGCGTTGAATGCAGCGGCCGGAAGCGGTCGTCAGACCTTGTCGAGCGCCTGGGCCAGGTCGGCCTGCAAGTCGTTGATGTGCTCGATGCCCACCGACAGGCGCACCATGTTCTCGCTCACACCGGCCTTTGCCAGTTCCTCGGGGTTGAGCTGGCGGTGCGTTGTCGAGGCCGGATGCGTGGCCAGCGACTTGGCGTCGCCGATGTTGACCAGGCGCGTGAACAGGCCCAGCGCGTCGAGAAAGCGCGCGCCTGCGGCGCGCGGATCGGCGTCGCTGCTCTTGAGGCCGAAAGACAGAATGCCCGAGGCTCGCCCGCCCATCTGGCGTTGCGCCAGTGCGTGGTCCGGGTGGTCGGGCAGCCCGGCGTAGCGCACCCATTCAACTTTGGGGTGGCTTTGCAGGAATTGGGCCAGCGCCAGCGTGTTGTCGCAGGTGCGGTCCATGCGCAGCGGCAGGGTTTCAATCCCCTGCAGTGTGAGCCAGGCGTTGAACGGCGAAATGGCGGCGCCCATGTTGCGCAGCGGCACCACGCGGGCGCGGCCGATGTAGGCGGCGGCGCCCAGGGCCTCGGTGTAGACCACGCCGTGGTAGCTCACGTCGGGCTCGTTCAGGCGTTTGAAGCGGGCCTTGTGCTGGGCCCAGGGGAACTTGCCGCTGTCCACGATGATGCCGCCGATGCTGTTGCCGTGGCCGTTCATGTACTTGGTGAGGGCGTGCACCACGATGTCGGCGCCGTGCTCGATGGGGCGGCACAGGTAGGGGCTGGGCACGGTGTTGTCCACGATCAGCGGCACGCCCGCATCGTGCGCCACCTTGGCCAGCGCGGCGATGTCGGTCACGTTGCCCAGCGGGTTGCCGATGGATTCACAGAACACCGCCTTGGTGCGCGTGTCGATCAGCTTGGCAAAGCTGGCCGGGTCGCGCGGGTCGGCAAAGCGCACGTCGATGCCCTGCTGCGGGAAGGTGTGGGCAAACAGGTTGTAGGTGCCGCCGTAGAGTGTGCTGGCCGAGATGATGTTGTCGCCGGCCTCGGCAATGGTCTGGATGGCCGCCGTGATCGCCGCCATGCCCGAGGCCATGGCCAGGGCCGCCACGCCGCCTTCGAGCGCCGCGACGCGCTGCTCGAGCACGTCGGTGGTGGGGTTCATGATGCGGGTGTAGATGTTGCCCGCCACCTTCAGATCGAACAGGTCGGCGCCGTGCTGGGCGTTGTCGAAGGCGTAGGCCGTGGTCTGGTACAGCGGCACGGCGGCGGACTTGGTGGTCGGGTCGGGCGAGTAACCGGCGTGAACAGCAAGGGTTTCAATCTGCATGACTGGAGTCTCTCTGGAGGGTGGTGGGGTGAACGCGCGCGCGTCCGTGCGAGTCGGCATTGTGCACGCCCCGCACGGGCGCTGATCGAACCATTCGCTATGAGCTTATCTGGCGGCCTGGCCTGCGGCGCAGGGCTTTTTCAATCTCCGCCGCGCCATAGACAACGGCAGCGGCGCCCAGGCAGACCAGCAATTCGGGCAGGCTCAGGGGCTGGGTTTTGAAGATGGGGTTGAGAAAGGGCACATAGATGGTGGCCAGCTGCAGAAGAAAGGTCAGCAGAACGGCCCCCAGCAGCGGGCGGTTGCTGCACAGGCCAAGCCGCCACAGGGGTTCACTCTCGGACCGGATGGCAAGCACATGCGCCATCTGGGCCAGCGTGAGCACGGTGAACACCATGGTTTGCCAGTGGGCATGGCCGGTGTGCAGGGCCCAGGCCTGCACCGCCAGGCACAGTCCGGCAATCAGCAGCCCCATGAACAGGATGTGCTGCCACATGCCGTGGGCAAACAGGCTTTCGTCCGGTGCGCGGGGCGGGCGGCGCATGGTGCCGCGTTCGGCCGGCTCGGCGGCCAGCGCCAGGCCGGGAAGGCCGTCGGTGACCAGATTGACCCACAGAATGTGAATGGGCAGCAAAGGAATGGGCAAAAACAGCAGGGGTGCGAGAAAAATCGTCCAGATTTCGCCCGAGTTGCCCGTCATGGCATAGCGCACGAACTTGCGGATGTTGTCATAGATGCGCCGCCCTTCGCGGATGGCCGCGACGATGGTTGCGAAGTTGTCGTCCAGCAGCACCAGGCTGCTGGCTTCACGTGCCACGTCGGTGCCGCCGCGCCCCATGGCCACGCCGATGTCGGCCCGTTTGAGTGCGGGCGCATCGTTCACGCCATCGCCGGTCATGGCCACGAAATGGCCCTGGGCCTGCAGCGCCTCGACGATACGGATCTTTTGCGCCGGGTCGACCCGGGCATACACCTGCACCTGCTCGACGCGCGCACGCAGCGCCGTATCGTCCAGCGTAGCCAGGTCGGCGCCGGTCAGGACAGGGGCATCGCTGCGCGTCACGATGCCCAGGCGGTGTGCAATGGCGCGCGCGGTGGCGGGATGGTCGCCCGTGATCATCACCGGGGTGATGCCCGCGCTGATGCAGTCGCACACGGCGGCCTGCGCCTCGGGCCGGGGCGGATCGATGAGCGCGATCAGGCCCAGCAATTCCAGCTGGCTTTCCACGGCATCCAGCGCGTTGGTGTCGGGCAGGCTGTCGTGGCTGCGGCGGGCCAGGGCCAGCACGCGCAGGCCCTGTGCGGCCAGGCGGGAAGCCGTGGCCAGCACACCGGTGCGGTCGAGCGGGGTGCTGCCGTCGGGTGTCCACTGCACGGTACAGCGCGGCAGCACCGATTCGGGTGCCCCCTTGGTGTAGGCCGCAAAGCCCGCGCCTTCGCGGTGGAAGGTGGTCATGCGTTTGCGGTCGGAATCAAAGGGCTGCTCCTGCACGCGTGGGCAGGCATGGTCCAGCTCGGCTTTGTCCAGTCCGCCGGCGTGCGCGGCCAGCACCAGGGCTGTTTCGGTGGGGTCGCCGGTCCAGGTGGTGGTCTCGCCGGGCGCTTCGCAGTCGCCAGGCCCGCTTTGCCGGTGGCGGGTGGCGTCATTGCACAGTGCTGCGGCGCGCAGCGCTTCAAGGTGCACGGCGCTGGGCACGGCGTCGCCAGGAATCCAGGGCAGGTCCCGTGCCACCAGAAGTTCGGCGTGCATGCGGTTCTGCGTGAGCGTGCCCGTCTTGTCCGAGCAGATGGTGGTCACCGACCCTAGCGTCTCGACCGATGGCAGTCGACGCACCAGGGCATGCACCGCCACCATGCGGCGTGCGCCCAGTGCCAGCAGCACCGTCACCACCGCGGGCAATGCCTCCGGGATGGCTGCCACGGCCAGGCTGATGGCTGTGAGCGCCATCAGCAAGGGGGCCTCGCCGCGCAGCACGCCTACTGCAAAAACGATGGCGCAGATCGCCAGTACGGCCAGCGCCAGGCGCTTGCCGAAGGCGGCCAGCCGCAACTGCAAGGGGGTGCTGCGGTCGTCGCTGTCGAGCAGGCGTGCCACTTTGCCCAGCTCGGTGTGCATGCCCGTCGCCACCACCAGCCCGCGGGCGCGGCCATGGGTCGCCGTGGTGCCCTTGAAGGCCATGTTGGTGCGGTCGCCAAGCGCACCGGCTTCCTGCAGCGCCAGGGGGGCAGTCTGTTTGGCCACGGTGACGGATTCGCCGGTCAACGCGGATTCGTCCACCTGCAACTGCGCGATCTCGATCAGCCGCAGGTCGGCAGGAATCTGGTTGCCCGCCTCCAGCAGCACGATGTCGCCCGGTACCAGGTCGCTGGCAGCCACCACCTGGACTGCGCCGCCGCGCAGCACGGTGGCGTGCGCCGCAGCCAGCTGCCGCAGGGCAGCCATGGCCTGGTCTGCGCGCCAGGCCTGAACGAAGCCGATGACGGCGTTGAGCACGACGATCACCAGGATGACCAGGGTATCGGTCAGCTCTCCGACCAGGCCCGAGACCACGGCAGCGCCCAGCAGCACCAGCACCATGAAGTCCTTGAACTGATCGGCCAGCAGCGCCACCTTGCTGCGCTGCGGGGCATCGGCCAAGGCGTTGGCGCCGTGCTGCGCGGCGCGCCGCAGGGCTTCCTCGGGGTGCAGGCCGCAGCCAGGATCGACCCCATGGGCCTGGACGAGGTCATGGATCTCGCGCAGGTGCGCCGCTGCGGGCGCGGGGCGGTGTGCCGGGTCAGGTGCCATGCAGAAAAATGACGTAGGTGTTGAGCAGGTAGACCGCCGTCAGGGCCAGGCTGATGGCACCGACGGCACGCAGCACCCGGTCGCGGGGACGGAAGAACAGGCCGACCACCGCCAGGCCGGTCATCACGATGGCCGAGGTGGCGGTAACCGCATGCACCAGCGACACATCGGCCAGCAGCGCGCCCGGGCGGTAGAACAGATCGTCCACCGCAATGATGGTCACGTTGAACAGGTTGCTTCCCAGCAGGTTGCCGATGGCCATGTCCAGTGCGCCCAGTCGCAGGGCCGACAGCGTGACGGCCAGTTCGGGCAAGGTGGTGGCCATGGCCACGAACAGGCTGCCGACAAAACTGCGATTCCATCCCATGGCATGTGCCAGATCGACGGCAGCAAAGGGCAGCCACAGGCCCGCCCCCATCACGACCAGGGCGGATACGGCAAAGCGGACGATGGCCCTGCGCAGAGGGGGGATTGCCGCCTCAAGGGCGGACGCGGCGTTGTCATCCGCCGGTTCCGCCGGGTGCGTGCGCTCGTAGGCGAAGACCACCTTCATGGCCACCACGTAGAGCACCAGCATGACGGGTGTCATCAGGCCCAGATTCCAGCGTGGCGCGGAGTTCGCAGGCCCGGCGGGGGCTGGCGAGAGTTGGCCGATCAGCAGGCCCAGCAGCAGAAACCCCAGCAGCACGACGCCAAAGGCGGCGGCCAGCACATGGCCCCGGCTGGCGCGGCTCCAGACGGGTTCGCGCCGGTGCACCATGTCAATTACCACCAGGAATGCCAGGTTGAGCACGCAACTGCCCAGAGCATTGCCTACGGCGAGGTTGGGAGCCTGGGCCAGGGCGACACTGGTGATGCCCGTAGCCAGTTCGGGCAGCGATGTCACGCTGGCGATCAGCGTCAAGCCAATCCAGCTCCCGGAGAGCCCGGTGCGCCGTGCAATGGCATCGCCCGCCAGGGAGAGCTGGTAGCCTGCGGTGCCGATCAACGTGGCGCAGACCAGAAACGCAAGCCAGACGGCAGCGGGGGAGTTCATGCCGTCAGCCGCTTTCGGCCTGGAGTGCGGAAATCTGCACAGAGAACGAAATACAGGGCATCAGGGACAGGGTCTCAGGGCAGACAAAAGGTCATGCAGGACGGTGGGGTCGGGTCGTGAAGTAGGTCAGGGGCATTTCACGGCTTTGCTGAAGCACATGGCGCTTGATCTTGCCCATGACGTGCATTTCACAGGGCTTGCAGTCAAAGCGCAAGGTCAGGCGCTCGTTGCCGTTGATCAGCGTCAAGGGTTCGGCCCGGATCGTGCCCTGTACACCGGTGACGCCCTTGGCCTGCTTGGGGCACAGGCTCATCGAATAGCGCACGCAGTGCTTGGTGATCATCAGGCTGACCTCGCCTTCCTCCTCGTGGCTTTCGTAGGCCGCGGCTATCACCTTCACGCCGTGGCGTGCGTAGAAGTCGCGCGCCTTGTGATTGAAGACGTTGGCCAGGTAAGAGAGCGTGTCCTCGGGGTAGGGCGCGGGCGGCTCGATGGGCGTGGCGCGCGGCAGGCGCTCGAATCCGGCGGCGCGCGCGGCTTCAAGCTGGGCCAGCGCATCGCGGCGTAGCGCGTTGAGGCTGGAGGCGGGGACGAACCAGGGCCGCGAGAGCTGCAGCGCGATGTCGTGCACGGCGAAGATGCTGGTGCCGAAGCGCCCGAGCTGCTCGCGCAGGCTGGCCTCTGCCTTGGTGGTATCCTGCGCGGCCTCGTGGGGCAGGGCGGCTTGGGCCGCGCCGGTGAACCCGTCCTCGTCGGTCAGCGTGAGGGCAAAGCCATTGTCCGTTTCAGCGAACTGCGCCCACAGGGCCATGCGCCGGTCGCTGGACTTCTTCTCCAGCGTGCGTACCCAGTCCATGTCGCGGTTGCGGTTGACCTCGGTGCCCTTGCGCAGGTCCTTGAAACCCTCCATCGGGTCTTTCGGGAACACGCGCCACTGTCGGCCGCTGCGCGGCGACACGGGCTCGGCGCGGTTGATCTGCAGGCCCACCAATTCCTTCTGCAGGTCGTAGTAGCACAGGCCGTCGCCGTTGTGCAGCACGGTGGCCGGGTCGCTCACTTCGAGTTCGACGAAGTTGGGCCCGAGCCTGGTCACCCAGCCGATGGCCTGGCCGGGGTTCTTGGGCGTGTCGAAGGCGCCGATGTCTTCCTTGCGGCCGTTGACGAAGTAGTCGGTGAACTCGCGGTTGAAGTTCTGCAGCGGGTCGGGCGTGAAGGTGAAGGTGGTGCGGCCGCTCGATGCGCGCGCCAGCGGGTCGCCCGCGGCCTCGCGCTCGTCAAGGATTTCGTCGAGCAGCGTGCGGTAGTGGGCGGTGATGTTCTTCACATAGCCCATGTCCTTGTAGCGGCCCTCGATCTTGAAGCTGCGCACGCCAGCATCAATGAGGGCGCGCAGGTTGCCGCTCTGGTTGTTGTCCTTCATCGAGAGCACATGCTTGTCGTGCGCAACGATGCGGCCCTGCGCGTCGGTGACCTGGTAGGGCAGGCGGCAGGCCTGGCTGCAATCGCCCCGGTTGGCACTGCGGCCGGTTTGCGCATGGCTGATGTAGCACTGGCCGCTGTAGGCCACGCACAGCGCCCCATGGATGAAAAATTCGATGGCGCAGCGCTGCGGATCTGTGGCGGCGCGCACTGCGGCGATCTGCTGCACGGTCAGTTCGCGTGCCAGCACGATCTGGGAGAGGCCGCAGTCCTGCAGGAAGCGCGCCTTCTCGGGCGTGCGGATGTCGGTCTGGGTGCTGGCGTGCAGCTGAATGGGCGGCAGATCGATTTCGAGCAACCCCATGTCCTGGATGATGAGTGCATCGGCGCCTGCGTGATAGACCTGCCAGGCCATCTGGCGCGCACCTTCCAGCTCGTCGTCGCGCAGGATGGTGTTGAGCGTGATGAACACCCGGCTGTGGAAGCGGTGGGCGTGCGCGATCAGGCGCTCCAGCTCGCGGATGTCGTTGCCCGCACCGGCGCGCGCGCCGAAGGCCGGGCCGCCGATATAGACGGCGTCGGCGCCATGGTTGACGGCCTCGATGCCAATGTCGGCATCGCGGGCGGGGGACAGCAGTTCAATCTGGTGGGGCAGCAGGGACATGCGGCGATTATCCCGCCGGGGAGGCGGGTGCGCTGGTCACGCCTGTGTTTGCCTGCCTTATACGGCGGGGCTTCTCCGCATCGCCATGGCTTCACCCAGGCGGACAGGCCGCGCTGCGGCCCAGTTGGGATTGAACTGCAGCGGCCCTTGCGGAAACAGCATGACCACGGTGGAGCCCAGCAGAAAACGCCCCATCTCGTCACCCTGGCGCAGTTCGACGGCCTGGTCGGAGTAGTCCCATTGGCGCGGTATGCCGGGGCGCGGCGGGTTCACCAGACCGTGCCATACCGTGGCCATGCTGCCTACGATGGTGGCGCCCACCAGCACCAGAACAAACGGTCCCTGGGCACCGTCGAAGATGCAGACAACCCGTTCGTTGCGCGCAAACAGGCCGGGCACGCCGCGTGCGGTGGTGGGGTTGACGGAAAACAGGTCACCTGGAACATGCACCATGCGCTTGAGCATTCCATCGCAGGGCATGTGGATGCGGTGGTAGTCGCGTGGACTCAGGTACAGGGTGGCGAAATGGCCGTTCTCGAATGGTGCGGCCAGGGTGGCGTCGCCGCCGACCAGGGCTGTGGTGGAGTAGCTGTGCCCCTTGGCCTGGAAGATCTGGTCCTGCTGTATCGGGCCGAACTGGCTGATGGCGCCATCGACAGGGCAAATCAGATCGGCATCGGCCAGGGGGCGGGCGCCATCGCGCAGCGGGCGGGTGAAGAAGTCGTTGAAGCTGGCATAGCTGGCGGGGTCCGGATTGGCTGCCTCGGCCAGGTCGACACCATAGCGGCTCACGAAGCGGCGGATAAGGGCCGTGGTCAGCGTCCCCGCGTGGGCCGATGCAATGCGCCCCGCGGCGATGGTCAACGCCCGTTTGGGCATCAGATACTGGGGCAGGACGGCAAGGCGATCAGACACGGCGGGGTGGTGGGAAGTGGCGCAAGCGGGCCATTCTATCGACGACTGCCAAGATGGCATGGCATTGCTGAGGCAAGGTCAATGGGCCGTGGACTGCGGTGTCCTGCCAACGTAGGCACAATGCCCGCCCGTCTTGACCGGCCTCGCCGTGGCCATGGCGTTGGTTTGTCTGCTGTTTGTCTGAACATGTCTGCTTCTTCTCCTGAACCGGTTCCATCGAACGCTGCTGCACTTGGGCGCATGCTCGGCTGGCTGCGCAATTTCTGGCCCGCTCCGGTGGGTATCAATCAACGCGAATGGCTGCGTGTGACCATCGGTGTCGCACTGGGCGTGCTGCTGTCAGCATTGCTGGGCCGCTGGTGGTGGCACGCCGGTGCGGGGGGACACTACTGGATGGTCGCGTCGCTGGGCGCCAGTGCCGTGCTGGTGTTTGGCATGCCGTCCAGTCCCTTGTCGCAGCCATGGGCGGTGCTGGGCGGAAATGCCCTGTCGGTACTGGTGGGTGTGGCCTGCGCTGCCCTGGTGCCTGACCCTTCGATCGCGGCGGCGCTGGCCGTGTCGCTCGCCGTGCTGGTGATGGTGCCGCTGCGCTGCCTGCACCCCCCGGGGGCTGCCGTGGCCTTGTTTGTCGTGCTCAACCCCGAAGAAAGTGCGCGGCTGGCCGCTTTTCCCGTGATGTTCAATGTGTGCGTTTTGCTGTTGGCGGGCATTGTCTACAACAACCTGACCGGTCGCAGCTACCCCCATCCGCAGAATGCGACGCAGGCGCCAGACGCAGCTGGGGATGGAGGGTTCACGACCGAAGACCTGGATGCCGCCTTGGCGCACTACAACCAGGTGCTCGACATCAGCCGCGCCGACCTGGCGGGACTGTTGCACATGGTGGGCCGTGCCGCGTTCCAACGCACGCTGGGAGAGCTGCGCTGTGCAGACATCATGTCCCGCCCGCCCATGGCCGTGGAAGCCGGTGTTACCTTGAAAGATGCCTGGGAGATGATGCGGCGGGAGCAGATCAAGGCCCTGCCGGTGGTGGATGCCACAGGCCAGGTGCAGGGCATCATCACCATGGCGAATTTCATGCGTCTGGCCAAGCTCGACATGCATGAGGGGTTGGGGCAGCGATTGCGATTTCTGGTTCTGGGACGCTTGGGCCAGCCTGCGCGGGTGGAAGACATCATGAGTCGCGAAGTCCAGGTTGTGCAGGCCCGACAGCACGTAATGGATCTGGTGCCGCTTTTTTCACGGGGTGGACACCATCACATTCCTATTGTGGATGCGAAGTTGCGGCTGGCCGGGGTCATCACACAGACGGATCTGGTGCGCGCGCTGGCATCGGTGTTGCCCGCGGCCGGGATGGCCGATCCTGGGGGCAGGTAGGCAAAACGGTCGCATCGCGCTACAATTGACAGGCTCATGCACAGCGCTTTGCCTGTCCATTGAAGCCGTCTCTCCCGGCATTCTTCCCGAACTGCGCCCCGGGTGCAGCGAACCCCACAGCACGCAAAGCACATGGTGCCTGCCGTACGCGACAGGCGATACCCTCTGTGGAGAAACCGCAATATCGCAGGCGCCGTCCACGGACTGAATTGTTTTAGAGATTGAATATGGCAAAAGAAGAACTGATTGAAATGCAGGGCAGCGTGACCGAAGTGCTGCCTGATTCACGCTTTCGCGTCACGCTGGAAAACGGCCACCAGCTGATCGCCTACACCGGCGGCAAGATGCGAAAGCACCACATCCGCATCCTGGCAGGCGACAAGGTCTCGCTGGAACTCTCTCCGTATGACCTGACCAAGGGCCGCATCACATTCCGCCACCTGGCAGGCCGTGGCCCGGGCCCGTCTGCCAGCCGCTGATGCGGTGTCGGCCTGTGCGCCTGCAGCAGAAATAATCCTTCACCAATCCAAATGGCGGGGGTTTCTCAGGTTAGAATGCTAGCTGTCGGAGCGTAGCGCAGCCTGGTAGCGCATCTGCTTTGGGAGCAGAGGGTCGCGAGTTCGAATCCCGCCGCTCCGACCATTGTTTGAAGGACTTGCAGTTTCGTGCTGCAAGTCCTTTTTGCTTTGGGGTACTGTCTGGCTTGATTCACCGCTGCAACCCAGGCTGGGAAGGGTGCTGATGGCATCATGGCGCTTTGCGTCGAAGGCTCTTTGCTGCGTGACCACATCAAAAGTTCTGTCTGATCCCGTCATCCGCCCGGCGCGCCTGGGTATTGTCGATGCCTTGCGTGGCGGCGCCATGGTGTGGATGACCGTTTTCCATTTCTGTTTTGACCTGAGCCATTTCGGCTACTGGTCGCAGAACTTTCGGGCTGATCCGGTCTGGACGCTGCAGCGTACTTTCATTGTCAGCCTGTTCTTGCTGTGTGCAGGACTGGGCCAGGCCGTGGCGATTCACCAGGATCAGAGTTGGGGCCGTTTCGGCAGGCGTTGGATACAGATCGCGGCCTGCGCATTGCTGGTGACACTGGGTTCCTGGGCCATGTTTCCCCGCAGTTTCATCTATTTCGGGGTGCTCCATGGCATGGCAGTCATGTTACCGCTGGTACGTGCCACGGCGGGGTGGCGGCACGGGCTGTGGCTGGCAGGTGGCATTGCGCTGGCATTGCCCTGGGTGGCGCATGCGGCCCTGACCGGGCCGCTGGCCCACTGGGCGGTGTATTTCAATGACCCTTCCCTGAACTGGCTGGGGCTGATCTCACGCAAACCTTTTACGGAAGACTATGTGCCACTGCTGCCCTGGCTGGGTGTGATGTGGTGGGGGATGGCGGCCGGATGCTGGCTGCTGGAAAAGCGACCCCACTGGTTGCAGTTGCGCCTGCCTACGGGGCTGCAGGGCCTGGCAATGTTGGGGCGCTGGAGCCTGAGCTACTACATGCTGCATCAGCCGGTGCTGATCGGGCTGATCCTGCTGTGGGGCGCAGTGATGCAGAGTGTGTGAAAAACAAAAACGCGGCCGAGGCCGCGTTGGGAGCAAAGCGCCGTGGCGGGATTACTCGACCTTGGCCTTGGTGCGCAGGTCTTCCTGGAACTTGGCGGTTTTCATTTGCTGCAATTGCTGCGCAATCTGCGGCTTGACTTCTTCGAGCTTGGGCAGCTGTGCCTGGCGGACGTCGTCGAGGCGAATGATGTGCCAGCCGAACTGTGTCTTGACCGGTGCGGTGGTCATCTTGCCCTTTTCGAGCTTGATCAGGGCTTCCGTGAATTCCGAGACATAGCTGCTGGGGTTGGCCCAGTCGAGGTCGCCGCCCTTGGCGCCAGAGCCTGGGTCCTTGGATTGCTTCTTGGCGATGTCCTCAAACTTGCCGCCCTTCTTGAGCGCTGCGAGGATGGCCTTGGCCTCTTCTTCCTTTTCGACCAGGATGTGGCTGGCCTTGTATTCCTTACCGCTGTTGGCGGCAACGAACTTGTCGTATTCAGCCTGGATCTCGGCATCGGTCACGGCGTTCTTCTTCTGCTCATCGAGGAAGAGTTCGCGGATCATGATGCTTTGGCGCGCCAGTTCCATCTGTGCCTTGAAGTCCGCAGAGGCATCCAGGCCACGCTTCTGGGCTTCCTGCATGAAGATCTCGCGGGCGATGACTTCTTCCTTGATCTGGCCTTCCATGTCTGGCGTGACCGGGCGACCCGAGCGCTCCACCTGCTGGCGCAGGGCGTCGGCGCGTTCCTTGGGGACGGGCTTGCCATTGACGATGGCAAGGTTCTGGGCAAGTACGGGCAGGGCCACGGTGCCCATCAAGGCGGCGGCCACGAGGCCGGTCAAGAGCTTTTTCTTCATTCGAAATCCAAAAAGAGAATGGTTTTCCAGGCGGGGAGCTGATGAGAGGAAATGCGCTGCCGCCTGTTCAGAGAATTTCAATCGCGATGGCGTGGGCGCCCCGGTCAATGAATTCTTGCAGCGCATCATACACAAGGCGATGCTGGCGTACGCGGGGCAAACCAGTAAACATTGGTGACGCAATACGCACCCGAAAATGGGTGCCAAATCCGGTGCCGTTGGCGCCTGCGTGGCCGTCGTGCGCGTGGCTTTCATCCAGCACCTGCAGGGCGGTGGGGCCGAGCCTTTCGCGCAGGCGCTGTTCCATGTTGGGGGCAGTGATAGCGAGGGTGTTCATGCCAGAGGGTCCTTTGCGTTGTCGGTGTCTTTGACGTAGCGGCTGAGGAACAGTGCCTGTGCCAGCACGAACAGCAGCATCAGTCCCAACCCGCCAAACAGTTTGAAGTTGACCCAGGTTTCGGTGTCGAAGTGGTAGGCCACCCACAGATTGATGCCGCCCATGGCCGCAAAAAAACCGGTCCAGCTCCAGTTCATGGCCCGCCAAGCGGCGTCAGGCAGGTCCATCTGCCCGCCCATCAGGTTCTGGATGAAGTTCTTGCGAAAGAACAGCTGGCCTATCAGCAGGGTGCTGCCCATCAGCCAGTAGAGCACGGTGGGCTTCCACTTGATGAAGGTTTCGCTGTGTGCCAGCAGCGTGGCCCCGCCAAACAGCACGATCACCCCGAGACTGAGCCACTGCATGGGTTCGACCTTGCCATGCTTGGCCCGCAGGTAGGCGATTTGCACCACGGTGGCCGCAATCGCCACACCCGTGGCGACGTAAATGCCCCAGACCTTGAAGGCGGCAAAGAACAGGATGATGGGAAAAAAATCGATCAGCAGTTTCATGGTGTGGCCGGTGGTGCCTTGTCAGGAGGCGTCGGGAGCAAAGTCCAGCGACGCGGAGTTCATGCAGTAGCGCAGGCCCGTCGGGGCCGGGCCGTCCTCAAAAACATGGCCCAGATGCGCCCCGCATTGTGCACACACTGTCTCTGTGCGCTCCATGCCGTGGCTGCGGTCAGTGATTTCGGCAATGGCGCCGGGCACGGCCTGCGAGAAGCTGGGCCAGCCGCATCCCGCGTCGAACTTGGTGCCCGAGTCAAACAGCTTGTTGCCGCAGCAGATGCAGTGGTAGCTGCCGTCGTGCCAGTGCGCCTCGAATTTTCCGGTAAACGGGCGCTCGGTGGCGGCGTGGCGGGTGACCTCGAAGGCGCCGGGCTCTGCGTGTTTGGTCTGCAGCACTTCCTGCCATTGGGCTTCGGATTTCTGGATGGGATAGTTCATGATGAGCAGCTGATGGAGAGGTGCTGGGCCCAGTCGGGCGGAAAGTCGGCATAGGCCTCGAAACCCGCGTGCGCATCGAATGGCCGCTCCAGCAGGGCTTGGAGTGTGTGCAGCTCGGAAAAATTCCCGGCCTGTGCAGCGCGGATCGCCTGCTCTGCAAGGTGGTTGCGCAATACAAACTGGGGATTGTTTTTAAGCATCAAATTGGCATCCAACGCAATACCATCAAGCGCTGCATGCTCTGAATACAGTAGCATCCAGCGATCAAAGCCTGCACGATCGGCAAACAGGTCACGCACGGGTTCGTGGTTACCCGATGCCATGGCCTGCGCCAGGCGGCGCCAGAAGATGGTGTAGTCCACGGCGTTGTCGGCCAACAGGTGAAGAATGCCGTCGATCAGCGCGCTGTCATTGTCGTGCGCTGTTGTCAGGCCCAGTTTGCGGCGCATGTGCGCCATGAACTCGGCCGGATAGAGCGCCACGAAGGATTCCAGTGCCGCCATGGCGATGGCTGGGTCGCCAATCAGGGGCTGCAGCGCCTGGCCCAGCCGGTACAGGTTCCAGCGCACCACGGCGGGTTGCTGCTGGAAGGCGTAGCGGCCCTGGTGGTCGCTGTGGTTACAGATGTGGCCCGGATCGAACGCATCGAGAAACTGGAAGGGGCCGTAGTCGATGGTCAGGCCCAGGATGCTCATGTTGTCGGTGTTGAGGACGCCATGGCAAAAACCAACCGCCTGCCATTGCGCCACCAGGGCCGCTGTGCGTTCGCTCACCGCCTGCAATAGCGCTGCATAGCGGTTGCCATCAAAGCCCGTGCCCGCCTGGCATTCGGGGTAGTGGTGTTCGATCACAAAATCTGCCAGCGTCTGCAATTCGGTGAATTGCCCGCGTGCGGCGAAATGCTCGAAATGCCCGAACCGGATGAAGCTGGGCGCGACGCGGGTGACCACGGCGGCCGTTTCCAGGGTTTCGCGGCGCACGGGTTCGGGCGAACCCGTAATGCACAGGGCGCGCGTGGTGGGGATGCCCAGCGCATGCATCGCTTCGCTGCACAAATATTCTCGAATGCTCGAGCGCAGCACCGCCCGGCCATCTCCCATGCGCGAATAAGGAGTGAGGCCGCTGCCTTTGAGCTGAATCTCCATCGGCCCCATCGGGGTTTCGACCGTACCGAGCAGGATGGCGCGCCCATCGCCCAGTTGCCCGGCCCAGATGCCGAACTGGTGGCCGCTGTACACGCTGGCCAGGGGCGCGCTGCCTTTCAAGGGGATGTTCCCACTCAGGGCGTGCAATGCCGCGGCGGACTGCAGCCAGTCTGCCGCCAGCCCGAGCTCCCGCGCGAGCCCCGTGCTGGCGGCAACCCAATAGGGGGCAGGCAGGGGTGTCGGTTGTAGCGCTGTATGGAAAGCGGGCCCCAGAGAGGCGAAGCGGTTGCGCCAGGTCAGGCCGCAATCGGCCCGCTCCGGCCGGTCTTCAGGCTGGTTCATGGGCCCATTCTCCCGCAGGGTGCAAGGCACGTGGTGTGCAGGGCTATCCCGGGGGGCTGTGCGGCTGGCCCTGGGCGGGCAACTGGGCGCGGTATTGCCCGGGAGGCATGCCAAACCAGCGCCGACAGGCGCGAAACAGATTGCTCTGGTCTGCAAAGCCGAGCAGGTCTGCCACCTCGCCGAGGCTGCGGTGCGCGTCGCTCAGGTACTGGCGGGCCAGTTCGCACCGGGTTGCATCGAGCAGCTGCGCAAAGCTGCTGTTTTCGGCCAGAAGGCGGCGCTGCAGGGTGCGATCCGACAAATGCAGGCGTGCTGCGATGTGGTCGCGGCGTGGTTCTCCCAGGTGCAAGACGCGCTCCAGTTCGCTGCGCACGCGCGCGCTGGCATGGCTCTGGCCAAGCGCTTGCAGCCGCTCATCGACCAGGCGGCCATGCAACTCCCACAAACGGGGGTTGTGTGTGGGAATGGGGCTGAGCATGTCCTGCCGGGTCAGCAGCATGCGGCTGCTGGGTTGGTCAAAGCGCATCGGCACGCCAAAAGCTGCCCGGAGCGGGCCCGGGTTGACCGGTACCGGATACACCCATTCCACGGCCAGCGGTTCGACATTCTGGCGTGTGAGCCACTGGCACAGCATGAGCAGGGTGAGCATGCCGTATTCCACGCGCTGGCGCGGCACGGGGCGGGTCGTGCCGATGTGGCCCAGGGTGAGCCAGAAACCCTGCGCTTCTTCCTCCAGCGCAAAAGTGGCGGCATCTGACACCACAGCCATCTGGCGTGCCAGCCGCTCGAACCCCGCGCGCAGACAGGGGCCGGATGCGAGGGCGTGGCCCACCACGTCCAGGTAGCCGTAGCGCGCCGCCAGGGGACGGTCCAGCCCAAGATGGCTGTTGCCCGACTGCGCCACGGCAAGCTCCCACACCTGGCTCATCGCATCGGCGGGAATGCGGGCCGCAGAGTCTTGCAGCACGGCGATGTCGATGCCTGCCTGCGCAAACAGCGACCGGGTATCCAGGCCCTGGGCCGACATCATGTCTGCCACGCCTTTGACCCATGCGGCAGAACTGGTGCGGCCGATCATGTCCGGTGACGGCATTGCAGGTTTTTCGGAGGGCGGGTGGCGCGTGAAGTCATTGCTTTGGCGTGGTAGCGACAGTGGTGCAGGGGTGGCATGTCAACACAATGGCCGGGTGGCAGAACAGGGCCGCAAGTGTGAACCGGATGGCGCTTGCGTGCCCATTCCTGAAAACCCCATGAGGAGACACAGATGATGAAGTTGCGGTTGCTGGTGCAGTGGTGTGGCCTGGCCTTGCTTGCAGGCACGGTGGCGGGTTGTGGTGGAACGCTGGGCACGGATGCGCCCGAATTGCGTGAGACCACCTATGGCGTGGTTCGGGGGGCAAACGACAGCGCCGCCTCGGGCACCTATGCCTGGAAAGGCATTCCGTTCGCGCAAGCCCCGGTGGGTTCGCTGCGCTGGCAGCCCCCGGTGGAGCCTGTGGCCTGGAGCGGCGTGCGTGATGCGCGCAGTTTCGGCAGCGCATGCCTGCAAATGGGCCGCATCTATGGACCGGGCGCCCACAACCGGTTCGACGACAGCATTGCACAGACACTGGGCACCCCTGTGGGCAGCGAGGATTGCCTGACGCTCAATATCTGGCGCCCGGCCAGCGCCCAGGATCGCTTGCCCGTGATCGTGTTCCTGCATGGCGGCAGCGCCATCTCCGGCTACACAGCCGACCCGGTCTACGACGGTGCTGCGCTGGCACGCACGGCCAACGCCGTGGTGGTGACAGCCAATTACCGTCTCGACGTGCTGGGTTTCATGCACCTGCCGCAACTGCATGCAGGGGCTGCGCCCTACACCGGCAACTATGCTTTGCTGGACCATGTGCAGGCGCTGCGGTTCGTGCAGCGCAATGCCGTCCATTTTGGCGGTGACCCAGGCAATGTCACCCTGATGGGGCAGTCTGCGGGGGCCATCAATGCCTTGGCGCTGCTGACCGTACCGCAAGCCAAAGGGCTGTTCCACAAGATTCTTCCTGTCAGCGGCGGGCTGTCATTGGCCGTCAATCTGCCGAAAGGGACGATACCCACCCTGAAACCCGTGGAAAACTATGCAGCCCAGGCAGGCATGCTGCTGGCGCACCTCATCGTGGCCGATGGCCTGGCGGCAGACCTGGCTGCAGCGCAGGCGCTGGCAGGCACATGGAGTCCGATGCAGGTGGCCGGCTATCTGCGCGGCAAGGAGGGGCGGGTGGTGCTGCAGACCGTACTCAAGAATGGCCTGACAGGCTCGGGGCCGATTCCGGACGGGGTTCTTCTGCCGACCAATCCCATGGCCGAAATGGCGGCAGGCCGCTATGCCAAGGTGCCCGTGCTGGCAGGCTACACGGGCGAGGAGGGCAAGCTCTTTGCGCCATTCCTGGCTTTGCTGGGGGGCAAGCCCGGCATGAAAATCGGCGACGCAGAGCGCTTTCGCATGATGCAGTCCTTTGATCCGGATGCACCGGCGACGCTGACGGCCGCAGACATTCTGGACCCCTCCTACCTGCCGGTCACGGCGCCCTCCACCGGGTACAACGCCCGCACGGCCTTGCTTGGCAAGCTGTTCATCGCACCCAGTCGCGACAACCTGCTGCAGACCCTGCGTTCGCAGCAGGACAATGTGTGGGCCTACCAGTTCAACTGGGCGCAGCAGCCTGCACCGTGGAACGATGTGTACGGTGCGGCCCATGCGTTTGACCTGCCATTTCTGTTTGGCAACTTTGGCCCGTCGGTGTTTGCCAGGGCAACCAACAGCCGGGCCAATCAGCCGGGACGCCTGGCGCTCTCTGCCGCCATGATGGGCAGCGTGCGGGCCTTTGTCCACACGGGCGATCCCGGCCACGCCGGTTTGGGAAAACCCTGGCAAACCTGGCCGCGCCAATGGATTTTCGATGCCGGGCCGGGCGGCTTGCGCATGGGCCAGGAGTAGGGCGGTGCGTCAGTCGCTGGCGGTGGCTGCGAGGTGCGCTGCCAGCGCGTCATCGTCCACGATGGCCACCCGCCCGAAGTCCAGCGACACGATGCCCGAGGCTTCCAGGCCGCGCAGCACGCGGTTGACCGTTTGGCGTGACAGGCCGCACAGCTGGCCGAGTTCTTCCTGGGTGAGGTTGAGCCTGCGTGTGCTGCGCCAGAAAAGACGGCTGAGGTACAGCGCCACGCGGTGTTCGGTCGAGCGCATGCGGCCGGCCTCAATGATAGCCATGGCCTGGCCCAGGCGCAGGTTCATGTGCAGCACCAGAAACTGGTTGAAGGCCAGGCTGGTTTCACGCAGCGTGGCGAACAGGGGCAGAGGCAGGCACAGCAGATGCGTCGGCCGCAGGGCGACGACATCGTACTTGCGCGGCTCGGGCTTCATGGCAGAACCTTCCCCGAACCAGTCGCCATCGGACACGCCGATGAAGGCCGATGCACGTCCCCTGGATGCCGGGCTTTGCAGCATGACCAGCCCCGAGAGCACGGCATGCCAGCCCTCCACGGCAGAGCCTGCAGGCAGCATGACGGCGCCCTTGGCGCCTTCGGTGGAATACACGCCCTGGCGCAGTTTTTCCTGCAGATCGGTCGGCACAGAGGCAAACCAGGGTTGGCAGGCAATGAAACGTTCCGCAGAAAGAGTGGTGCAAAACATGGAGGGGATTGTCGCTGCAGGCCAGCGCGAGAGTGCGGGAAAACCCGCTGTAAATGTCGGACAGGCGACAGGTGTTGGATTTTCAGCGGTGACAAAGCACACTGCGCGGCCTTTGCGTCGGCGGTGATGCAGGAGCGCGTCACAACACAATGGAAACTGAAATGCTGAACATGAGACGTGTACTGGGTGGGCTGCTTACCCTGGTGCTGCTGGCGCCCTGGGGTGCGCTGCGTGCAGGTCCGGGCGTGACCGACAGCGAGATCGTTATCGGCCAGTCGCTGGGACTGACGGGGCCGTTGGCCGCCATGGCGCCTGAACTGGTGAACATCACCAAGACCTATCTGGAGGGCATCAATGCCCAGGGCGGCATCCATGGGCGGCGCATCCGCGTCGTGACGGAAGACGACGGATACCGGCCCGAAAACACCGTCCGGCTGGTGGGCAAGATGATCGAGCAAGACCAGGTTTTTGCTCTGATGAACCTGACCGGCACGGCCAATGTGGGTGCCATCCTGCCCTTGCTGGCCAAGGAGAACCCGCCTGTGCCGCTGATTTCACCTTTCACCGGGGCGGATCTCCTGCGGGATCCACCCATCAACCATGTCTTCAATGTCCGCGCCAGCTATGGCGACGAGGTGGAGAAACTGGTGCAGCACCTCACCACTCTGGGTGTGCCGCGCATTTCCGTGCTGTGGATGAACAATGGGTTTGGCAAGGATGGCCTGGCTGGGGCACGCAAGTCCATGGAAAAGCGCGGGCTCAAGCTGCACTCCGACGCGCCGATCGAGGCCGACTCTTCCGATGTGCAGAAGGCCGTGCAGAGTCTGAGCGCCGGAGAGCCCGACGCCATCATCATGATCACGGCGGGCGCACCGACGGTTACTTTCATCAAGGCCTACCGCAAGGTGAGCCGCGCGGCCCGCTTCTACACCACCTCGGTGATGGGGTCGCAGTCCACCATTCAGGCGCTGGGGCCCGATGGTGTGGGCGTGGTCGTGACTTCGGTGGTGCCGTTTCCCTGGAGCCAGAGCCTGCCGGTCGCCCGGGAATACCGGGATGTGCTGAAGAAGGCAGGAATGCAGGCGTCGGTGTCCTTCATTGGCCTGGAGACCTTCATCAATGCCCGGGTGCTGGTGGAAGGATTGCGCCGCGCCGGCAAAGACTTGACGCGTCCCCGTTTCATCCAGGCCATGGAGTCCCTGCAGCACCTCGATGTGGGTGGCTTCGAGGTGGATTTTGGCAAGGGCGTGCGCCAAGGTTCGCGCTTTGTGGATTTGACCATCATCGGCACGGGCGGCAAGTTCACCCGTTAGGATGGTTCCGTTTTAGTGACATGCATAGTTAAAGGAGCACATATGCTGGGTTTGATGCAGAGTCAGCCATTGCTGATTTCGTCGTTGATTGAGTTTGCCGAGCGCCACCACGGCGATGGGGAGATTGTTTCGCGCCGGGTGGAAGGCGACATCCACCGCTACACCTACCGTGATCTGGCAGCCCGCTCACGCCAGCTGGCCAACGCGCTGGACAAGCAAGGGCTGGCGTTCAGTGACCGCGTTGCGACCCTGGCCTGGAACGGCTATCGCCACATGGAAATGTATTTCGGCGTCAGTGGTTCGGGTCGTGTGCTGCACACCATCAACCCGCGCCTGCACCCCGAGCAGATCGCCTGGATCATCAACCATGCCGAAGACCAGGTGCTGTGCTTTGACATGAGCTTCCTGCCCCTGGTGCAGGCTGTGCACGCCAAGTGCCCTACGGTCAAGAAGTGGGTGGCGCTGTGTGATGCCGAAAAGCTGCCGGCAGATACGGGTGTTCCGGGTCTGGCCAGTTACGAGGCGTGGATTGCACCCCAATCGGCCGAATATGCCTGGCCGCAGTTCGATGAAAACACGGCGTCCAGCATGTGCTACACCAGCGGCACCACGGGCAACCCCAAAGCCGCCCTGTACAGCCACCGATCGACCACGCTGCACGCCTATGCAGCCGCATTGCCCGATGTGATGTGCCTGTCGGCCCGCGATGCCGTTTTGCCCGTGGTGCCCATGTTCCACGTCAACGCCTGGGGCATTCCGTACTCTGCAGCGCTGACAGGCTGCAAGGTTGTTTTCCCCGGCCCGGCGATGGACGGAAAGTCGATCTATGAACTGATCGAGGCCGAGAAGGTCACCTACGCTGCAGGCGTGCCCACCGTCTGGCAAATGATGCTGGGTCACATGAAGCCCGCAGGCCTGAAGTTCTCTACGCTCAAGCGCACCGTGATTGGCGGTTCGGCTTGCCCGCCAGCCATGATCACCGCATTCCAGGATGACTTTGGCGTCGAGGTGCTGCACGCCTGGGGCATGACGGAAATGAGCCCTCTGGGCACCCTGTGCACGCTCAAGAACAAGCAGCTCGACCTGTCCAAGGACGAGCAGATGAAGATCCGCCAGAAGCAGGGACGGGCCATCTTCGGCGTGGACATGAAGATTGTCGACGGCAATGGTGATGAATTGCCCTGGGACGGCAAGTCCTATGGCGACCTGCTGGTGCGTGGCCCCTGGATTCTCGATACCTACTACAAGGGCGAAAGCCCGCTGATCCAGGATGCCCAGGGCCGGGGCTGGTTCCCCACGGGCGACGTGGCGACCATCGACTCCAATGGTTTCATGCAGATAACGGACCGCAGCAAGGACGTCATCAAGTCGGGTGGGGAGTGGATCAGTTCCATCGACATCGAGAACATTGCCATGGCACACCCTGCCGTGGCCATGGCGGCGTGCATCGGCATGCCGCACCCCAAGTGGGATGAGCGTCCGATTGTTGCCGTCACGCTCAAGCCGGGCGCAGAGGTGACGCGCGAGGAACTGCTGCAGTTCTTCGAGGGCAAGACCGCGAAATGGCAGATCCCGGACGACGTGGTGTTTGTCGAGGCCATTCCGTTGGGCGCCACCGGCAAGATGCTCAAGACACGGCTGCGCGAGCAGCTCAAGGATTACAGGCTTCCGGGCCTGTGATGGAAGGCTGCCATGGCCCTCGGGGGAGGGGCATGGCAGTCGCGCGTGTGATAGGTGCTAGGGGCAATCCCTGAGCAATGACGCAGCGCAACACTGTACGCTGCACTTTGTCGATTCAACTGGAGACTGAAAAATGAAATTTGCTATCAAGACCGTAGCCGCTTCCCTTTTGCTGGCTAGCGCTACCGGTGCTTTTGCACAAAAAGGCGAGACCGTCAAAATTGCCTGGCTCGACCCGCTTTCGGGGCTGATGGCCGCCGTGGGCACCAACCAGCTCAAGAGCTTCCAGTTCATCTCCGAAGAGTTCAACAAGAAGAACGCCTCGGGTGTGAAGTTCGAGATCATCGGCATCGACAACAAGCTCAGCCCGCAAGAGACGTCCAGCGCACTGCGCTCTGCCATGGACCAGGGGGTTCGCTACGTGGTGCAGGGCAACGGCTCGGGCCCTGCGCTGGCCATCATCGATGCGCTGGAAAAGCACAACGCACGCAACCCCGGCAAGGAGGTGGTGTTCCTGAACTACGCTGCCGTCGATCCTGACCTGACCAACAGCAAGTGCAGCTACTGGCATTTCCGCCTGGATGCCGACACGTCCATGAAGATGGAAGCGCTGACCACCTATATCAAGGATGTGCCAGAGGTCAAGAAGGTCTACCTGATCAACCAGAACTACTCGCACGGCCACCAGGTGTCCAAGTTCGCCAAGGAAATGCTCAAGCGCAAGCGCCCGGACATCCAGATCGTGGGGGACGACCTGTCGCCGCTGGCCCAGGTGCGCGACTTCTCGCCCTACATCGCCAAGATCAAACAGTCGGGTGCCGACACCGTGATCACCGGCAACTGGGGTTCCGATCTGGCGCTGCTCATCAAGGCAGCCAATGATGCTGGTCTGAATAATGTCAACTTCTACACCTACTACGGCTCGGTCACGGGCAGCCCCACGGCCATGGGCGCTGCCGCGGCCGGCCGTGTGTACATGGTGGCTTATGCCCACATGAACCTGCCAGGCGAACTCAACAAGATCGTGGTGGACTACAAGAAGAAGTTTGGCGACGACATGTACACCGGCGCCGTGTACCACGCTTTCTCCATGTTGGATACGGCCTTTGCCAAGGCCAAGTCCACCGACCCGGTCAAGGTGGCGGCCACGATGGAAGGCATGAAGTTCAAGAGCTTCAACGGCGAGGTCGAAATGCGCAAGACCGACCACCAGCTCCAGCAAGGCCTGTTCATCTCCAAGTGGGAGAAGGCCGGCGGCAAGTACCCCATTGACTCTGAAGGCACGGGTTACACCTTTGTCCCGGTCAAGTACTACGAGCCCTACGTGGCCAGCACGCCCACCTCCTGCCAGATGAAGCGTCCTTCCTGAGGCGGCTTTCAAGCACACGAGGCCCGATGCCCCTCGGGCCTCTTTTTTTGACCCAATGGTGAAGCATTCCGATGAATCCTGAGTTTTTCGTCATCTCGACGCTCAACGGCGTGAGCTATGGACTGCTGCTGTTCATGCTCAGTTCGGGCCTTACGCTGATCTTCAGCATGATGGGTGTGCTCAATTTTGCGCACACCAGTTTCTACATGCTGGGAGCCTATTTCGCCTACACCATCTCCAGTGTGGTGGGGTTCTGGCCAGCCTTGGTGCTGGCGCCTCTGGCCGTTGGCGCCATGGGAGCGCTGTTCGAGCGTTACAGCCTGCGGCGGGTACACAAGTTCGGGCATGTGCCCGAGTTGCTGGTGACGTTCGGTTTGTCGTATCTGATTCTGGAACTGGTGCAACTGGTATGGGGGCGTTCGACCGTGCCCTATGGCCTGCCAGAGCAGTTGCAGGGGCCGCTTTTCACCATTTACGGCACGCAGTTTCCCAGGTCGCGCTCTTTCATCATGCTGGTCGCACTGGTCATGCTGGCTTCGGTGTGGCTGCTGCTGACGCGCACGCGCATCGGCCTGGTCATCCAGGCTGCTCTCAAGCACCCCGAGATGGTTCAATCACTGGGCCACAACGTACCGCGCGTCTTCATGCTGGTCTTTGGCGGAGGCTGCGCGCTGGCCGGCCTGGCCGGAGTGATCGGTGGCAACACCTATGTCACCGAGCCCGCGATGGCGGGATCGGTGGGTTCCATCATCTTCGTGGTGGTGGTGGTGGGCGGCATGGGATCGCTTGCGGGGGCTTTTCTGGCCTCGCTGCTCATCGGGCTGGTGCAGACCTTTGCCGTGGCCATGGACCAGTCACTGGCCACAGGCCTGCAAATGCTGGGCATGACCGTCACCGAAGAAACCTTTGGCTGGCCGTTGCTCAAGCTCACCATCTCGCAGGTAGCGCCCATCCTGCCGTACCTGTTTCTGGTATTGATCCTGATCTTCCGCCCCAAGGGTCTGTTGGGCACGCGGGAGGACTGAAGCAATGACAACGACCACATCTACCGCCACTTCGTATTACCGTTTCAAGCCCTGGAACGTGGGACGCATCGTTATCTGGAGCCTTTTTGCGCTCATCCTCATTGTCGCGCCGCTGGTGTTCACCAGCAGCCTGGCACTGACCATGCTGTCGCAAATCGGCTACCTCATCATCATCTGCCTGAGTTACAACATCCTTCTGGGACAGGGCGGCATGCTCAGCTTTGGGCATGCCGTGTATACCGGGCTGGGCTCGTTTCTGGCGATCCATGCCATGAACCTGGCCGGTGAGGGCCGCATGCCCATCCCGTTGGTGTTCATTCCTTTGGTCGGCGGTTTGGCCGGCATGCTGTTTGCCGTCTTGCTGGGCTTTGTCACCACCAAGAAATCGGGCACCACCTTTGCCATGATCACCCTGGGCATCGGCGAACTCGTGGCCTCGATGGCTCTGATGTTTCCCGGCTTCTTTGGCGGTGAGGGCGGCATCACCACCGACCGTGTGTATGGCAAGTCCATCATGGGCATCAGCTTTGGCCCGGCCATTCAGGTCTACTACCTGATCGCCGCCTATTGCTTTGTCTGCACGGCCGCCATGTTTGCCTTCACGGGGACGCCACTGGGGCGCATATTGAATGCTGTGCGCGACAACCCGGAACGCGTCGAGTTCATTGGCTACAACACCCAGCGGGTACGCTATTTCGCATTCATCGTGGCCGGGTTCTTTGCGGGCATCGGCGGGGGGCTGACCGCGATCAACTTCGAGATCATCACGGCGGTGGACAGCGTGAGCGTGATCCGCTCGGGGGGCTATCTGCTGTTTACCTTCCTGGGGGGCGCCACGTTCTTCTTCGGACCCATCATCGGCGCGGTGCTGCTGGTGTTTGCCTCGGTCTTGCTGTCCGAACTGTCCAAGGCCTGGCTGCTTTACCTGGGGCTGGTGTTTCTGTTCATGGTGATGTTTGCGCCGGGCGGCGTGGCCAGCCTCATCATGATGAACCTGCGTCTGGCCAAATTCGGCAAGCTGCGTGCCTTGTTGCCATCGTACCTGGCATTATTTGGCACGGGGCTGGTCGCTGTGCTGGGCGCCGCCTGCATGGTCGAGATGACCTACCACCTGCAGCTCAACGAAGCCCTGGGGCCAGAGCTGACCTACCTGGGAGCCACGCTCAATGCCAAGGCTTTTTCGAGCTGGTTTGGCGCCGGGTTCGTGCTGCTGACCGGGCTGGGGCTGTTCGAGCTGTGCCGCAGACAGTTCCGGCGCCAGTGGGACCACATCCAGGAAGAAATTGAACACCAGATCAAGCGTGGGGAGGCGCTGTAACCATGGCGCAAAACGCTACCTATGCATTGGAGCTGCGCAATCTGCGCAAGAGCTTCGGCAAGACGGAGATCATTCGCGGTGCTGAACTGGCCGTGCAGGCGGGCGAACGGGTGGCCATCATTGGCCCCAACGGCGCCGGCAAGTCCACGCTGTTCAACCTGATCAGCGGGCGCTTCGCACCCACCAGCGGGGAGGTGCTGCTCAATGGGCAGCGCATCGATGGCAAAAAGCCCTTCGAGATCAACCGCATGGGGCTCTCGCGAAGCTTCCAGATCACCAATATCTTCCCCAACCTCAGCGTGTTCGAGAACCTGCGCTGCGGTGTGCTCTGGAGCCTGGGCTATAAATACAGTTTCCTGCGCTTTCTCTCGCGGCTGGACGACGCCAATGACCGTGCCCACCAGCTCATGGAGATGATCAAGCTGGACAAGAAGCGCGACACATTGGCTGTGAACCTGACCTACGCCGAGCAGCGCGCCCTGGAGATCGGCATCACTATCGCGGGGGGGGCCAACGTGATCCTGCTCGACGAGCCCACGGCTGGTATGAGCCGCAGCGAGACCACGCGCTTCATTCACCTCATCAAGGAAGTGACCGAAGGCCGCACCCTGCTGACCGTGGAGCACGACATGGGCGTGGTGTTCGGCCTGGCCGACAAGATTGCCGTGGTGGTGTATGGCGAGGTCATCGCTTTCGATACGCCCGACAAGGTACGTGCCAATGCGCGCGTCCAGGAGGCCTACCTGGGCTCTGCCGTGGCCGATGCACAGGCGGAGGGACACTGACATGCTGCACATCAACAACCTTCACGCCTATTACGGCAAGAGCCATGTGCTGCACGGCGTCAGCTTCGACGTGCAGCCGGGCGAAATCGTGGCCCTGCTGGGCCGCAACGGCTCGGGCCGTTCGACCACCGCCAAGGCCATCATGGGCCTGGTGGATTGGGAAGGCGACATGCAATGGAAGGGCAAGAGCCTCGAAGGCAGGAAAGCCTACGAGATCGCCCACCTGGGCCTGGGCTACGTGCCCGAGAGCCGCGACGTGTTTCCCAACCTCACGGTGCACCAGAACCTGCTGCTGGGTCAAAAAGGCAGTGGAAAGGGCAGCCGCTGGTCGTTTGACGACATGTACGACATGTTCCCGCGCCTCAAGGAGCGGCGCAACATCCAGGCCGGGGTGATGTCGGGGGGCGAGCAGCAGATGCTGACCCTGTGCCGCACCCTCATGGGTGACCCCGACCTCATCATCATCGACGAACCCACCGAGGGCCTGGCCCCCAAGATTGTGGAACTGGTGGGGCAGTACCTGCAGACGCTCAAGGCCAAAGGCATCTCGGTGCTGCTGATTGAGCAGAAGCTCACTATTGCCATGACCATTTCCGACCGTTGCCTGGTCATGGGCCATGGCAGCATCGTTTTTGATGGCACACCCGACAGCCTGCGCGCAGACGACTACATCCGCAAGGAGTGGCTGGAGGTTTGACATCAGCAGGCACGCTGACTGAAAGCAAGGCGCCGTGCGTACTGCGCATGGCGCCTTTTCCTTTTCTGTGCGCCGGGATTTTTGTCCCGCCTGAGACAAGCGGAGTCTGGCAAAGCGCGCAGAACTCTCTACAATGAAAAAATCGCACGACCGTTCTTTTTCTACTTTCCAAGGAACAACAGCATGACCGCTGAATACAAAGTCCACGGCAATGTCGCCGTGATCACGATGACCAACCCCCCCGTCAACGGACTGGGCCTCTCGACCCGCCAGGGCATCGTGGACGGTCTGGGCAAGGCCAATGCCGATGCTGCTGTCCAGTCCATCGTCATCACGGGCGCCGGTGCAGCGTTCTCTGGCGGCGCCGACATCAAGGAATTCGGCACCGACCGTGCCATGCAGGAGCCCAACCTCAATTCGGTGATCCTGGCGATCGAAAACTCGCCCAAGCCCGTGGTGGCCGCGCTGCATAGCGTGGCCATGGGCGGCGGTTTGGAACTGGCCCTGGGCTGCCACTACCGTGTGGCGGCACCCGGCTGCAGCATTGCACTGCCCGAAGTCAAGCTGGGTATTCTGCCCGGCGCCGGCGGCACGCAGCGCCTGCCGCGCGTGATCGGCGTGGAGCCCGCCCTGAACATGATCGTGAGCGGCGAAGCCATCAAGAGCGAAATGCTGGGTATGCTGCCCGGCCAGAAGTTGTTCGACAAGCTCGTGGCCTCGCCTGAAACCCTGGCCGCCGAGGCCCTGGCCTTCGCGCAGAGCGTGGCCGGCGTGCGCCCGCTGCCCCTGGTGCGCAACCTGCCGTGCAAGCACCCCGAGGGCGATGCGTACTTCCAGTTCGCGCGCAACATGGTCAAGGGCATGAGCAAGAATTTCCCCGCGCCCGCCAAGTGCGTGGATGCCGTGGAAGCCGCGACCAAGAAGAAGTTCGCCGATGGCATGGCCGTTGAGCGCGAGATCTTCATCAACCTGATGTGGACGGCCGAGTCGCGCTCGCTGCGCCACCTGTTCCTGGCCGAGCGCGCCGCAAGCAAGATCCCCGACGTGCCCTCCGACACCCCCAAGCGCGACATCCAGGCTGTGGCCGTGATCGGCGCCGGCACCATGGGCGGCGGCATTGCCATGAACTTCCTGAATGCCGGCATCCCCGTGAAGATGCTGGAAATGAAGCAGGAGGCGCTGGACCGTGGGATCGCCACCATCCGCAAGAACTACGAGGCACAAGTCAAGAAGGGCAAGCTCAAGCAGGACAAGTACGAGCAGCGCATGGCCCTGCTGTCCACCACGCTGGACTACGCCGACCTGAAGGACGCCGACCTGGTGATCGAAGCCGTGTTCGAGGAACTGGGCGTGAAGGAAGCTGTGTTCAAGCAGCTCGACGCGGTGATGAAGCCCGGTGCCATCCTGGCCTCCAACACCTCCACGCTGGACGTGAACAAGATCGCCAACTTCACCCAGCGTCCGCAGGACGTGGTGGGCCTGCACTTCTTCAGCCCGGCCAACGTGATGAAGCTGCTGGAAGTGGTGCGCGGCGAAGCCACGGCCAAGGACGTGATGGCCACCGTGATGGCTGTGGCCAAGAAGATCAAGAAGGTTGCCGTGGTCTCGGGCGTGTGCGATGGCTTCATCGGCAACCGCATGATCGAGCAGTATGGCCGCCAGGGCGGTTTCCTGCTGGACGAAGGCTGCACCCCCGCGCAGGTGGACAAGGCGATGGAAAAATTCGGCATGGCCATGGGCCCGTTCCGCATGGGCGACCTGGCCGGCAACGACATTGGCTGGGCCATCCGCAAGCGCCGCTACCAAGAAAAGCCCGACATGAAGTACAGCAAGACTGCGGACCTTCTGTGCGAGAAAGGGCGCTTTGGCCAGAAGACCGGTGCAGGCTGGTATGACTACGTGCCCGGCAAGCGCGACGCCATTCCAAACGCCGAAGTGGAGCAGATGATTGCCGACCACCGCGCTGCGCTGGGCATTACGCCGCGCAAGATTTCCGACGAGGAAATCGTGCAGCGCCTGGTGTTCAGCCTGGTCAACGAAGCCGCCCACATCCTGGAAGAGGGCATCGCCAACAAGGCCAGCGACATCGACATTGTGTACATCTACGGCTACGGCTTCCCGGTGCACCGTGGCGGTCCGCTGAACTACGCCGACGAAGTGGGCCTGTTCAACGTGGTGCAGGCCATGAACCGCTTTGCCCAGAACCCGCTGGACGACGCTGCCTTCTGGAAGCCCGCCCCCCTGCTGGCCCGCCTGGCCGCTGAAGGCAAGACCTTCAACTGACCGCAGGCCGTCGCACCATGGTCAAGAAACTCGCCTGGGGCCTGCTGGCATTGCTGCTGGCGCTGGCTGCTGTGCTGGGAATCAATACCCTGCGCAAGGGCTCGCGCCAGCTCGATGTGGCACCGCTGCCCCCGCTGCAGGTGGATGAAGCCGGTGCTGCCCAGCGCCTGGCAGAGGCGGTGCGCCTGCGCACCATCTCCTCGCTGGACGACCCGGGGCTCAATGCCGACCAGTTCAGGCAGCTGCATGCGCTGCTGCAAGCCCGGTTTCCCAAAACCCACGCCGCGCTCACGCGCGAGGTGGTGGGCGACCTGAGCCTGCTCTACACCTGGCGCGGCAGCAAGCCTGAGGCCCAGCCCATCCTGCTCATGGCCCACCAGGACGTGGTGCCTGTGGCACCCGGTACCGAAGGCGACTGGAAAGCCGAAACCTTTGGTGGCGAAGTGAAGGACGGCTTTGTCTGGGGGCGAGGCGCCTGGGACGACAAGGGCAACCTCATGTCCCAGATGGAAGCGGTGGAGATGCTGGTGGCCAGCGGCTACCAGCCCGAGCGCACCGTGTATCTGGCCTTTGGCGCCGACGAAGAGGTGGGTGGCCACCGTGGTGCCGAAAAGATTGCAGCACTCCTCAAAGAGCGCAAGGTGCGCCTGGATTTTGTGATCGACGAAGGCCTGCTCATCACCGAAGGCATCATGCCCGGCTTGAAAAGCCCGACCGCGCTGATTGGCGTGGCCGAGAAGGGCTACCTCACGGTGGTGGTCAAGACCTTGGCCGCTCCAGGCCACTCGTCCATGCCGCCGCCCAAGGGCAGCAGCGCGATTGCCATGATGAGTGCCGCACTCCAGCGCATTGACGATGAGCAGTTGCCCGGCGCCATTCGCGGTGTGGCGGGCGAGATGTTCGCCACCATCGCACCCGAGATGAGCGGCTTCTCGCGTGTGGCCTTGTCCAATCTCTGGCTGTTTGGCCCCCTGGTGCAAAAGCAGCTGGAAGCCAGTGCCAGCACCAACGCCATGCTGCGCACCACCACGGCGCTGACCATGGCCCACGCCGGCAACAAGGAGAATGTGCTGCCAGGCCAGGCCGAGGCCACCGTGAACTTCCGCCTTCTGCCTGGGGACACCCGGGACCAGGTGGTCGAGCGCACCCGCGCCCTGGTGGCCGACGCCACGCACAACGGCAAGTTCGAACTGCATGCGCTGCCCGGCGGTGCCGAGGCCTCCAAGGTCGCGCCCACCGATTCTGCGCAGTACGCCCTCATCAACCGCACCGTGCGCGAAGTGTTCCCCGGAACGCTGGTGGCGCCCGGCTTGATGATTGGCGGCTCGGATTCCATCCACTTTGGCGAGATCAGCGACCACATCTTCAAGTTCTCGCCCGTGCGGGCAGGGCCGCAAGACCTGTCGCGCTTTCACGGCACCAACGAACGCATTGCCGTCAGCAACCTGGCCGAGCTGATCCGTTTCTACCACCGCCTTTTGACCCAAGGTGCCAAGGCATCTTGAACCTGACACTATTTAGGAGAGCTTCACCATGACATCAGCAGTTATTGTTTCCACCGCACGCACCCCCCTGACCAAGGCCTGGAAGGGCGCCTTCAACATGACCCACGGCGCCACCATGGGTGGCCATGTGGTGGAACATGCCATTCAACGTGCAGGCATCGAGGCCGCCGAGGTGGACGACGTCATCATGGGTTGCGGCACGCCCGAAGGTGCCACCGGCGCCAACATCGCCCGCCAGATCGCCCTGCGTGCCGGTTGCCCCGTCACAGTCTCGGGCATGACGATCAACCGTTTCTGCTCGTCGGGCCTGCAGACCATTGCCACCGCCGCCCAGCGCATCATTGCCAACGAAGGCGACATCTATGTGGCCGGTGGCGTGGAGGCCATCTCCTGCACCGCGCAGGAAATGAACACCCATATGCTGCAGGACCCCTGGCTCATGAAGCACAAGCCCGAGGTCTACTGGGCCATGCTGCAAACGGCTGAACAGGTGGCCAAGCGCTACAGCATCAGCCGCCAGGCCATGGACGAATACGGCGCCGGCAGCCAGCAAAAAGCCAGCGCTGCGCTGGAAAAAGGCCTGTTCAAGGACGAAATCGCCCCCATCACCGTCACCATGGGTGTGGCTGACAAGGTCATGGGCCTCATGACCAAGCAAGTCACCGTGAGCGACGACGAAGGTATCCGCGCGGGTACCACGTATGACGGCATCAAGGACCTGCGCTCGGCCTTGCCCGGCGGCCTGGTCTCGGCCGGCAACGCCAGCCAGTTGTCTGATGGCGCTGGCGCCGTGGTCGTCATGCACGAAAAAGTGGCCGAGCAAAAGGGCCTCAAGCCCCTGGGCCGCTTCCTGGGCTTTGCCGTCGCCGGTTGCGAGCCCGACGAAATGGGCATCGGCCCCGTGTTCGCCATCCCCAAGGTCTTGAAGCGCCTGGGATTGAGCATGAACGACATCGACCTGTGGGAGCTCAATGAAGCCTTCGCCGTGCAGGTGATCTACTGCCGCGACAAGCTGGGCATCCCGGCTGACAAGCTCAACGTGAACGGCGGCGCCATCGCCGTGGGCCACCCCTTCGGCATGAGCGGCCAGCGCCTCACCGGCCACGCCCTCATCGAAGGCAAGCGCCGTGG
>JAMLIQ010000159.1 GCA_023954095.1 Burkholderiaceae bacterium | reverse complement strand
GCCCTGTGGCCCGAAATTGAAGCCATCACCGCGCACGGCCTGGCGGCTCTGGCTCTCACACCCAGCCATGCCTGGGTAGCGCCGGCCGGCGGCTGCAAGCCGCTTTTCGGCACCAACCCCATCGCCTTCGGCTGGCCCCGCCCCGGCCCCTACCCGTATGTTTTTGACTTTGCCACCAGCGCCATCGCACGCGGCGACCTGGAGCTGCACCGCCGCGCCGGGCAACCGCTGCCCGCAGGCTGCGGCGTCGACGCCGAGGGCCAGCCCAGCACCGACCCCGTGGCCGTCGCGCGCGGCGCCATGCTGGCGTTTGGCGGGCACAAGGGATCGGCGCTTTCGACCATGGTGGAACTGATGGCGGGCGCCCTGATTGGCGACTGGACCAGCCGCGAATCCCTGGTGTTTGACGACGGCGCAGGCGTGGCGCCGTGCCACGGAGAACTGGTGCTCGCTTTTGACCCGGTGGCGCTGGGCGGTGCTGACACGGTTGCGCAGAATGTGCGGGCCGAGCAACTTTTGCACTCCATTACGGACCAGGGCGCCCGTTTGCCATCGCAGCGGCGCTTTGCCGCCCGCGAACGCAGCCGAGTGGAAGGCATTGCCGTGCCTGCCGCCTTGTACGCGGACATCTTGCAGCTCGTTTCCTGACACCCTTCGCATTGGACAGCGGACCAACCGAACCGCTGGTTTCCCCCAATACGGGATGTCTCAACCAATAGATATATTTACAACATATTTTCAGGATATATCCATCGTATCCCGCATTCACCCTGCCCGCACACCATGCCTGACCGCCATCAAACTCCTGCACCCCATCCCGTCCTGCGGGCTCCCGTGCGCTGGGCCATCGCCCTGTCCAGCGCACTGCTGCGCTGTGAACGCGGCGTGCTCATAGCCTTGATGACGCTGCTGGTGCTGCTCATCCTGCTCAACGTCGCCACGCGCTATTCGGGCATTCCCATCTACTGGATCGACGAGGCAGCGGTATTCACCATGGTCTGGCTGACGTTTGTCGGCGCCTCGGTCATGACCCGCCTGCGGATGGATTTTGCGGTGGGCCTGGTGTCGGACCAACTGCCGCCGCGCGGGGCCACGGCCATGAAGGTGCTTGCGGCCTTCTGCGTGCTGGTGTTTGCGATCGCACTGGTCTGGATGTGCTGGACCTGGATGGACCCGCGCGGCATTGCAGCGGCCGGATTCAATGCCAGGGATTACGCCGAAGCCAGTTTCAACTTCCTCTACACCGAGCGCACGCAGACGCTGGAGTGGCCGACCTGGCTGGTACAGCTGATCCTCCCGGTCTTTGCACTCAGCCTCACGGTGCACGCGCTGGCCAACCTGTTCGAGGAGCTCAAGGTTTGCCCCCGCATCGTGCACCCCGGTTTCGATGTGGTCAGTGCCGATGCGGTGAACTGATGTTTCTCCTGTCCAGCCCATCCACGCACGGCCTCCCATGATCACCAGCCTCTTCTTTCTTGCCATCCTGCTGGTGGGCGTGCCCATTGGCATCTGCCTGTGCCTGGCAGGCGTCGTCTTTATCCTCAACTCGGGCAGCACGGTGCTGTTCCAGTCGTTTCCGCTGCAGATGTTCGCGGGTGTGGACAGCTATGGCCTCATCGCCATCCCGCTGTTCATCCTGATTGGCGAGATCATGAACAGCGGCGGCATCACGCGGCGGCTGGTCGACCTGGCCATGGCCTTCATCGGCTCGGTCAAAGGCGGGCTCGCCTACGTGAACATTCTGGCCAACATGATGGTGTCGTCCATCATTGGCTCGGCCACGGCCCAGGTGGCCATCATGTCGCAGGTGATGGTGCCCGAGATGGAGAAACAGGGCTACGACAAAACCTTTGCGGCGGGCCTCACGGTCTACGGCGGCATGCTGGGCCCCATCATCCCGCCGTCGGTGATGTTCGTGGTCTACAGCGTGCTGGCCCAGGTGGCCGTGAGCGACATGCTGATCGCCGGCATCATCCCCGGCATCCTGCTCACCCTGCTGTTTTTTGTGGTGATCGCCTGCATGGGCTTTTTCTACAACTACCCGCGCAGCGAATACCGCACCCTGCGCCAGCGCGCCCGCACCGCGATCAGCGCCAGCCCCACGCTGCTGATTCCCATCGTCATCGTGGGATCGATTCTGGGCGGCTTCGCCAACCCCACCGAAGCCGCCGCCGTCGGCGCCGTGGCAGCGGCCCTGGTGGGGCGCTTTGTCACGAAAGAATTCAGCTTTGGCAGCATGCCGCGCATCCTGCTGCGCTCGGCCATGTATTCGGCCATCGTGCTGTTTCTGGTGGCCGCCGCCGCCGTGTTCTCGTGGCTGCTGATCTACGGCAAGGTGCCGCAGGCCGTAGCCGCCTGGATCCAGACTGTGGCGCACGACCCCGTGAGCTTTTTGCTGCTGACCAACGTCATCCTGCTGGTCATCGGCACGGTGATTGACGGCATCCCCGGTCTCATCATGACGGTGCCGATCCTGCTGCCCATTGCCACCGATGCCTACGGCATCGA
>JAMLIQ010000158.1 GCA_023954095.1 Burkholderiaceae bacterium | reverse complement strand
GCTGGTGGCGACGGCCGACGGCGTGGTCACCGGCGTGGAGGCCGAGGTCGGCCAGGTGGTGAGCGCGGGCACACCGGTGCTGCGCATTGCGCAGGACGGTGCGCGCGATGTGGTGTTTGCCGTGCCCGAGGACAAGGTGGTGCACCTGAAAGCGGGCCAGGCGGTGACGGTGCGTTCCTGGGCTGGTGGCGCGACGCTGCAGGGGCAGGTGCGCGAGGTGGCGGCCAGCGCCGATCCGGTGACGCGCACCTTTGCCGTCCGGGCCGACATCGATGCCGCCCAGGCGCCCCCTTTGGGAGCCACGGTGCATGTCATGCCCGCGGCGCTCAGCCTGGCGGGCTTGCCCGCCATCAAGCTGCCGACCACGGCGCTGCGCCAGGAGGGCGCGACCACGGCAGTGTGGGTGTATGAGCCCGATACCGGCACCGTGCGCTCGCAGGCCGTGCAGGTGGTTACGGCGGATGGCAATGAGGCCGTGATTGCGGACGGATTGGTGCCGGGCATGCAGGTGGTGAGCACCGGCGTGCATGTGCTGACGCCAGGGCAGAAGGTCAGAATTTTTGAGCAAAAATCGGCTTCAGGGCAATCCAGTCAAGCGCAATCAGCTACAAAAACGGTAGCGCACATGCCCGCTGCGGCGGCTTCTGCGTCGGCGACCCGGTGAGCGCACCATGAAGCAAGCGCCACAGAACACCGGCTTCAATCTCTCGGCCTGGGCCATCAACCATGCCCCGCTGACGCGCTACCTCATGGTGGTGCTGATGGTGATGGGCTTTGCCGCCTATTTCCAGCTCGGCCAGGACGAGGACCCGCCCTTTACCTTCCGCGCCATGGTTGTGCGCACCTACTGGCCTGGCGCCACGGCCGAACAGGTGGCCGAGCAGGTGACCGACAAGATCGAGCGCACGCTGCAGGAGGTGCCGCTGGCCGACAAGATCCGCAGCTATTCCAAGCCGGGCGAGTCGCAGATCATTCTGGAGATCAAGGACAGCTCGCGCTCGAACGAGGTGGCCAACGTCTGGTACAGCGTGCGCAAGAAGGTGGGTGACATGCGCTACACCCTGCCGCAGGGTGTGCAGGGGCCGTTCTTCAACGACGACTTTGGCGACGTGTTCGGCGTGATCTATGCGCTGGAGGCCGACGGCTTCAGCTACGCCGAGGTCAAGCAGTTCGCCGATGAGGTGCGCCAGAAGCTGCTGCGCGTGCCGGACGTGGCCAAGGTCGAGCTGTTCGGAGTGCAGGACGAAAAGCTCTACATCGAGGTCTCGCAAAGCCGCCTGTCCCAGCTGGGGCTGGACATGAACCAGGTGCTGGCGCAATTGGGCCAGCAGAATGCGGTGGAGAGTGCCGGCGTGGTGCAGACGCCGCACGACCAGGTGCAGGTGCGGGTGGCCGGGCAGTTCCGGGCCATCGAGGATTTGGCAGCCATGCCGATTCGTGGTGCCTCGGGGGCGCAACTGCGTCTGGGGGACATTGCCACCATCCGGCGCGGGTATGTCGAGCCCACCGCCGTCAAGGTGCGGCATGAGGGGCGCGAGGTGGTGGCCCTGGGGGTTTCGATGGCCAAGGGCGGCGACATCATCCGCCTGGGCAAGGCGCTGCGCAGTGCGACGGCCGATATCGAGAAAACCCTGCCTGCGGGCGTGCGCCTGGCCAATGTGCAGGACCAGCCTCAGGCCGTGGCCCGCTCGGTCAATGAATTCGTCAAGGTGCTGATCGAGGCCGTGGCCATCGTGCTGGCCGTGAGCTTCATCAGCCTGGGCCTGCACAAGCGCGCCGGCCGCCAGCCCTGGTGGCGGCGCTGGTATATCGACCCTCGCCCGGGTCTGGTGGTGGCCATCACCATCCCGCTGGTGCTGGCGGTGACCTTCCTGGCCATGTGGTACTGGGGCATCGGGCTGCACAAGGTGTCGCTGGGCTCGCTCATCATCGCGCTGGGCCTGCTGGTGGACGACGCCATCATCGCCGTGGAGATGATGGTGCTCAAGCTCGAAGAGGGCTACGACAAAATGCGCGCCGCCACCTTCGCCTATGAGCTGACGGCCATGCCCATGCTGACCGGCACGCTCATCACGGCGGCGGGGTTTCTGCCCATTGGCATTGCACGGTCGGCAGTGGGCGAGTACGCCTTTGCCATCTTCGCCGTGACGGTGATCGCGCTGGTGCTGAGCTGGCTGGCTTCGGTGTACTTCGTGCCCTACCTGGGCACGCTGCTGCTCAAGCCCCCTGCACACGTGGTGGCTGCAGGCATCACCGATGACCCGCACGAGGTGTTTGACAGTCCGTTCTACACGGCCTTCCGCCGCCTGGTGAACTGGTGTGTGGAACACCGCTGGACCACCATTGGCGCCACGCTGCTCACCTTTGCACTCGGTATTGCGGGCATGGGGGTGGTGCAGCAGCAGTTCTTCCCCGATTCGAACCGCCCCGAGGTGCTGGTGGACCTGTGGTTCCCCGAAGGCACCTCTTTTGCGGGCAATGAGGAAGTCACGCGCCGCGTGGAGCAGCGCCTGATGGAGCAGCCCGGCGTGGCGTCGGTCAGCGGCTGGGTGGGCTCGGGCGTGCCGCGCTTCTATTTGCCGCTGGACCAGGTA
>JAMLIQ010000157.1 GCA_023954095.1 Burkholderiaceae bacterium | reverse complement strand
ATGACGGGCTGGCAGGCGTTCGATGCGGCCGGGCACGACGTGGACGAGGTCGCGCCGCTGTACCTGGCCAATGGCCAGCAGACCCAGCCCAGCCCCTTGCGCCAGGCGCTGGCGACGCAGGTGGCCTGTGGCCCCACGCGCGGCGTGGTGCTGCGCCGCAAGGATGGCCAGCGCTTCGAGGTGGAAGAGTCGGCCAGCCCCATCATCGACCGGCAGCGCCAGCTGACCGGTGCGGTGATGGTGCTGCACGACGTGACCGAAACCATGGCCATGGCCGAGCGCATGGCGCACCTGGCGCAGTACGACCCCTTGACCGATCTGCCCAACCGCGTGCTGTTGCAGGACCGTGCCCAGCACGCCCTGGCCCTGGCCCGCCGCGACGGCAAGGGCCTGGCGGTGATGTACCTGGACCTGGACGGCTTCAAGCAGGTCAACGACACCCTGGGCCACGACGCTGGCGACCAGTTGCTGGTGCAGTTTGCCCGCCGCCTGGCGGCCGCCATGCGCCAGTCCGACACCGTGTGCCGCCAGGGAGGGGATGAATTTGTGCTGCTGCTGCCTGGTCTGGCAACCCCTGCGCAGATCCGCACGGTGGTGCGCAAGGTGCTGGCGGTGGTGCAGCAGCCCTTTGTGCTGCAGGGGCAGGAACTGCACATCGGCCTGAGCGGCGGCCTGGCCCTGTTCCCCCAGCATGGCGACAGCTACGATGCGCTGGCGCGCCATGCCGACACCGCCATGTACGCCGCCAAACGCGCCGGGCGTATGCAGGTGTGCTGCTATGCGGGGCCAGATGCCGAGCCTGCGCGGGTAGACCCGGACAGCGCGCCATCGGACTTTTGATTGCTACTGAAAATAGAGCGGCTGGCGCTTGATGGGTAAGCTTTAGAGGTCATTTTCATCAAATTTTTCGGCCTATTCCAGGGGCAGAATCGGGCTGGCTTTGAATTTGTTGCACGGTCGCGCAAATTATTTTGATGGCCGCAGCCGGGCGCTGTGGCTAACATCCCGGCACACTTTCCCCCGAAACCCTCCGAGGAGCGCCGCGTGTCCGACCTGTCCACCATCACCTGCATCGAAGATTTGCACCGTGTCTACCAACGCCGCGTGCCCCGCATGTTCTACGACTACTGCGACTCGGGCTCGTGGACCGAAAGCACCTACCGCGCCAACGAAGACGACTTCCAGAAAATCAAGCTGCGCCAGCGCGTGGCCGTGAACATGACCGGCCGCACCACGCGCACCACCATGGTGGGCCAGGACGTGGCCATGCCCGTGGCGCTGGCTCCCACGGGCCTGACCGGCATGCAGCATGCCGACGGCGAGATTCTGGCCGCGCGTGCGGCGCGGGATTTCGGCGTGCCCTTCACGCTTTCGACCATGAGCATCTGCTCCATCGAAGATGTGGCACAGCACGCCGGGCCCGGCTTCTGGTTCCAGCTGTATGTGATGCGCGACCGCGACTACATCGAGCGCCTGATCGACCGCGCCAAGGCTGCAGGCTGCACGGCGCTGCAGCTCACGCTCGACCTGCAGATCCTCGGCCAGCGGCACAAGGACATCAAGAACGGCCTGTCATCGCCCCCCAAGCCCACGCTGGCCAACCTCATCAACCTGGCCACCAAGCCGCGCTGGTGCCTCGGCATGCTGGGCACCAAACGCCGCAGCTTCGGCAACATCGTCGGCCATGCCAAGGGCGTGGGCGACATGTCGTCGCTGGCCTCGTGGACGGTGGAGCAGTTCGACCCCGAACTCAACTGGGGCGATGTGGAGTGGATCAAGAAGCGCTGGGGCGGCAAGCTGATCATCAAGGGCATCATGGACGCCGAAGACGCCCGCCTCGCGGCAGACAGCGGCGCCGATGCCCTCATCGTCAGCAACCACGGCGGCCGCCAGCTCGACGGCGCCCCTTCGTCGATTGCCGCGCTGCCCGGCATCGTGCAGGCCGTGGGCAAGGACATCGAGGTGTGGATGGACGGCGGCATCCGCAGCGGCCAGGACGTGCTCAAGGCCCGCGCCCTGGGGGCGCAGGGCACCCTGATCGGCCGCGCCTTCCTCTACGGCCTGGGGGCCTACGGCGAGCTGGGCGTGACGCGCGCACTGGAGATCATCCGCAAGGAGCTCGACCTCACCATGGCGTTTTGCGGCCGCACCGATATCAACACCGTGGACGAAAGCATCCTGCTGCCGGGCACCTACCCGCGGTAGCCCCGGCCTGCCATCGGGGCTCTCTGCACCCGGCAGGGTGCGCCAGGGGCTGCATTGCCCTTCATCAGCAGTCTTGGCATTCCTTCGACACAATGCAGGGAGCGTTCGGCCCCGCACGGGCAGGTTCGCCTGCGCAGGGCATCCCTCCAACGCATGCGTGCCGCAAATAGCAAGGAAGCTCCGATGAACCGCACACCTTTTTTGCTGCTGGCAACCCTGGCCCTGGCCAGCCCGCTGGCGCAGGCCGACACCGGCAAACTGCTGCTCACGGGCGGCGTCAGCAGCATCACCGGCTCGGCCGGGGGCGGCATCACGCCCTGGGCCGTGATCGGCAGCAACGCCACCGAGGGCGAGTGGGGCGCCACGGCCTTCACCACCCGTGCCGTCACGCAGGACTATGCGCTGACCAGCTACGGCGCGGCACTGGCCTGGAACGAGCGCGTCGAGCTGTCGGTGGCGCGGCAGGACTTTGATGCGGGGGC
>JAMLIQ010000156.1 GCA_023954095.1 Burkholderiaceae bacterium | reverse complement strand
TGCACAGTACCCACATGAAGCACCGCCGACAGCAGCATCAGCGTGCAGACTGCGTGGGTCCTCCGCAGAGTCCATCGCAGCCCACACCAGCACATCACCACCGCCGCAGAATCAATAGGGTGGCGGCGACCCGACGCTTCAAAGTGCTTGAAACCTATTGACTTCATACCAAACCACGACCCAGCAGACGATCCAGGCGCGCGCGCCATGTGCGTCCAGCCAAAGCCGCTTGCGTATTCGAGCAGACCTGCTCCAACGCGGCCTTGTCGGTCGCCAATTGCCGCACTTGCTGGCGCAGTTGCTCGAGTTCTTGTTCAAACTGTGCGATCAACTGTCGGGCTTCAGCGAAGGCCTTCTGGTGCTCCAGCAGCGACGCATGTTCCGCTGCATGCGTCACCTGCAATGCCTGCAATTGGGTACGCAACTGGTTTGCTTCGGCGCGTACTTGCACCGCCGCCCAGTCGCGCGAGTCGCGTGCTGGTGCCGCAACTGCCATCCATTGGTACACATCAAAATCAGCCCATCCCGTCAGCAAATGCTGGCGCCAGGCATCCGGTATGGACTCCCAATACCAGGCGAACTCGCTCTGCGCTACAGGGACGCGGTTAGCCTCCCAAGCGATCGGCACCCATCCGCAGTCCATCAGCAGTTGCTCTATGCTGCGGCGCGTAAAGAAACGCAGGTGGGTACGGTCAAGCAACCCTTTGTCTGCGTAGTCAAACATGCCGGCGCGCAAGGCCGCAGCCACACCGGCATAGGCAATATTGGGCAGAGAGATGATGACGCTGCCCATGGGCTGCAGCAAACCGGCAAGCGCCTTGAGCACCTGCTCAGGTTGACGCAAATGCTCCAGCACATCACAGGCCAGAATGGTGTCGAAGCGCCGACCCTCCAGCGCATCCAGCCAGACCCGGCCATCGAGATCCGCCTCCACCAGCTCTACACCCAGCGGCTGCAATGCCTGCAGCGCGGCAGGATCATTTTCCACCACCGTGACCGCTTGTCCACGCGCCCGCAACACCTGCGTCATGGCTCCCGGGCCTGGCCCCAGTTCGAGCACCGAGCCCCCTTCCGGCACCCGGCGCAGGAGTCGAGCGGCCCATGCATCACCCTCGAGGTCAAAGGCGTAGTCGTAGCGATCTATGTCGGACATCTCTCCCCCTTTTGTGTTGCCGGTTGCCACATTTGATCCCACAAACCCCAATGCCACCAAGCCCAGGGACGGTCGCGCACATCCCGCTCCAAATGTTCAATTGCAGTATCGATGGCCATCTGCGGGCTACCGGGCAACGCATCCACCACCACCTCCAACCGGTCCGGTGCCAGGCTGCGCGTGCGGGCGTGCAACAAGGCCGCCCCGGTCGATTGGGCCAGGCGCTCAATGCCTGTCGGCAAGCGCAAGTATCCGCCCAGGAAGGCATGGTCGCGCATACGCGCAAAGTCTGGGCTCCAGGCGTCCGCAAGAATTACCCAGGCTTGGCCATTGCGCAAACCTTCGTGCACCGGTCGCAAGGGCTCGCTCGATACACGCCACTGCCCCCCAGTAATCGCCATGGTGCTGGCAATTTTCTGCATGAGAAAGGCGCGTTGCGCATCACCAAGATCCGGGTTTTCCAAAACAGGCATTGTCAGGATATTCAGCGCCACGCCCCTCCGCCCCAAGGCAATCACCGCCGTGAGTAGCCGATCGTAGTGGTTGAGTACAAGGATGAATCCCTGCTGCTGCTGCTGAAGGGCCTGCACATGTTCCCAGCCCTGAACCGTAACGCTTGGCCCTCCCGGCTCACCCAACCTGTGCAAGGCCGAGGCATCCAGCATTTCCGTGGCTAGCATGTTCATGTGCGCACGCGCCCACAACTGAAGCTGCTCCGTGGTCGCTTCGGGGAAAGCCCGGCTGAACTGCTGTCGCAAATAGTGTTCGGTGGCGCGCCGCACGGGCGGCGCATCCCGTCCCAACCAATGCACAAGCCGCCAGGGCAAGGTTGTGGGCAGGCGGCCCAATGCGGGAAATGCCCATTCCAGACGCCAATCGCGGCTCATTGCACTTGCAGCCATTCATGCTCCAGCCAGACAAGACCAAACTCGCGGTGTTGCTGGTTGAGCACAGTGAACGGCTGGACCAACTCTGCCATGTCAAGTACCTGGAGGCCCGTATCATCCAACGTATAGATACTCCACAGATACTCGCCCGACAACAGCGGCAGACGCGGAAAACGCACACGCAAACAATGTGTTCCCACCCCGCGCAGAGGGGGCCTGGAATCGAGGAACTGGGTGCTGCTGCCAAACACGTTGTCCTTGTCCGGCCGCACAATGGCAAACCCGACATGAAACGGCGCGTCCCCATAAGACTCCACTTCGACCTCCAGGGTGAGATCCTGGAATGAGTCCACCTGCACAGGATTGATCCCATCGGAGGTCTCAATACCTACGCGCATGATCTTGACAGGCACAGATGCATGTGTCGACGGAACCACGGCCGCAGAAGAACCTTCCATCGCGGCGACGGTCGCGACAGTGTTCAAATGAGCATACCTGCGCCGCTCATGCGCCTCATAGGCAGTCACCACATCCTCGGTGGAGCCCATAGCTTCGATCCGCCCGCCATGAATCCAGGCCGCACGCTGGCACAGGCTGCGCACCTGGTACAGGTTGTGGGAACAGAACAGCACCGTCGCGCCCTGCTCACG
>JAMLIQ010000155.1 GCA_023954095.1 Burkholderiaceae bacterium | reverse complement strand
GCACATGCCGTGGGATGGCATGCAAGCCACCCTGCAGGCCCTGCAGTCTGCAGCCCTCTCAGACGACACTGCCACCATCAAGCGGCTGCTCCAACAGCTGGTGCCAGGCTACCAGCCGGGTCTTGCACCCGCCCCATGAAAGCGGGTTTGCTGCGCGCCATGCTCACACTGCTGACCGGCAGTGTGCTGGCCCATGCCTTGCCCTTGCTGCTGGGCCCGCTCCTCACACGCCTGTATACGCCGCAGGATTTCGGCCAGTTCGCCCTGCTCTGGGCGGTGGCTACCAACCTGGCCGTGATGGGCTGTGCACGCTACGAATTTGCGCTGCCGCTCGAAAAAGCACCCGGGCGCGCATCGGTGCTGATGGCCTTGTGTGCCCACCTGCTGCTGGCCGTGACAGCAACATCCGTCGCCATTGCCGCAGTGCTCGTGCTCTGGCAAGGCACACCCGTGGCCTGGCTGTTGCCGCTGGCGGTGCTGGCCGGAGGTGCCACCCAATGGCTGACCCTGTGGGCCACACGCTCACAGCGCTTCGGACTGCTGTCCATGGCACGCCTGGTGCAGCAGGGTGGCGGCACCGTGCTTCAGGTGATGCTGGGTCTGTTCCAGGCGGGCGCCTTGGGTCTGCTGATCGGCCCCATCGTGGCCGGACTGGGCGCCGCCGGCCTGCTGGCCAGACCGGCACCCCACGGCGGCTGGCCACAGCTCTGGCGCCAGCCACTAAAGCGCCTGAAATCCATGGCCCTGCACCACCGCGACTTCCCGCTGTTCAACACGCCACACGCCTTTGTCGGCGCACTCCAGGACACACTGGCCCTGGTGCTCATCGCTGCATGGGCGGGCGATGCTGCAGCTGGCTTCTGGGCACTTGCACTGCGCTACCTCAAGGCCCCTGCCACCTTGCTGGGCGGTGCGCTGTCGCAGGCGCTCTACCCCATGCTGCTGCAAGCGGACAGTGCCACCCAGGCACGGGCGCTGGTGCGGCGCAGCATGCTGGCCCTGGCCGCGTTGGCCGCCCCCATGGCCACGGTGCTGCTACTGTGGGGGCCGGCCCTGTTTCGCCCTCTTTTTGGCACCCAGTGGGACGGCGCAGGCGCACTGGCCCGCGGCCTGAGTCTGTACATCGCCCTGCATTTCATCGCTTCACCGCTGTCGGTCGTCACGCTGGCGTGGCGGGCACAGCCCTGGGCACTGCGGCTGGCATTGGCCGGGCAGGTGGTGTTTTTTGCCGGCCTCGGATCCGGGCTGTACTGGGGCGGGGTCGAAGGTGCCGCCTGGGGCGTATCGGCGGCCATGCTGGCGTATTTCGCCTATTATTTCTGGGCGCTTGCGCACTGGAGAGAAATCCCCCATGAGAGTCTTGCTTAACCGCTGGCGCCGCTGGCTCTGGCGGCAGCTTTTCTACCGAATGATTTTTGGCGAACGTGGCTCCCAGGGCCAAGCCTTGCGTCACACGCGCATCGCCCCCAGCACCTGCATCGAGGGCGAGGCCGGCCTGGAACTCGCCGACCATGTGTTCATCGGGCAGTTCAATTTCCTTGACGCTTCTGCAGGACTCCACATTGGCGAAGGGGTGCAGATCACCAATTTTGTCAGTATCGTCACCCACAGCTCCCATCGCAGCATCCGCTTGCTGGGCCGTAGCTACGCCCACCATGCCGACATAAAGCCCGGCTATGTGCACGCACCGGTCGAGATCGGCCCCTACAGTTTTATCGGACCGCACAGCGTGGTCGAAGCGGGCAGCCGTATTGGCCGGGGTGTCGTCGTCTGCGCGCACACCCGGGTGCGCGGCGAGGTGCCCGACTTTGCCATCGTTGCCGGCTCGCCTGCCCGCACGATCGGGGATGTTCGCACCGGCGACGCCCGCCTGCTCGAACAGTACCCGGAACTGGCGGAGCATTACTGCACCTGGGCTGGCGAACGCCCCCACCCCTCCAGCGGAATCCGCCACTGACATGCGTCCTCACCTGTGCCTGCTGGGCGACGCCAACAGCCCTCACACCCGGCGCTGGGCGCTGGAGATGCGCGCGCGCGGCTGGCGCGTCTCCCTCGTCACGGCGCGGCCCGAGCCGCTCGACGGCGTGGAGCAGCGCATCCTGGCACCTGTGCGGCGCCAAACCGACTGGCTGCTGCGCGCGGGCGCGGCACAGCGAGCCGTGCGCGAGTTGGCGCCCGACATCGTGCATGCGCACTACCTCACGTCCTACGGCTACCTGGCCGCGCGCTGCGACCGCCACCCGCTGGTGATGACGGCCTGGGGCAGCGACCTGCTCGTCACGCCGCACACCCGGCCCTGGATGCGCTGGCTCACCGGCTGGATCCTGCGCCGCGCCGACCTCCTCACTGGCGACTCGGCCAGCCTCGTGGAGGCCGCACGGCAGTACCAGCCGCGCGCCCCGGTGCATGAGATCCACTGGGGCGTGGACCGCACGCGCTTCACCCCCACGCCCTGGGAGCACAAGGACGGCCTGCACATCGTGAGCCTGCGTGCCTGGGAGCCCAACTACCAGATCGCCACGCTGATCGACGCCTTCGCGCTGGCACGCCAGCAGCTGCCCGGCGTGCCGCTGCAGCTGCACCTGCTGGGCGGCGGCTCGCTCGAACCCACGCTACGCGCCCAGGTCCAAGAGCTGGGCCTGGTGCCCAGCGTGACCTTCCATGGCCGCCTGGACGACGCGGGCATGGCCGC
>JAMLIQ010000154.1 GCA_023954095.1 Burkholderiaceae bacterium | reverse complement strand
ATCGGCCTGTTCATCCTTTGGCAACCTTTCGTGCGGGCCGAGCTGCGCCTGAGTTCCCTGCAGTTGCTGGTGATCGCCGGGCTCATTGCCGGCGCCGCTTTCTGGGCCAGCAACTGGATGCTGATCGGGTGGGTGATGGCGCTTGCGGGCATCATCGGCGGCAAGGTCTTTTTCTTTGTCGGACGCGGCGCAAAGCTCTTCTATCTGCTCGTCCTGGCCTATCTGATCAGCGTGCTGCTCATCGTGCTGGTGCCTCAGGTGCTGCCCAGTCCCTTCGTGCTGGCCGGCGAATACCTGTTTCTGGCGCAGTTCGTGCTGCCGCTGCTCTTCCCCGTGATGGTGGTCCTGCCGGTCGAGCAGGAGGCCGAAGACCAGGCGGAAGTGGTCGATTTCGTCTACAGCGCCTTCATTTTCCTCATGCTGGCGGTGCTGGTGCTGGGCAGCATTTCCGCCATGCTGCTGATCAAGCGCGGCTACTTCGAGTCGCTTTTCGTCACGATCATTGTCCTGGGCGCAGTCCTGCTGCTGCTTGCCTGGACCTGGAACCCGCGGCTCGGTTTTTCCGGCCTCGGCATGTTCTTTTCCCGCTACCTGTTGTCGCTCGGCCTGCCCTTCGAGCGCTGGCTGCATGAACTGACCGACACCCTGCAGCGTGAAGATCAGCCCGACAGGTTCCTCGCCCAGTCGCTGCAAGGCCTGACCCGCCTGCCCTGGGTCAACGGTTGCGAATGGCGCGCCCAGGCAGGGGCGGGCGGGACGGGGCGGCGCGAGGGGCCGCGCACGGAATTCCGGCATGGCCTGCTGACACTTGCCATTTACACCCAGCAACCCCTCAGTCCGGCATTGACCTGGCATTTCGATCTGCTGGCGCAACTGCTGGGTGAATTCTACGAAGCGAAACTGCGTGCCCAGGAGCTGCAGCAGCTCAGTTACGTCAAGGCCATCCACCAGACCGGCGCGCGGCTGACGCACGACGTGAAGAATCTTCTGCAATCGCTCAATGCCCTGTGCCTGGCGGCAACCAGCGAGGGCGAGACGCCCTCACCGCAATACCAGGCCCTGTTGCGGCGCCAGTTGCCCGTCATCTCCCAGCGCCTGCAACAGACGCTGGGCAAGCTCCGCCGCCCGGAACTGGAAGGAGCGCAATTCGTTCCCGCCAGCCAGTGGTGGTCGGGGTTGCAGGCCCGCTATGCCCAGGCAGGGGTGAGCTTCTCGTCTGACGGCATTGTCGGCGAGGGGGAGATACCGGTCACGCTGTTCAATAGCGCGGCGGAAAATCTGCTGGAAAATGCCCTGGCCAAGCAGTTGGAGACGCCGGCACTGAAAATCAGCGTGGCGCTCAGTTTGCAGGATGGCCCGACGCTGCGGGTGTGCGACGACGGGCAGGCGATTCCGGACGAGGTGGCGGACAACCTCTTCCGCGCCCCCATCGTATCGCGGGTGGGGCTGGGCATCGGCCTCTATCAGGCGGCCCGGCATGCCGAGTTTTACGGATACGAACTGAAGGTTGCCTGCAATGAAGCGGGGCGGGTTTGCTTCGTGCTCGAGAGGTTGCAGCAGGAAGCGGCAGGCGAAGCGTAGCGGATGGCTAGGCAGCGTCTGCGGAAGGCTCCTGTCCGGCAGCCTTTCTGCCGATCATGCGGTGCACTTCCATGTTCCCCTTGCCCTTGAGGTAGATCGTCTGCGGCTCGTGGAAATCGAAACGATCCTTCAGGCGACGCCAGGTGATGCCATCCACCTGAATCATGCCGGGCACGCCTTCCGAGGTGATGCGGCTGGCGATGTTGACCGTGTCGCCCCAAAGGTCGTAGATGAATTTCTTTTTGCCGACCACGCCGGCGACCACCGGGCCGGTGCCGATGCCGATGCGCACTTCCAGGTGGGCTTCGTTGACGATGAAATCGCGGCGCAGCAGCTCACGCATGGCCAGGGCCATGTCGGCGATGGCGTCGGAATAGTCTGTCTGTTCGTCGTTGAGGCCGCCCGCCACCATGTAGGCGTCCCCGATGGTCTTGATCTTCTCCAGGCCGTAACGCTCGGCCATCTCGTCGAAAGACGAGAAGATCCGGTTCAGCATGGTGAACACCTGGGTCGGCGCCATGCCGCTGGCGACCTGGGTGAAGTTGACGATGTCGGCGAACATCACCGTCACGTCGGCGAAGCCGTCGGCGATGGTCTGGTTGCTGTTCTTCAGCCTTTCCGCCACCGAGCCGGGAAGGATGTTGAGCAGCAGGCGCTCGGAGCGCTCCTGCTCGATCTGCAGCAAATGGTGGGTTTCCGTCAGACGGGCCTGCGCCTTCTGCTTTTCGACGGTGGCGAAACGCAGCAGCAGAAACACGATGGTCGAGACCGCAGCGAAATTCAGGGCGAAGAAGACGACCGCCGTCTTGATGGGGATCTGCTGCTTCGTCTGGATTTCCATCGAGGCCAGGTGAAAATCGAAGAAACCCGACATCGCCAGCAGGAATAGATAGGCGATGAACCAGCCGAATGCCTCGCGCGTGCCAAAGAACAGTATCGCGCCGACCGGCGCCAGCAGGCCCCAGATGGTGATGCCGCTGGCCGTGATGAAATTGCCGATGCTCCATTGCACCACGAAGGGGAAGAAGAGGAACAGCGCCAGCTGGCTGAGGCGGAAGAAGTCGAAATTCCCCCACTTGATGTAAACCGCCAGGTTGGTCGCCAGCAGGATCTGGAAGACGAAAGGCAGCGTCGACGACAGCTGCGGGCCGAGGCTCCAGTAAATGACGAGCCACAGCATCGAGGCGACGCTGGCCAGACCCGTGGCGAACATCAGCAGCGACTTGTTCAGGCGCAG
>JAMLIQ010000153.1 GCA_023954095.1 Burkholderiaceae bacterium | reverse complement strand
CGGGCCAAAGCGCACGGCGGCCCGCACCAGCGTGCGCGGCGGTGCGGGCGCGCGGCTGGGCGTGTGTGCGTGCAGGTAGGCCATCACGGCCGCCCAGACCGGGGCCGCGCCGCTGCTGCCGCTTACGTCGTGCATGGCCGCGCCGCTGGCGTTGCCCACCCACACGCCCACGGTGTAGCGAGCGGACCAGCCCACGGCCCAGTTGTCGCGCATGTCTTTGCTGGTACCGGTTTTGACGGCGCTCCAGAAGCGCGTGGCCAGCACGCTGTCGGTACCGAAGGTGCGCGCCCGGGCGTTGCCGTCGGACAGGATGTCGCCCACGATGAATGCCGCCTGCGCATCGAGCACCGGCCGCAGGGCAGGCGCCGACTGACGCGCGGGCAGCACCGGCGGGGCCACCGGGCTGTAGCGCCCCCCATTGGCCAGGGCGCGGTAGGCGTTGGCCAGGTGCAGCAGGGGCACCTCGCTGCTGCCCAGCGCCAGGCTGTAGCCAAAGTAGCCCCCGCTCTCACGCAGCGGCAGGCCCAGCGCCGCCAGCTGCCGAAAGAACGCATCGGGCGAGACCATGACCAGGGTGCGCACCGCCGGCACATTGAGCGAGGACGCCAGCGCCGTGCGCACCGACACCCAGCCCTTGAACTGGCGGTCGTAGTTCTGCGGAATGTAGAGCCCCGCCGCTGTGGCGATATGGGCGGGCGAGTCCTCGACCAGTGAGGCGGCGGTCAGCCGCCGCTCGGCTATCGCCTGTGCATACAAGAAGGGCTTGAGCGTGGAGCCCGGCTGGCGCAGCGCCAGCACCCCATCGACCTCGGCCGCCTGGCTGAGCAGGCCTGACGAACCCACCCAGGCCAGCACCTCGCCCGTGGCGTTGTCGAGCACCACGATCGCGCCATCTTCCACCTGGCGGCCCTGCAACTCGCGCAGGTGCTGCTCCAGCGTTTGCACGGCAAAGCGCTGCAACGGGGCGCGCAGCGTGGTGGTGATGCGCGCCGATGGCGCCGCGCCGCCTTCTGCCTGCGCCAGCGCCCGCCGCGCAAAATGCGGCGCCACGCCTTCGCTGGCGGCCCAGCCGCGCCGCTGCAGGGCGGCACTGACAAACAGGTCGAGCGCGTCGCAGTCCACCCGGGGCCTGGCTACCGCGCCCTGCATGTCGCGCAGCACGCCGCAGGCGCGCTGGGTGACGACGGCTGGCGCGGCATTGGGGCCGCGCACCAGGGCGGCGGCCACGGCGGCTTCGCGGTCGTCCAGCCCGTGCGCAGCTTTGCCGAACAGCGTGCGGCTGAGGGCATCGATGCCCACCAGCTCACCCCGGAACGGCACCAGGTTCAGGTAGGCCTCCAGAATCTGGTCCTTGCGCCAGCGCCGGTCCAGCACCTGCGCGGCCACCGTTTGTCCAAGCTTTTGCGCCACGCTGCGCCCGCCGGGCCGCTGGCGCAGGTCGGCCATGTCGGGGCTGTCGAGCAGGCCCGCCAGCTGCATGGTCAGGGTGCTGGCGCCGCGGGTGCGCTGGTTCCACAGGTTGCCCCAGGCGGCGGCCGTGACAGCGCGCCAGTCCACGCCGCTGTGCTCATAAAAGCGCTTGTCTTCCGACAGCACCATGGCCGTGCGCAGCGCAGGCGACACATCGGCCAGCGGCACCCACGCCCCGCGCCGCACGTGCGCATCGGTGCGCACACGCTGCAGCACCTCGCCCTCACGCGAGAGCAGCATGGTTTCCGAAGTCTGAAACCCTCGGCGCACTTCGTCAAACGTGGGCAGGGCCCAGACCAGGCTGGGACCCAGCGCCAGACTTGCCAACCCCGCCCAACGCCAGGCCCGCCCCCACCGGGAACGGTGTGCCGTCGATCGGTCAGAACAGGTCAGCTGCAGCAGGCGGTGGAACATGGCGCCGCAGCATAGCAGCGGCGGCTGGAGCGGCGGACCTGGGCAGGAGCAAGGCACCCCTTGAGGGCGGCCCTGAACCCATCAACGCGGCAGTTCGCTCGATCCCATCAGGAACGGGGCTACCGACCGCGCAGCCTGTCGGCCTTCGCGCCGCGCGCGCAGTGCGCGTTCATTCCTTCCCGCCGTGGGCGACCGGGAAGGCCGAACCCGGAACGGTTCAACGCGGCAGTTCGCTCGATCCCATCAGGAACTGGTCCACCGACCGAGCAGCCTGTCGGCCTTCCCGGATCGCCCACACCACCAGCGACTGGCCCCGGCGGATGTCACCTGCGGCAAACACGCCGGGCACGTTGGTGGCGTAGCCGCCTTCGTCGGTGCTGGCGCGCGCATTGCCACGGGCATCCTTCTCGATGCCGAACGCATCGAGCACCGCTGCCACGGGGCTGACAAAGCCCATGGCCAGCAGCACCAGGTCAGCCTGGTAATGCTTTTCGGTACCCGCTATTTCGACCAGCTTGCCGTCCTTGAACTCGACCTGCACAGTGGTCAGGCCCTTGACCTTGCCCTTCTCACCCGTGAACTCCTTGGTGGAAATGGCGAACTCGCGCACGCAGCCTTCCTCGTGGCTGGAGCTGGTGCGCAGCCTGAGCGGCCAGTAGGGCCAGGTGAGCGGGCGGTTCTCGACTTCGGGCGGCATGGGCATCACTTCGAACTGCGTGACGCTGGCTGCGCCGTGGCGGTTGCTGGTGCCCACGCAGTCGCTGCCGGTGTCGCCGCCGCCGATCACGATGACGTGCTTGCCATCGGCCCGGATCTGGCCCTTGAGCTTGTCGCCCGCGTTGACCTTGTTCTGCTGCGGCAAAAATTCCATGGCGAAGTGGATGCCGTCCAGGTCGCGGCCCGGCACAGGCAGGTCGCGGCTCTGCTCGGCGCCGCCGGTCAGCAGCACGGCGTCAAAGTCCTTCTTCAACTGCTCGGGG
>JAMLIQ010000152.1 GCA_023954095.1 Burkholderiaceae bacterium | reverse complement strand
CCCAACGGCATCATTTACACGGCCGATGGCGTGATCCTGCGCGTCAACCAGCGCATCTGCGAGCATCTGGGCTTTGCCCCCGACGAGATGGTGGGCCGACCGGGCCACATCATGTACCACTCGCAAGACAACTACGCGTGTTTTGGCGCCCTGGTCGGCCCGTCCTTGGCCGCAGGCAAGGACGTGAACGTGGAATGGGAGTTTGCCCGCAAGGACGGCGGTGCCTTCGTCGCCCAGGTATCAGGGCGGGCCATCCACTCGTCGGACCACCGCAAGGTGACCATCTGGGTGTTCGAAGACATTGCCGAGCGCAAGGCCGCCGAACGGGCCATGGCCGAGGCGCGCCATGTGGCCGAAGAAGCCACCCGCGCCAAGAGCGATTTTCTGGCCAACATGAGCCATGAAATCCGCACGCCCATGAATGCCATCATCGGCATGTCGCACCTGGCGCTGCAAACGCCGCTGGACGCCCGCCAGCGCAACTATGTGGAAAAGGCGCACCGATCGGCGGTGGGGCTGCTCGGCCTCATCAACGACGTGCTCGATTTCTCCAAGATCGAAGCGGGCAAGATGGTCATCGAGCAGACCGGATTCCAGCTTGATGAGGTGATGGATCACCTCGCCAACCTGATTGGCCTCAAGACCGAAGACAAGGGGCTGGAACTGCTCTTCCATGTGGCCCCGGACATTCCGGCCGGCCTGGTGGGCGACCCGCTGCGCCTGGGGCAGATACTGGTCAACCTGGGCAACAACGCCGTCAAGTTCACCGAACAGGGCGAAGTGGTGATTTCGATCGAGAAAACGGCCGAGGACGCGCAGGGCGTCGAGCTGTATTTCCGGGTGCGCGACACCGGCATTGGCATGACGCCCGAACAATGCGCCAAACTGTTCCAGCCCTTCAGCCAGGCCGACAGCTCCACCACGCGCCGCTACGGCGGCACCGGCCTGGGCCTGGCCATCTCCCGCAATCTGGCCGAACAGATGGGCGGTCGCATCTGGGTGGTCAGCGCGCCGGGACAGGGCTCCGAATTCCATTTCACTGCGCGGTTTGGTCTCCAGGACAGGGCCACTGCAGTGCCCCGGCTGGGACGCGAAGTCCTCGAGACGATGCGGGTGCTCGTGGTGGACGACAACGCCTGCGCGCGCGACATTACGGCCAGCATTGCCGCCAGCCTGGGCCTGCAGGTGGACACAGCCATCGATGGCGCAGCAGCCTTGGTGGCTGTGGCCCGTGCCGAGCAGGAGCACCGGCCCTACAGCCTGGTGCTGATCGACTGGAAAATGCCGCAGATGGACGGTATCGAAACCTTGCGGCATCTGCACGCGCACGACCTGCTTCATGTGCCGGCCTCCATCATGGTCACCGCCTATGGCCGCGAAGAAGCCCTGGGCGAGGCCGAGCGGCGCGGTGTGGCGCTGCGCTCGGTGCTGACCAAACCGGTCATGGCGGGCCAGCTACTGGACGCCATTGGCCGCACGCTGGACCACAAGGGGCTGACCGAGCACCAGGCGGGCCTCATCGGGCAGGACGCCCAGGCCGCCATGCAGCAGCTGGCCGGTGCCCGTGTGCTGCTGGTGGAAGACAACGAACTGAACCAGGAGCTGGCCCTGGAGCTGCTGCGCAATGCAGGCATGCAGGTCGCGCTGGCCACCAACGGCCAGCAGGCGCTGGACTGGCTCGAACGCGATACGCATTTCGACTGCGTGCTGATGGACTGCCAGATGCCCGTGATGGACGGCTATGAGGCAGCGCGCCGCATCCGCACCGATCCGGCACTGCGCCATCTCCCCGTCATTGCCATGACGGCCAATGCCATGGCCGGTGACCGGGAGCGGGCGCTGGCCGCCGGGATGAACGATTACATCGCCAAGCCGCTGGACGTGGGCAGCATGTTCCGCACCATCGCACGCTGGGTGGGTGCGCGTTGCGCCGTGCCGGGCGGCACGGCAGCCGTGGTTCAGGCTCCGCCACCCGCCCCCCCGTCGGCGGGGCCCAGCCTGCCCCACCTGCCGGGCATCGACACCCGTGCCGGGTTGGCGATCACCATGCACAACGAGGTGCTGTACCGTTCGCTGCTGGGCAAGTTCCATGCCGCCCAGAGCGCGTTCGTGTCCACGTTTCGTGCTGCGCAAGGGGCCGACGATGCCAGCGCACCCGAGCGGTTGGCGCACACCCTCAAGTCGGTGGCAGGCAGCATTGGCGCGCGGGGTGTGCAGTCTGCAGCAGCGGCACTGGAAGGCGCCTGCCGAAAAGGCGAATCAGCCCCGTGCATTGATGCCTTGCTGGACAAGGTGGCCGTTGAACTGGCCCCGGTACTCGAAGGGCTGAGCGCGCTGCTGACGCCCCCTGCGGCCGCTGCCCCCCCCGCTGCACACCCTGCCGAGCCAGCACAGCTGCGGGCGTTGCTCAAGGAACTGGAAGCCCTGTTGATCGCGGGCGATTCCGGCTCACAGGATTGGGTGGCGGCGCATTCCGGGCATTTGCAGGCCGCCTGCCCGCAAGTCCATCAGGCCATTGCCGATGCGGTTGAGAATTTCGATTTCGAAGCCGCGCTGGCCCTGCTGCAGGAGGCCTGCCTGACGCCGTAGGTCAGCGGCTGCGGGCCACAAAGGCATTGCGCCCCACGCCCTTGGCCTCGTACAGGGCCGCGTCTGCCAGGTCCACTAGGAGCTGCGCCGACTCTTCGGTCTGTGGGACCATGGTGGCCACACCCAGGCTGATGGTGACATGGGGGTGCGTGGGTGACCGGGCATGCTCCAGACCCTCGGCCTCGATGGCGGCCCGCATCTGCCCGGCCAGGCGCGCAGCTCCCGTGCTGTCGGTCGAAGGCAGCAGACCGGCAAATTCCTCGCCGCCGCAGCGCGCCACCAGGTCGGTGGGACGGGTGACGCAGGTGGTCAGCGCCCTGGCCACCTGGATCAGGCACTGGTCGCCCTGCGGGTGGCCGTAGTGGTCGTTGTAGGCTTTGAAATGGTCTATGTCGATGGCAATCAAGGACAGCGGCGTCTGTTCGCGCGCAGCACGCTGCCACTCCTGGGCGAGGCTGTCGTCAAAGCGACGCCGGTTGCTGATGCCGGTGAGGTGGTCTTGCGTGGTCAGCTGTTCGAGCAGGTCGCGGCTGCGCTTGAGCTCGATGTGGTTGCG
>JAMLIQ010000151.1 GCA_023954095.1 Burkholderiaceae bacterium | reverse complement strand
GCTTCGAAGGTGTCGTCGTTGGCCAGCACGGCGGCAATGCCGCCCTGCGCCCAGCCGCTGGAGCCATCCTGCAGCTCGCGCTTGGTGATCACGGCCACGCGGTGCGTGGGGGCCAGGTGCAGTGCGGCCGACAGACCGGCCAGGCCGCTGCCCACAATCAGAACGTCAAAATCATGCGATGCCATGGTGTGTGGTGGGTTGTTGCCCGACAGGGCCACGGGCCGCCATCGTGGCCTGCTGCCATGCGGGCGTCAATCGGATCAGACCGGGGTGTAGGCCAGTCTGACGTAAATAGGGGCAAAGGCCTCGGCCTGGGTAATCTCGATCAGCGTTTCCTTGGCCAGTTCCAGCAGGGCAATGAAGGTCACCACCAGCACGGTGCTGCCTTTGGCGGGGTCGAACAGGTGCTCGAACTCGACAAATCGCCGCCCCTGCAGTGCCTTGAGTACCTGGCTCATGTACTCGCGCACGCTCAGTTCCTCGCGCGTGATCTTGTGGTGCTGCACCAGCTTGGCACGTTTCAGAATGTCGCGCCAGGCGTCCTGCAGATCCACCAGGTGCACGTCGGGAAAACGCGGCTGCAGGCTTTGCTCGATATACACCTGTGCCTTGAGGAAGTCGCGCCCGTACTGCGGCAGCTGGCCCAGTTGCTGGGCGGCCATCTTCATTTGTTCGTATTCGAGCAGGCGGCGCACCAGTTCGGCGCGCGGGTCTTCGGCTTCTTCGGCACCTGCCTGTTTTTTGGGCGGCAGCAGCATGCGCGACTTGATCTCGATGAGCATGGCCGCCATCAGCAGGTACTCGGCCGCCAGCTCCAGGTTGCGGCTGCGGATTTCATCCACATACGCCAGGTACTGGCGTGTGAGCCCGGCCATGGGAATGTCGAGAATGTTGAAGTTCTGCTTGCGGATCAGGTAGAGCAGCAGGTCCAGCGGGCCTTCAAAGGCTTCGAGAAAAACCTCCAGCGCGTCGGGCGGGATGTACAGGTCGGTGGGCAGGGCAAACAGCGGCTCACCGTACAGACGCGCCAGGGCCACCTGGTCCACCACATCGGGCATGGTGCTGGACGGAGCCTCGATGTTATCCATGGACGCTTCTAAAGTGATAGCTGCAGGCGCTTGATGGTAAAGCGCTAGAGGCCAATTTCACCTCAAGGATGCTTGGTTTCCGTCTGGTAGACGTAGGGCTTTTGCGGCACCCGGCCGGCACGGTATTCCTGCCACAGGGCGCGGTCGACGTTCTTGTCCCACAACAAGGCTCGGCCCGCCTGCTGCTGGGCATCGAGCGCCGGTTTTTGCTGCTTGAGCTGCTCGATGAACTGGGTGGCGTCGGAGGTGTAGTGGGGGCGGGCAAAGATGGACATGGTATTGGGCTAAGCTGGAGCGCTGGATTTTACCGGGACTGTCACGATGCACCTCAAACACCTTGTTGCCACTGCTGCCATGGCGCTGGCCCTGCTGGCCGCCAGCGGCTGCGACCCGCAGCGCATCAGCGAACTCGAGCCCGGGCGCTCCACCGAAGTGGACGTGCGCGACCGCTTTGGCGTGCCCGACCACATCTGGGACGCGGGCGGTGGCCTGCGCAGCTTTGAATACAACCGCCAGCCTGCCGGGCAGCGCAACTACATGATCGACATCGGCGCCGACGGCCGACTGGTGGCCGTGCGCCAGGTACTCACGCCCGAGAACTTTACCCGCATCCAGCCCGGCATGGACATGGCCGAAGTGCGCCGCCTGCTGGGCAAGCCGGCCAAGGTGACACCTTTCGATCTGAAGAACGAAACCCACCATGACTGGCGCTATCTCGAAGCCCCGAACACGGCCATGCTGTTCACCGTGGTGACGGACCGCAGCCTGCGCGTGCTGCGCACCCAGTCGGGGCCCGATCTTGCCGCGCCTGAGAACGCTGGCGGGGGGCGTTGAGGCGTTTTTTGGTGTTTTTGGCTTCCATCCTTATCTGACAAGCGCAGATAGCTATTGTTTTGATAGTTTGCGCTGTGCCTTGGCTGAGGGCGGAGGCCGGGAGTCGCCCGGCATGCGAGTAACTTGCTTTCGCTTCGCCGAAAGAAAATCACCAAAGAAAGGGCGACCCTACAGGCTGCGTCCCTGCGCTTCGCTGCGGGCAACCTGCGGTGCTCACGTCCAGCGGGGTCTCGCTCAAACTCGCTCCACTGCGTTGCGCTCAGACAATCGCGAGTCCTGATCCGCTGGCCGCTGTGCTCCTCGGCACATCCTGAAGGGAACCCGGGGACCGGGCATCCACCCGGGCCATTGCTGCGCTCGGCTTGGCTTGTGCGGCGCGTAGCGCCTGCACCCTCGGGGCCGAGCGCAGCAATGGCCCGTGTCAGGCTTCCAACCCCCTTCTGGCTGCGCCTGCGGCGGGGTGTTTGCGGGGTGGCGGGTGTGCCGAAGGACACGCCCGCTTCGTCCACTGACTCGCCGTGGTTATCCGAACGAAGCGCCGCAGGCGCGCAGTGAGTTCCACGGCGCACCCCGCAAGCACCCTGACGCAGGTTGCCCCGCAGGGGCCGCAGACTGTGGGGCGCGCTTCTTTGCCTCCTTTCTTGTCGCGCACAAGAAAGGAGGTCGCCCGCCGGGGCGAATCCCGGCCTCCGCCCTCAGCCAAGGCACAGCGCAAACTATCAAAACAATAGCTGTCAGCGCATGCTATATAAATCCAAAGCCTCAAAAACCCTCAAGGCGCAATCTTGCGCTTGAGCGCCCGCGCCACCGCCGGCGGCAGGTGCGGCAGCGAGCGCAGCAGCCAGGGCAGTACCTTGCGCTTGGCCCCGCTGAGCGACTCGGGCACCAGCGCCTCGATCAGGTGCGGCCCCGGTGTGGCCAGGGCGTATTCCAGCGCTTTGGTGAAGCCTTCGGCCGTGTCGGTGCGCACCGCATGCACGCCCATGCCCTGCGCGAGCAGCGCGAAGTTCAGTGTCGGCCCGCCCAGATCGAGCTGGGACTGGGCCTTGGGGCCCGCTTCGTCGGCGCCCACGCGCTCCAGCTCCACGTTCAGCACCGAGTACGAGGCATTGTTGAAGACGATGGACACCACGTGGAGCTGTTCGCGCGCCATGGTCCACAGCGCCTGCAAGGTGTACATGGCGGTGCCGTCGCCGATGAGCGCGATGACGGGGCGGTCCGGGCAGGCAATGGCTGCGCCGACCGCATTGGGCAGG
>JAMLIQ010000150.1 GCA_023954095.1 Burkholderiaceae bacterium | reverse complement strand
AGCCGAAGACGCCTGCCTGAGCCTGCTGCGCGTGGCCCAGCTGGCGGCCGAGGCGGGCTTTCCGGCCGGTGCCATCAACATCGTCACGGGCTACGGGCACGAGGTGGGCGACGCACTGGCCCGCCACCCGGGCATAGACCACATCAGCTTCACCGGCAGCCCCGGCGTAGGCACGCTGATCCAGCAGGCCGCCGCCGAACGGCACTGCCCCGTCACGCTGGAGCTGGGCGGGAAAAGCCCGCAAATCGTGTTTGCCGACGCCGACCTGGACGCGGCCCTGCCCGTGCTGGTCAACGCCATCGTGCAGAACGCAGGGCAAACCTGCAGCGCGGGCTCTCGCGTGCTCATCGACACCCGCATCTACGAACCCCTGCTGGAGCGCCTGGGCCAGGCATTTACGCAGCTGCGGGTGGGGCCCGCCGCCATGGATCTGGACGTGGGGCCGCTGATACGCGCCAGCCAACAGCAACGCGTGTGGGACTTCTTGTCCGACGCCCAGGTAGCCGGCATCCCCCTGGCGGCCCAAGGCCAGATCGTGGACGAGGCCCCCGAAACCGGCTTCTACCAGGCCCCGACCCTGTTGCGTGACGTGCCCGCCGGACACCGCCTGGCCCAGGAAGAAATTTTTGGCCCGGTGCTGTGCGCCATGCCGTTCGAGGACGAGGACCATGCCATCGAGCTGGCCAATGCCACGCGCTTTGGCCTGGTGGCCGGCGTGTGGACGCGCGACGGCGCGCGCCAGTTCCGCATGGCGCGGCGCATCCGCAGCGGTCAGGTGTTCATCAACAACTACGGCGCGGGCGGCGGGGTTGAATTGCCCTTTGGCGGCGTGAAATCCAGCGGCCATGGGCGCGAGAAAGGGCTGGAAGCCCTGCAGGGCTTCACGACCCTCAAGACCGTGGCATTCCGCCACGGTTAAGATCCCGGCCCGGTTTCAGCCCAGCACTTCCTTGAGCGCCGCATCGTACAGACCGGTCAGCCGGTCGGTCACCTCCAGCAGGCGCTCGCTGGTGGTGCCCACCGTCTCCAGGCCGCGCTCGTCAGGCTTGCGCTGCAGGGCCGCGTCAAAAAACAGCCACTGCGAATCGCCCAGCGCGAGTTCATTGCGTATTGCGGGCGTCGAGATCGGGGCCGCCGCCAGATTGACCATGGCCAAGCGGAATTCGGCGGCATCGGCCTTCATTTCGTCCAGCGTGCCTTTGCTCTCCAGCCTGGCGGCGAGCAAAAAATAATTCTTGGCCAGGCGTTGCGACAGCGCGCGCTGGCGGCCGGCGGTATTGACCAGCTTGGCCGTAGTGGCTTTCGCAAATTTCTCGAAAGCCTCGGTGGCCGCCTGCGAGGCCGCCATCATCCGGTCCGCCTGCACCGCCACCGCCGCCACGGATTCGCGCGTGGGGGGCATGACCAGCAAGGTCTCCAGCACATCGGACTGCTTCTGGATTTCGGCCACATGACGCGCCAGGTCGGCAGGCCACTGCACTTTGGCCAGATCCTCAAAGCCCGAACGCACCAGCTGCCGCGTGGCCCCCAGGGCGGCTCGGGCCTGGTCCGGCAGGGTTTGAAGGAAGATCTGGCAATAGGTCTTGGCAATGCGCTGCGACAGGGCGCGATAACGCGCCGTACGGTTGATGGCGGTGGACACCGCCAGCTGCGCATGCGCGGTCGACAGCACGGGCGCCAGCAGCACGGCGGCCAGGCCCTGCAAGGTAGCGCGGCGGTTGTTCAAGTGGCCTGATCGAAAAGCAAGGGTTTTCATGGATTGGCAGCGCAGGTAATGAGGGACGCTATTTTGACGATATCCCGTTGGGAAAGTCATGCGAATAATCAACATCTCACCCCGCAGGCAAGCCGCACAGCAGGAAATCCGGGAATACGCGTGCAGGATGCACGCGACTGCAGCCCATCAGGGCGTGCACAGACCGCACAATGCGTCGATCCATATTGCAGGAGATCTCCGAAATGCGCCTCCAGGGTCAATCCATCATCGTCACCGGCGCCGGGAATGGCATCGGTGAAGGCATCGCCCGGCGGCTTGCGGCCGAGGGCGGGAAAATAATCGTCAACGACATCCATTCAACCCACGGCCAGCGTGTGGCAGACAGCATCGTTGCGGCAGGGGGAATCGCCCATTTCGTCCAGGCGGACGTGACGCAATCGAACCAGGTCCAGACCATGGTGCAGGCGGCGCTGGGCCACTTTGGCAGGCTCGATGTGGTGGTCAACAATGCTGGCTGGACGCACCGCAACCGCCCCTTGCTGGAAGTCAGCGAAGAGGAGTTCGACAAGGTCTATGCCATCAACGTCAAGAGCATTTACCTCTCGGCCGTTCATGCCGTACCCGCCATGCGCGCCAACCCGGGCGGCAGCACAGGGTGTTTCATCAATATCGCCTCCACCGCCGGGTTGCGCCCCCGCCCCGGCCTGACCTGGTACAACGGCTCAAAGGGCGCCGTCATCACCACCAGCAAGTCGATGGCGGCCGAACTGGGGCCCGACAACATCCGCGTCAATTGCATCAACCCCGTATTCAACCCCGACACGGGCCTGTCCGCCGAGTTTGCCGGGGGCCCGGTAGACGATGCGCGGCGGGCCCGATTTCTCGCCACCATTCCGCTGGGGCGTTTTTCCACAGCGCTCGATGTCGCGAATGCCGCGCTGTACCTGGCCAGCGACGAAGCCGCCTTCATCAGCGGCATCTGCATCGAGGTGGATGGCGCCCGCTGCGTCTGAGAGCCTGTTTACGATCTTTTCATGAGGTACGCAAGGCTTGACATGGCGCAAGGGCGGCCGCTGCTCTACATACCCCTGGGGCGCAAGTGGGGCAGAATCGGCCCATGTCCGAACGCGTCATCCCGCTGGTCGATCACCGCACTGCAGGACTTGTGCCTGCAGTCCCCCTCCAGGCCACCGCCCCCACGGGCCTGCTGACCGACACGCTGGGCCGTCCCCTGCGCGACCTGCGCATCAGTGTCACGGACCGCTGCAACTTTCGGTGCAACTACTGCATGCCCAAGGATGTGTTCGACAAGGAACACGCCTTTCTGCCCCACAGCGCACTGCTGAGCTTTGAAGAAATCACCCGCCTGGCGCGGCTTTTTCTGGCGCACGGCGTACGCAAAATACGGTTGACCGGTGGCGAGCCCCTGCTGCGCCGCAATGTCGAGGAGTTGGTAGCCCAACTGGCGCAATTGCGCACCGTGGACGGCCAAGCCCCCGAT
>JAMLIQ010000015.1 GCA_023954095.1 Burkholderiaceae bacterium | reverse complement strand
GAGGAGGGAGGGCCCAGGCAGCGTCGTGCGCAGCTCAAAGGACTGGTAGAATCCTGGCTCCGTGGTGGCCGGGATGTAATCCTTGCGGGCCTTGATCACGGTGTCACCCAGCTTGACCACAAGGTACGGGTCCGACTTGCCGTTCCTGCACATGCGTGTGGTGCGGTGAAAGTCAGCGTAGTGCTGTGACATCACACACTAGACCGTGCAGCAGAGCGGGTGCGCAGGAGCCACTGCGCACGATGCCACACCCTCCACCCCACACCCTACGTGCGTGTCCGTCGGTTGCAGGCGTGAACCCGTGAGGACGTAGACGCGCACCGCCTCCGTTGCACGTGACATCATCGCCACCGCTGCCATCACCACCGCGGTTGGCCCTAGTAGTGCCAACACTTTGCGATCTTGCGGCGTCTGCCTCCAGGCCACCACCATGCTGTAACGGGTAGGGCGCGCCCGGTCTGCAAACGCATGGTCAATCACAGCTGCCGTACGCGCCAACTGCTGCGGCAAGGTGGCCTGGCATTGCAGCTCGCGAGTGCGCCAAGGCAGCGACCGATACAGCAGGCTGTCCCAGCGCCCTACCTCCTCCGTGCACCGTTAAACTATTCAAGCAGAACGGGTTGAAAAGGCGGCGCAGTAGCGCAGCACAGGAAACTATCCGATGCAAACCCAGAAACGGCCCAGAACAGTCGGACAGCGTGTCCACACAGGAGGAGGTTGTTGCTGCCATTCTGGGGCACCCATCCACTCCTCCAGACACCGCGACTGCCGTCACGGTTATTACCGCCGCCACCGCCGCCACGACCACCGCCCATGGTCCCCATGTCGCCCCGCCGTCCGTCCTGCCAATGCCGCGCTCTGCTGTTCCAATGCCGAGTCCAACGTTGCCACAGGCACTACCACCAACAACGCCGCCATCACTGTTGATGCCATTTGAAGTGTGTGGACCCTCTGCAGTCGCTCAAGGCCCAGAAGTGGGTATTGCTGGTTACGTCAACACGTATTTCAGCAGTTTGAGCACAGGGAGCAGCGCGGTTTCCGCGCTCGTAGCCTTAAATAGCTCTTTGGCGGCGGCTTTCGCTCTCTTCTCCAACTTGGGGCGGCCGCCAGCCAACAGTTCGGCGACTGTATCTGCGCTGGCAGGCACTCTCACCAGACGAGCAGGAGCGATAGATGATGAGCGAGTCGCCGTATTGTCGACCTTCGCCCACTTACCGGCATCTAGAAGGGAAGGCAGCAAGCGCGTGCCCAATTGCCGAATGTCATTCTTCACACTTTTAGCACCGACATGGCGTGTTGACGCAATCCCCCAGTCGACAAGCTGAGCCGGCGGTGGCAAGAGCGCCACTGCGGCTGCAAAGCCTGCCGCCTTCGCAGCACTGATGGCGGCCTTCACCATGGCGTGAGTGGGCAGCTTGGAACCCTCCTTCCATACCGTGTTGGCGCCGCGGACGTCACGGTGCACTACACCCTTAGCATGCGCAAAATGCAGGGCAACCAGGGCACTCCAGGTAGCTAGCAGCGCTTTTACGATGCGGTCGCTGTCGTTCATCACCTCGCGCACAGGTACAGTCTTGCTTCCGTCGCCCGGTGACAAGATGATGGCGGCCACACGCTCGTCGCCCTCTGCAGCAACCGTGGCACACCCCTCCAGTACGGGGATAGCAGGACAGGATGTGGGCGTGCAAAGCTGCTGATACGCACAGACTTCCTCGTCCAGCGTTTGCCACGATGCGCCGGGGTGGCGCGCCACTTTCACCACCACAAACGGACCGCCAGCGTCCGCACCCGCCTCTGCACCCGCACCCCCATGCGCAGCCTCGCCATCCACGACGATGGTTGTGCAGTAGGCTTCGGACGCGCCGCCACTGCCGAGGTGGGTCCATTCCTCAATGAGCGGCAGTTTCACAGGCTGTTTTTCCTCGCGTTTCTCCTTCGACGGCACCGCCTTCCAAAACTGAAGCCCAGGGGGCCTGACATAGGCCATGTCTCCCAGCACGCCCCGACTTGCCTTCAGCAGACTGGCAAGGGCCACCAGACCTGGGGCGCCCACGTCCACGCAGTCCTTCCAGTTGAGCTTGCGGGCACGGCCTTTCGTCGCCGCAACACGCATGAGAGACTTGCTCCACAGTCGTAGGGGGCCGCACTTGGAGAACACTAAGTGCGGTCGGGTGCCCTCGCCCTCGCCCGTGTAAACCACCTCAACGCACACAACGAAGAGGTGGAAGCCATCGGAAGCAAAGCCATGGGCCGCCAAGCGTCCAGGCAGCGGCTCCGTTGGTGTTGGGTGGGGAACCACCTCGTAGTATCTGAGATCCAGGAGGTGCACCAGCCGAATGGCGGCCTGCTGGCGCGCCTGCGCTAGGCCAGCCTTCATCAGGGACTTGAGCTTGCTCTTGTACTCAGCTGTCAATGACACTGTGACGACATTGGCGTGGCGCTCCGGTTTCGGCAATAGCGCGCCGTCGGCACGGGCGGACAATGGGGTGGGCCGTTTATCAAGGCGCAGCACTGAGGACACCTCCACCTCTGGCACCCACAACGCATCAGACTCTACTGCCCCTGCAAGGGTTGTAAGCAAGTTCGTCATGAGTCGCTGCACGGTTGGCACCGCCTTGGTCGCGATGGTGTCCACCTCCACCCGCTTCTCAATCCTCGCGAGCTTCAACGCCGCCTTTGCCAACTTCCTCCAAGCTTTGGATGTAGTGCGAATGCCTTCTATGGCGACCTTCGCGCTAGCGTCGCGGCAGAGGCGCCTCAAGGCAACGCGGCAATCCCTCTCGTGCGGCTGCTCCACGTGCGCCCCTCCGCCAGTCGCAAACCCCTTGGCACGCACTGCGTCCGTATGCAGACCAACCATACTAGCTTCTGCAAAATGTCCCAGCAAGGAAGCGATTCCGTCGTACGCCTTGGATGCTTCGATGATGTTTTTCTGGCGTTCTCCTTCCTTCGCCTTCGCTTCAGCAGCCAGCCTCCCGCGCTTTTCTTCCTTCGCCTTCGCTCTTTCTTCCTTTGCCTTCGCTTCGGCAGCCTTCGCCTTCGCTTCGGCAGCCAGCCTCCCGCGCCTCTGCTCCGCTAGATCAGCCATGAGTCCCTCAATTGTCTCCGGTGGGGCGCCCGCTAGGATGTCGAAGGGGACGTCCGCCGTACCTTTCGACCTCTTCGCCTTCCGATCGGCTGGCGAACCATCTGAACGGCCGCGCTTGAACCCTGCCACTATGGGAGTGCTCGCGGCTGCGGCCGCGGCCGCTGCACCCGCGGTGCTGTAAGTGCGAGCTGAGGCCATGAGATGGATGAGGGCGGTGACCTTGCGCCTGTGGCGGTTGAAGGGGATGTGGGTAGGGAGAGGGAGAGCAGAGAGGGAGAGAGCAGAGAGTGAGAGCGCAGAGAGTGAGAGGGAGAGGGAGAGGGAGAGGGAGAGAACAGAGAGTGAGAGAGCAGAGAGCAGAGAGCAGGGAGAGCAGGGAGAGGGAGAGAGCAGAGGGAGAGGGAGAGAGCAGAGAGTGAGAGAGCAGAGAGCAGAGAGCAGAGAGAGCAGAGAGCAGAGAGGGAGAGCAGAGAGAGGGAAAGAGCAGAGAGCAGAGAGCAGAGAGGAGAGGGAGAGAGAAGAGAGTGAGAGCAGAGGGAGAGGGAGAGAACAGAGAGTGAGAGAGCAGAGAGTGAGAGAGCAGAGAGTGAGAGCAGAGAGTGAGAGCAGAGAGAGGGAGAGAGCGCAGAGAGTGAGAGCAGGGAGAGTGAGAGAACAGAGAGCAGAGAGGGAGAGGGAGAGAGCAGGGAGAGGGAGCGGGGGTGAGGGCAGAGAGCAGAGAGCAGAGAGCAGAGAGCAGAGAGCAGAGAGGAGAGGGAGAGAGAAGAGAGGAGAGCAGAGGGAGAGGGAGAGAACAGAGAGTGAGAGAGCAGAGAGGAGAGAGCAGAGAGTGAGAGCAGAGAGTGAGAGCAGAGAGAGGGAGAGAGCGCAGAGAGTGAGAGCAGGGAGAGTGAGAGAACAGAGAGCAGAGAGGGAGAGGGAGGGAGAGAGCAGGGGGAGAGGGAGAGGGAGAGGGAGAGGGAGAGGGAGAGGGAGAGGGAGAGGGACGCAGGGGGAGTGGACGGTGGTGCGGTGAAATGCACGGTGCGGCAAGCGCGCCAATGCGTGCGCAACAAGGACCACAGTACAGCGCAACAAGTGCCGTGGTTTCCGCACCGTCGCCCACGGTGGCATCGTGTGCACGGTGGGCGCGAGTGGTGCCCGGATTGACTCTTGAAAGTGAGTGGAGAGGAGAGGAGAGGAGAGGAGAGGAGAGGAGAGGAGGAGAGGAGAGGAGAGGAGAGGAGAGGAGAGGAGAGGCCAGCGCTGTGGCGGCGGGAAAAAATGAAGTGCTGCACACGCCGCCGCACTTCGTTCAAGCAACCTGGATCCCGGATCCAGCAGTGGCGATGCCTGCACGCGCCAACTCAAACAGAGTGGCACTGTCGGGGACTCCTCCCACGGCGGGTCGGCAGTGTCTGACCTCACCGCCCGCGCCATCGCCATGCACGCCGGCTGGGCGGCTGTGGCTGTAGCAGCGGAGACAGCTGCAAAAACCACTGTCTTAGAGGTGCAGCAAGCTGTTTTTGCTAGCAACAGGAACAGAAATGAAGCTGCAGCCTACCGGCGCGCAAGCACGCCCATGCCGCCCTTCTTGGAACAACGTGTCCGGAGGCGCTGCAAAAGGGGCGGCAATTGCAGTCGCCTGCTGCGCCACACGAGCTAACCGCAGCCCGAGCATTTGGCCGCCAGCGGTGACACCTCGCTTGCCAGCGCTCCCTGCCGCATGCGTGCACCTGCCGGTCCCGCCGCAGCTACCGCCACCGCAAAGCACCACCGCCTCAGCTGCCGCTGCCGCCGGAATCGCCGGTATCGCCGCTGCTGTCGCTGCTGCCGCCAGTATCGCCGGTATTGCCGCTGCTGCCGCTGCTGCCGCCGCTGCCAAGGTGGACGTGCCTGGGATGCAGAGGTGGGGTTCATATCTTCATCCCGCCAGCGAGCGTGGCGCCTCCCACAGCACAGCGGCACGCACCCCAATCACTGTCCACCCCGCCATCCCCCTTCGCTCCGCCTGTTGCCGCGATACACCACCTAGACGCTGCTCGCTCCGCCCCCTGCCGCTCGCGCTACCATCCCCATCCAACTTGCTGACACACGTAGCCCGCCAGCGTGTGGTTGGGCGCAAACTCCAGCACCAGCGCCATGCAGCACCCAGTGCCCCTCGGGACTCGGCACGCCTTCACTGCCTGCATTGGAACTGCATTCAAGGCGCAAGGCACACCGACAACTGGCCTGCTCGCTATCCTGCCGCCGCCGTCATGTAGCTGGCCCCGCCGCTAGCGCTAGCAGGGGCAACCTCCCCGTCTGCGGTCACCTCCATTGCTCCCGCTGGTGCTGTCGCCCCCGTCGCCCCCGCCGCCGCCTCGGTGGCCGCCACCTCTGCGTCCAGCTGCACCCAAGACTCGGGGAAGAGCGGCCCAGAGATGACACGCTTGGCCATGTCCAGCTTGGGCTCCTTGAAGCGCGGGTTGTTGCACAGGTCAATCGTCTTGGCTGCAGCCTTGGAGGCGTCGCTGCACCAGGACTCACACCACAGCCACTCCTGCGGCAGGCTGTGGATGGGGATCATGTACTGCGCAAAGTTGGGGAGGTCCTGGTCCAGGTTGGACAAGCTGGCTGGGTCGCGCGACAAGTTGTCGTACACCTCGCGCAGCATGTCGCCCACTGCGCCGCGCCGAAAGGCCAGCAGGTCCACCACATAGAGCGCGGAGATGTGGTAAGGCCGGTCGCGCAGGTGGTCCTTCCAGTACCCTGACCGCCAGAACTGGTAGCCCAGCGTCTCCTTGCGGCTGTCGCAGAAGGGCGTGTAGGCGTAGGGTGCGCCCTCCAGGTCCAGGTCCCACAGCTCCCGCAGGTCAGCGCGCACCACCTGGTCCGAGTCCACGTAAATGACCTTCGTCACGTTGAGCGGGAACAGGACGTCCAGGAACAGGATCTTGTAGCCCCAGATGATGCGCTGCTTCTCCGTCTGCGCACGCAGCCAGTGCGGCCACTTGTACGTCACGTAGCCCACCTCAAAGCCATACGCCGCCGTCAGCGCGGGGACGGCGGCCTTGAATTGCGGCGACAGGAAGTTCTCCACTAGCCAGAACTTGAGGCGCGCCGAGGGTGACCGCTTGGTGGCTGCCAGCATCATGATCTTCAGGAAGCGCTCATACAGGTGGCCGGACGCCAGCGAAAAGATGTGCACCAGTGGCTTCTCGCCGCCCTTGCCCTCGCTGCTGGCCTCCGCGCCGCCACCACCAAACAGCGTGCGAGACACGGCGCCCCACAACTCACCCCCACCCCCGCCACCGCCACTGCCACCACCACCGCCGCCCTCTGGCTTCAACTTCTCCAGCAGCGACGCCGACTCCATGCCCGCCTTCTTGCGCACCGCCAGCGTCGTCACCGGCCCCGTAAAGTCCCGCACCACAACTTCCTGGTGCAGCGCAGCCGCCCGCCCCGCTGCCGCTTCCCCACCGCTGCCGCTACCGCCAGGACGGCCACGCCACGCCGTGCCACCACCCGCCCTGCCGCCACCAGGACCCGCAGCAGGGCCGCTGCCGTCCCGCAGCGGCGCCAAGATGTCGTACAGCTCGGTGGCGCGGCCAGAGGCGAGCGCCAGCTGCCACAGGCCAGGTGCGCCCTTCAACTGCCAGTAGCCCAGGTTCTGCATCACTAGCGTGTCAGAGTGCACACCGCCCCCGCCACCGCCACTGGGTGACAGCGTGAGCTGCAGTCCGTTGGGGATGAGACCCGTGCCCGCGTCAGCACAAGTGCCTGCCACGAGCACGTCTTTCAGCAGGTACTCCACCGCCGTGCTGCTGTGCGGCAGGTCACCCACGCGCATGTTGTCCAGGTCCACCTCTGCCACCGCTGCCTGTGTGTTCCACGACTCGGGCACGTGCAGCTTGAAGGTCAGGATGGGTGACGCCGGCAGCCAGCCAAAGGTGGCAGCAGGCCGTGCGGTGGCAGCGATGGGCACAGTCGCGGGTGGCAGCACAAAGCGGTAGAAGGACTTGAAGGGCAGCTCCGTCAGTCGCTCCTTGGGAGTGAGGTGCACCGTCACGGTAGCGCCCAGGTAGTCGCGTGCCATCAGGAGGAGGGGTGCCAGCCGCGCTGCTGCTTCGCTCGTGGGGTCCAGCACTGCCGTCACCATGAGGCCCGTGCTCTTGCTGCCACTCGCCTCGCCCTCCAGGAGGGCAGCACACGCCTCCCGCCCACGCGCATGCGCCGGCGCCGTGCCACTTACGCTGCAGAACGACGCGCCCGCAGTGACCTCCAGTAACCGGCTCGCAAGTGCCGCACGGCCAGTGGCGCGGCCGCCAAGGCTGCCAGATGCCACAGACAGCGCAGAGCCCACCGCGGAGGCTGCCGCCATGACCACGCCGCTGATCCAGTCGGCCGTCAGGGCGTCCGCATCGGTGGGCGTCTCCAGTGGCGACACGGGTGGCACCAGCGCCCCCTCCTCGTTGTCGCCCTTGCCGGCATCGCCGCCATCTGCACCTCCAGCAGCGGCAGCAGCGGCAGCAGCAGCGGCGCTGCTGGCGTGGAAGTCTATGCCAGACAGCAGACTGGCCACTGCTGCACCCCGCGCCCCGCGTTCGTGGTACACCAGTGCCTCCACATCCGAGCGCAGCAGCGGGGACGTCAAGCTGGCTGCACCGCCTTCATCCGCCCCACTAGCAGCCCCACCCGACGCCAGTGCCACAATGACCGCCGCCGCCGCCGCCCCTGCTGCGGTACCGCTGGTGCCACTTGCGGTGCGCGGGGCAGCGAGTGGCACGACGCGGCCATTGGCGGCCAGCGCTCCGTGTGGAGCACTCCCAAGGGCTGCTACCAACAATGCACTGCCGCCACTTGCCGCCTCACGGATGCGTTGCTGCAGGGCAGCCACCCATGGCGCCTTGCCCCCTGCGAGGTCCCGCAGCGCGGTTGCCAAGCGAGCTGCAGCACGGGGCTTCAGCGGCACAGGCGGTGCAGCTGCTTCCAGGGCAGCTGCCCATGCCGTCACTAGCGTTGCTGGTGTGGCGCCCTCACCCACGTCTCGCGCAACCTCCACCAGCGCCGCCAGCACCGCCACCTGTTCATCCACACGCACCGCCACCACACCAGGTACCACGCCCGCAACCAGCGCTGCAGCGCCTGCAATCAGCTCCCCCAGTCCGTCCGCCGCATCACTTGCCGCCGCCACATGCACGAAGGCCACGCGCGCAGCAGCAGCAACAGGGCCTGCGCCATCTGCCACCGCAGCCAGCAGGGTGCGCATGGATTCCCAAGCGGCCAATGTGCCCAAATCGTGCAGCAGCGTCAATGACACGGGTTTGACGTCATCCGCGGTGCCAGCAGCGTGCAGGTAGCGCGTCGTAGCGAGCAGGCGCCCGTGCACCGGGGCTGCCAGTGGCAAGAAGGTGTGCATCTCCGGCGCCGTGAAGATGCCACGCGTGTAGCGCGCCACCGTTGCGCCGCTGCCGGGCAGCAACACCCGTGCGCCACCCTCACCCTGCTGCGAATTGAGGCGCGTGGCATGCCCCAGCAGGGCAGCGTACACGGAGGGCGCCACGCCATCATCCAGCGTGCGTGCCACCACAGCGCGTACCAGCACCTCGCGGTCGCCCGCCATGGCGGTGAAGAGGGGGCCGTCCAACGCCAACCCCGGCATCACAATGCCGTTCAATACCACCGCAGGCGCCTGCTCCAGCAGCCCGCGCTGCGCTGCCCACCCAGCGACACGCACCACCAGCCGCCGCCACTTGCCGCTCGCATCTGCCAGCACCGCCACACCAGCAACGCCGGACCGGCCACGCTGCCACACACTCACAGTGGCAGTACGTGCGGCATCAAAGGCGCCCACAGCATCGACACGCGTCAGTCGCACGCCATCCACTGCAGCCAGGGCGGCTGCACTAGCAGCAGCATTGTCCATGCTTGTGCCCGCCGCATCCGCTGCCTCGCGCACTGCTTGCAACGCTGCCGTCTGCGCCACCTCCGCTGCCGCCCGCCACTCCGCCACCAGCGCGGTAAGGAAGGCGTGGCCACCCGCGCTGCCATGGCGTACCAGCGCCGCCGCATGCAGCAGTGCCATGTCAAGGCCACTGGCGAGCGCCTGCAGGTCATCTGCCGCAGTGCGTGGCGTGCGCGCATCGGCAGCAGCGCGCAGGTCACCCGCTTCCTCCTCGCTGCGACCCGGCAGCAGGAGCGCACCAAAGCGCAGTGGCACGCGCTGGTTGGTGTAGTGCTGCACGGTGAGGAGGGCGCGTAGGACGGTGGAGGTGGAGGCATCCATCAGCAGGAAGATGTTGTACAGGTTGCGGCGCACGAGGTGCGGTTGGTGCTCGTGCGTGGGGTACATGAGGGCAGAGAGGGAGGCAGGCCACCGCCGCATGTGCATGTCACGCGCCGCCGCGCTGCCCTCCACATCGTTCAGCCAGTGCACAATGGGGTGCCGGTGCACGTCGGCCTCACCCTCGCCGCCGTCCTCGCCACCGTCCTCGCCATTGGAGTCGCCGCCACCGCCGCCCTCCTCATCATCATCGCGTGCCGCCAGCCAGTCGCTCTCCTCCACCCACACATCCACGCGCTGCGCCTCAGCCACAGCCGCGGTGCCGCCAGTGCTGCCACCGCTGGCAGCTGCAGTGCTGGCAGCAGCAACTGCCTCTGGGCTCCCAGCAATGCCCAACGCCAGCACGCGGCGGCGGTCACGGGGTGACAGCGGCAGGCTGTCCAGCTGCGCCAGCACGCCTGCCTCCGCGCGCAGGACGTTGAGCAGTGAAAAGACGTTGAAGGTGGGTGCCATGGGGTTCAGTGCAATGCCATTGATGGCAGCTGTGGCATCTGGCAGGCCTGCCGGCGCCAGGGCGGCAGCAAGATCTTGCAGGGCGCGTGGCACGGGTTGACGCGCCAGGAAGCGCGCCAAGGCGGGCAGGTTGCCGCTCACCGTGGCAAGGCGGGCAAGTGGGTCGCCGTCTGGCGCAGCCGCACCCTCCAGCACCCAGGAGGCTGCGGCCACGCTGAGCGGCGCAACATCCCACGGCTCAAACTTGTCGCTGGCACCTGGGGCGCCGCGTGGCGCGGGACCCTCAGACACGTGCGCGCCCAAGTGCGCATCGCTTGCCACGCCGCCGCCAGCAGCTGGCAGCGCGGCGCTGCCCAGGCGTGCAGCCAGGCGCGCCCACACGCTCGCCACGGCCTCGTCCGCCGTGGCATTGCCGTGCGCGTGTGCGGCGTGCCGTCTGGCACGCCCGCCAAGGTGGCGTCACTGTGCGCCAGCGCTGCCAGCGCACGAGCCCCGGCGGCGTCTGCTGCCCCACCGCCCACCACCTTGTCCGTGTCCATCATCTGTGGACTCCATGCTCATGAGATCGAGGCCCACACCGTAGCCGCCACAGGCGAGGCTGCCGTCCCCGCCCCACGCCACTGCCACGTGTGCCTCTGCGGGGTGGCGGCCCAGGTACGAGCGCCCCACGAGCGCCACGCCAGCGCCAGCACCCTGCATGGCGGCGCGCACAAATGCGGATGCCGCAGCGCTGCCGGGTGCACCGTACAACAACACGGCGGCCTGGATCCCGCTGCTGCTGCCGCGTGCATGATCCCACTCGTGCACCCGCGTGTGGGCAGCGGTGGTGGGCGTGGTGGCAGACGGTGCGCGCGGCTCACGGCGCGCCAGCATCGCGCTCAGCTCCCCTGGCGTGCATACCACCGCCACAGCGCCCGGGCCGTAGCACTGGCCACCTCCGCCCTCACTGCAAACCGCGCCGCCGGGCTGCAGGCTGCGGCGCCTTGCCCCCGCGCGGCAGCACGCAGCCTGATCCATGCTCATCCCTCTCCCTGCTGTTTGCTCAGTGTGCGTCACGATGCCACAGCTGCGTCTGCAAGCAACAGCGATGCTGCTGGAATGGAGATGTAAATGGGTGTGTTGTGGCAGAGGTTAACACGCGCGGATGTGCTGGTGCTCTGCATCATGCGTGCGCTAGAGATCGCCGTGGATGTGGATCCGGGGGTGGCCACTGTGGGCCTAACCACAACGCTCACACAACACAAAGGAGAGGAGAGAGGAGAGGCCTTGAATGGGCCCCTCCCGCCCTCGAATTGTCGTGACAGTAGGGAAAAGCGCGTACACACTGGTTTGCAGCGCACGCAGAACCCCTGCCCAGTCCGAATTGGTGCATGCCTACTGTGGTCTTTCCCTTGTGATGGCAGCGCGCGGCAGCGGCGACGTGGCGGCGGGGGGTAGCCGCAGCCCCGATGGAGGAGGAGGAGGAGGAGGAGGCAGCAGCCCCGATGGCCACCACGGTGGTGGAGGTGGAAGCAGCAGCAGCGTAGGTGCAGACGTCCTGGAGCGCACAGCAGCACCCTTGCTGCACGTGCTGGTGGCGGCGCCTGCTCTGGCCGCACTGGTGTGGGGCCAGCTCAATGCGGCAGATGCCACGGCGCTGCGCGCGGTGCACCCCGCCCTCACCACCGCAGTGGCCCTGGTACCGTGGCGGGGCTCGCTGCTTCGGACCCTGAAGTCGGTGCAGCGGTGGTGCGCCGCTTTCCCGGCCGCGGCGGGTGTGATACTGTGGCACGGGATAGGCGACGCAGATGCCGCCGTGGCGTCGCTGCCGCCGGGGCTGGAGGTGCTCTATGTGAGGAACTGCAAGTGGATCACGGCGGGTGTGTCGTTTGGCCACCTGCGCGTACTCAAGGTGCTGGTCTGCAGTGGCACAGCGGTGGGTGATGCGGCGGTGGCATCGCTGCCCGCGGGGCTTGAGGAGCTGCATGTGGCGGGCTGCAGCGGCATCACGGCGGCGGGTATGTCATTTGGCCACCTGCGCACTCAAGAAGCTGGTCTGCGGCGGCACAGCGGTGGGAGATGCGGCGGTGGCGTCGCTGCCGCCGGGGCTGGAGGAGCTGCATGTGGGGGGCTGCGAGGGCATCACGGCGGGCGTGTCGTTTGGCCACCTGGCCGCACTCAAGAAGCTGGTCTGCAGGGGGACAGCGGTGGGTGATGCGGCGGTGGCGTCGCTGCCGCCGGGGCTGGAGGAGCTGCATGTGGGGGGCTGCGAGGGCATCACGGCGGGCGTGTCATTTGGCCACCTGGCCGCACTCAAGAAGCTGGTCTGCTACGGCACAGCGGTGGGTGATGCGGCGGTGGCGATGTTGCCGCGGGGGCTGGAGGAGCTGGATGTGGGGGGCTGCAGGGACATCACGGCGGGCGTGTCATTTGGCCACCTGCGCGCACTCAAGAAGCTGGTCTGCTACAGCACAGCGGTGGGTGATGCGGCGGTGGCATCGCTGCCGCCGGGGCTGGAGGAGCTGGATGTGGGGTGCTGCGAGGGCATCACGGCGGGTGTGTCGTTTGGCCACCTGGCCGCACTCAAGAAGCTGGACTGCTGGGGACAGCGGTGGGTGATGCGGCGGTGGCATCGCTGCCGCCGGGGCTGGAGGAGCTGCATGTGAGCAACGACCCTATGCTGGGACCGTGCGCATCACGGCGGGCGTGTCGTTTGGCCACCTGCGCGCACTCAAGAAGCTGGACTGCTACGGCACAGCGGTGGGTGATGCGCGGCGGGTATGCCGCCGCCGCCACGGGGCTGGAGGAGCTGGATGAAGGCCGCAGCGGCACTACGGCGGTGTCGTCGACCACCTGCGCGCACTCAAGAAGTTGACTGCTACAACACAGCGGTGGGTGATGCGGCGGTAGGCCGCCAATGCCGGGGCTGGAGGAGCTGGATGTGCAGGGCTGCGAGGGCATCACGGCGGGCGTGTCGTTTGGCCACCTGCGCACTCAAGAAGCTGGTCTGCTACGGCACAGCGGTGGGTGATGCGGCGGTGGCGTCGCTGCCGCCGGGGCTGGAGGAGCTGGATGTGGGGGGCTGCAGGGGCATCACGGCGGGCGTGTCGTTTGGCCACCTGCGCGCACTCAAGAAGCTGGTCTGCAGGTGCACAGCGGTGGGTGATGCGGCGGTGGCGTCGCTGCCGCCGGGGCTGGAGGAGCTGGATGTGGGGTGCTGCGAGGGCATCACGGCGGGCGTGTCGTTTGGCCACCTGGCCGCACTCAAGAAGCTGGACTGCTGGGACACAGCGGTGGGTGATGCGGCGGTGGCGTCGCTGCCGCCGGGGCTGGAGGAGCTGGATGTGAGGCGCTGCGAGGGCATCACGGCGCGCGTCTCTTATGCGCACCTCCCCGCCCTTCGGCGCCTGAATGATGAGCCTTTCGTGAGGCGGTGATGGCCGCATTTTTTGAACTCTTTTCTTCTCATCCTCCTCGTCGAGCCTGTGAGAGAAAGAAAGGAAATGAAGCCCGCAGATTCGAACCCCGGACCTGCGCCGCGTTGCAGGCCGCGTTACGCGTGATCAAGCGTGCGCGCAGGAAAATCGTGGTGCTAGGCGGCGCCCATTTCGTTCATAACCCGCAGATGCACACCCCGCTGGCACGCAGGGGACCACCCTTGCCGCACGTCAGGCGCTGCCGCCGTGCGTGCACACCGCGCCGCCGCCTGCCATGTCCCTTGCACCCACAGCCTTGCCTTGCAATACCCCCGGCGGCACCTCCGATCAGCTCGCTCGCATGCGCCGCCTCGACTGCTCCCTCTGCCGCCCTGCAGCCTGATTTTTCCGCCACGGGCGTTGCGTGCCTGGTACCGCCGCCGCCGCGGCATCCAGTCATGCCGCCCCGCTGCTCACTGCCCACTGCCCACTGCCCACGCCCCGCTGCCCACTGCCCATTGCTGCACAACGCGGCGGCAGTCTCGCGTAATTCATGCGCGAGCGATGCATTGTGCATTGTGGGGCGTGTCCTAGGCCTCCTCGCCTTCATGCATCCGTGACTCAGGCGCCTGGTGATTCACGACCAGCAATCCACCCATCAGCAGGCGTTCAGGCCGCCGATTGAACTCTGGGCCACATCAGACGACATCAGGCCGCATTGGGCTACGTGCCCACTCAGCCGCCCTTGCTGCGCTGTGCGCCGGCGATTGCGTGCCGCTGGCCCTGCCGCCGCCATTGTTCGCGCACTTTGTGCTGTTGTTATGCGCTGTTGCGGGGCAGCATGGTGCAGGCAGGAGTGTATGCCGACGGATCTTATCTCCACCTCTCTCCGGCCGCTGCAGGCCACAGGACCCCCGCGCGCAGCGACCACCACCCGACGGGAGCGGGCAATGGGCGCGCGTGCCGCCATGCAAGCGGCCGGTGCAATCAACCCCCCGCTGATCCGTGCACCGCCGCACGCGCTGCTGTCCAGCGCTGCATCCGCCCGTGCAATGCGCACGCCCACATCCACATTGATTGAGCGCCAGCTCCGCCACACTGCATTGCGCTGTGACTGTGTTCAGTTGGTTGCCGCTGCATGCTGCATGCTCAATTCCCACCGCCGACGGCCCTGAACCCCCCTCCCCCACCCAGCGCACGGCAGCTGACGCCGTCTACGCACAAGTGGTGGCGGGCAAGCCCCCGCAATGCCTCGCACTAGCACGCTGCGCCCACCATCCTCCTCCACCGCCGCCAGGGTCGCGCAGCGTGCGTGGGTGCCGTGCAGCCTTGAGACCTGCAGCGGCCTGCTGTGCCCAACACTTGCCACACTGGGCCAGGCAGGGCGACAACCCAATTGTGCACACACAGCCTGCACTGCTGCCGTCAATAACGACGCTTCGCCAAAGCACGGGCCTCCACCCCTGATATTGGCCCCCGCCGCCGCGCGACACAACCGTGTCAGAAACCGCCGCCGCTGCCGCCGCCAGAACCGAGAGCCAGGGGGCCGCAGCCGCCCTTGCGACTCCGCCGGCGGCCACTGGACCCAGTGGTTAGCACGGCGCGGTTTAGTGGCTGGTCAATGCGTGCCCAAGATTCGGAATACTCCGCCACGTCGGCAACAGCTGACACGCGTTGGAATGATTGGCCATTGAATCCCAGGTCCCAGAACGTCCCCACGAGCGTGCCCGTGCCGCCGCAAAGCGTGATAGTCGCAGTGTTTCCCCACGTGCCTGAGCGCTTGATTGCCAGCGTGATGGTGATGCTGCTGGTTTGGCTGATGCGGGTATTGTCGCCGTTGTTTGCCGGGCGCGCCCACGTCCCAAAATCATCCGCTGCACTTGCTGCGGTTGCGCCGCCGCCGGAGAGTTGCGCAGAATCATCTCCCATCGTTGAGACGACGAGGTTGCCTGTGGCGGCCGTGGTGAAACCTATGTAGCAATCCGTGCCGGGAGATGTGTACGCCACGCATTCCAGGCCAGTGCTCCCAGTGCTGCTCTTGCCCGTCAGGTCAAACGTTAAGAAGCCGTTGCCGCCGCTGTTGGTGATGACGGCCGACGCAACTTGTTTGAACGTGAACGGACGCGGCGGTAGAGAAAGCGAATGGCGGCGGGCTGGATACGGAGTTCGTGAAAGCAGCACAATTTAGTTTAGTCCCACCACCATACGAGCGGGATTGCGTTTCCTGGGGCTGCGGAGCAGCACAATCTTGGCGAAAACGGTGTGGTGTATCTGTCCGTCGCACTTCTCCCGGCATAATAACGCACGCTAATGTAAGGAAGATGGCGCCCATTCAGCTTGCAGACCCCGGTGTGGGTGGAAGGATAAATGCGGTGCTGAAGTCGTTGTTTGTGGATCCGGGAGCATCAAGGACTCGGCTGGTTCCACTCGAACGCCCGAGGTTCTAATCGTCCAGAACGGACACATAATTGTGTGGTCCAACGGGTTGATTGACCTGCAGACAGCCGTTGCCGCTCTGGGCACATACGTCCCGGGTCTGGACCAGGCGATAGAGGTGGTGGGTGTGGAATACAACCCGCCGAATCCGAACTTAATTGTTTGTGGTAAGTATAACGATGTCTTATCGCGAGGTTCGTTTTCGCATTCTGCCTACTGTCGTTGCTGACCTGGGGACTGCTCTGGCTGCTGAGACGCAAGCTTGCGCAGATGCTGACATGAACGAGTCCAACGCACGTAGCAATGCACTGGCTGCAGAGGCTGCGGCGCATGATGCGGCTATTGCTGTAGAGACGCAGGCCCGGGTGGATGCATTGTCGGCTGCATCAACGGATGTGGATGGTGCAATTGCTGCAGAAGAGGCGCGAGCTCGTGCAGATTCTGACACGGCTGCGTCAAGTCGTATGGATGCAGCAGAGAGCGCACTTGCTGCTAAGGTGGATGGTGCTGCACTGGGTGATGTGGATTCCCGGCTGGTTGCAGCGGAGGGGAAGGTGCAGGCACTGGACCAGGCGGTGAGCATTATGGTAGGCTCGGAGGGTGCGCTGCAGATTCAGGTGCTGCCCGGCTCCACCGCTACATGAACCACCTAATTGCCCGTTTGAAAACCTGCCCTCATTGTAAAATGTCCCATTGCAGCGGTAGGTTCTACAATGCAATTGAGGAGGGTGCAGGCGTTGTGGTGTTGGAGCAGTTCAATCTGGCTTCCGGTGCATCGACACCCACAACCATCAACAACGCGGCGTGTGCGCCAGCTTCTGCAGTGTTGCTGACGGTGGGTGGAGCGGTATTGACTCCTTCGGTTGCAGTTGTGTCGTCGGGGTCATTCCTTGTGTCACTGTTCAATGCTGGTCCGCCGCTGAACAACGGGAGCGTGTCGGCCGAGTTCTCTGGGGTTCAAAGCGCGATACTGAGTTGATAGGTAGAGCTGGTCGTGTTGCGCGCTGTCCGGAATGGCGGCGTGGGGGAGTTGGTAAACCGCACGAGCACGTGCACACGCCCAACACCGCTGTGCAGGTGAGCGAGGGGGCAGGGCGAAGGAGTCCGTGCATGCCCTGCCACGGCGGCGGGGTGCGCCTGCAGCCCCCAGCACAGCGGCGACTGGCGCGTCGCGCTATGGTGTACCGGGCATTGACATCGCTGCCGCTGCGGGTGGCGCTGGCGGGTGGTCTGGTGCGTCACCGTGGCCTGCGGGCGGCGGCGGCGGCGGCGGCAGCGGCTGTGGCGGCGAGGTGGTGGCCGCAGCGGCTGCCGTGGGTGGCATGCCTGCAGAGGTGACGCCGGCGGTTTTGGAGGTGCTGCCGCAGCCGCAATGGAGTGGCGTGGACAAGGTGAAGGTGATGCTGAAAGTGGGCGCCAGTGACTGGGAGAGCCTGGGAGAGGTGCGCACCACTATCAACAAAGGCGATCTGCTACGGACCGCAAGAACGAGTGGCTTCGACGAACTCCTCGGCGCGTCGATCGGCAGCTGTACTGTGGTGGTGCTGAAGCACGTCATCAGCATGGATGGGCCGACCGAAGCTGAGGCAGCGGCGTGTGTGCAGCTTGTTGGAGCAGCCAGGCTGTACGACCTGGCAGACGTGGTGCCGACACTGATTCACGCAACCTTCGCGTCGGGGGCGGTCACGCTGGATCGCTTCGTGTGGGCTCGAATCACGCTTGTACCCGGTTCGTCCCCGTCCCCGTACCTGTGCCTGCACCCCCTTTCCCCCAGCCAGCATGCGCGCCCACTGCCGTGTTCTTGCCGCTCACCACCTCCGCGTCGCCAATTCGCATGCAGGGTTTGCCCGCGCCGCTGGCGGGCTGGTGGCGCAGCCAGCAGTGGGGTTGGCGTGGACAGTGGTACGTGGATATGCATGCGCATGCCCCTAGTTTGCTCACTGCTGACGCCACCACCACGCCCAATCGCCGTTTCCATGCGCAGCTAGTATCAGATTCGAGGCCTTCGTGCGCGCGCTCCAGTCTGTCAAGAATGAGGACATTGCCGACGGCCACGGCTGCTGCTGCAAGCTGGTACTGCCGCCAGTTGATGGCGAGGCAGTGCCGTGGCTGTTGCTGGACTCCCCAGTGCTGTTCGTGCGCCCAGCCTTTGAGAAGCTGTACGACCTGCTGCAGCAGACCCTGGAACTCGGGTACGAGGGCCACAAAGAATTCACACTGCGTGGGGTGCCGGGCATCGGCAAGAGCTCGTTTGGCCTGTGCGTCTCGCTGTCAAGCGCGTGCGCAACTGCAGCCCTTCGCGCACCTCACCCTGCACGTGCATGGAGCCACCCGCTTTGTGCAGGTACCTGCTGTGGCGGCTGACACAGGAGAGGGGCATCTCGGTGCGGTACAAGGACGCCAACATAAGCCCCGACACCTTCCTCGTCGTGGGCAAGCGAGGTGATGCGATGGAGAGCTTTGTCATTCTGGACGGTGACAAGTCCATGGACGATCGTCTGGACTTTGTAGCTCCCCTGCTCATCATCCCTTCGTCTGTTACGAAGAACGAGTACAGCGACAAGTACTCCTCCAAGTTCACGCACCCGCTGTACATGCCCAACCCGACGAGGGAGGAGGTGCTGTTGATGGCGGATGCGTGCTTCTCTGGTGTGGCTGGCGCTGGCGGCCGCACGGGAATCGAGGAGCGCATGGATCGGTGGGGGCCCATCCCACGGTGGGTGCTCGCCAACCGTGCCATCGAGGGCGAAGAGCTGGCCAACGCTCTTCGCGACGTTAGTGCTAGCGCGCTTGCTGCAGCGTTTCGGGGCCCTAGTCTACAGGCCACGTGCATGATGCTGTCGTTCCGCCTGATCCACTACGACGATGATGTCGGCGAGCGCATGAACAGGGTGTCCTACAAGTGGGCGAGCCCCTACATCCAGAAGGCGATGGAGGAGAAGTTCCGCTGCATGACCAAGCGTGACTTCCTGCATTCCACTGCGATGTTGCTGCAGACCAAGGACACCTTTCGCCTCCTGGGCAACAACCTCTTTGAGGAGTTCGCCTCGCGCCGCATGGAAGCTGGTGGCATGTTCCGCATCAAGCGGCTGTGCATGCACACGGCAGCGGGTGGTATGCTGCGCCAGTGGGCAGACGCTGCTGTTGACCGGCAAGCACGGGGGCAGGCACCATCAGCCGAGGCGGTGGTGGCAGCACGTGCAGCAGTGGGAGCAGCAGCAGCAGCGGCAGTCGTGGAACTGCCGCCGCCCTCCGTTGCACGTGCACATGCCACCGCTGCTGCTGCTGCAGCCGCTGCTGCAGCAGCGCGACGCGCAGCAGCGGCACCACCACCACCGGCGGCGGCAGCAGCTGCAGGAGCAGGAGCAGGGCGAGGAGGCGGAGCAGCTACAGTTGCTGCAGTCCGGAGATCGACGAAGCCATTCGCGGGCTTGTTCAGTACCTGGACACGCCGCTGGGTGCCGCGATCAACGAAGATGGAGAAGGCCTGATGTCGGTGATGCCCTCCACTGCCACAGAGGAGCTCGGTGCCCTACCGCCTGCGCCAGCAGGTACTTGGTTTCCGACCCGCACGCGCCTTCCCACTGGTGCAGCAGCAGCAGCTGACTTCGTGGAGCTGTGTGGCGCCCCAAGCAACGCAACGCTGTCCACCAAGCACGACCTGTGCGTGCTGTGGAAGGAGCGCGGGGGGTTGCTCCTCATTCATCAACACCTACACCCTGCACCTGGCGCGCCCAGCGTCCAAGTGCACCTCTGGCTGGTGCCGCCGCTCACCTACGCATCCATCCGCCACGGCCCGCTGGTGGTAGAGAACAAGGCTGGCGCATCGGCTGAGAGGAGCGCACTGGAAGCGGAGGCAGGGGGGCGAGTCGTCGTGCAGTACGCCGTGGAGATGACGGTGCCAACGCCCACCGAGAGCGCTGCCGGTGCCCTCCTGCTGCAGCAGCGCAGGGCGTAACCCCGCTGCTGCTGCGCCGTCCCTGCTGCGCCGTCCCTGCTTGCATGTGCATGTGCGCGTGCATGTACACTTGCAGCACCCAGAACGCGACTGCCTCGTGAGGCAGGCAGGCGGCAGCGCGGCTGCAGCAACAGCCGAGACAGCCCGAGACGCCTGAGCCAACGCCCTGCACCCGGTGCGCTGCGCAGCATGCCATGCCGCTGCACCCCGCTGCCCCCCGCTGCACCCCGCTGCACGTCGTGGCGGTGTGACGCAACATTGCCCGCCTTGCGGCTGACCCCCCACGGGCTGCGCCGCCTTGTGTGTTCACCTGTGGATGCGCGCGCTTGCAGAGCAGGAAAAGGGCATGCCCGGTTTTTGGTTCCGGGGATTACTGGAGCCCGTAATAAGGCACTTGAACAGGCCAGCTGCCGTATTACTGCAGGCGAGCGCCGTAAACGGGGCGGCGCTGCCGTATTTACGGCCCCTATTACTGCGCCAGGTGCAGTAAACGGGTCTTCCCCCGTATTAAGTCCATTTTACGGCACCTTCGGACGGCGGCACCATTTCGTGGCACTGGCGCGCTGCCTGGCGCGCGGCGCGCCCCTGCGTGCATTACAGCGTGGTACAGTGTTGCCTGGTCGGTGGCGCAGCGCTCACACTGCGGGACAACACTACACAAACAGGCCGCGGGCGACCCAAAACGCCTTGGGTGGCACGCATTCCAGGCGCCGTGCACGGTACGCCACCTGCTCCAGCGTAGGTGGCACGCCCGCGACCCACGGCGAGCGTGGTACTACCCGCACGTGCTGCAGCAGGCTCTCCACGGCGGCTGCCACTGCGCCGTCGCCCTGCGGAGGGGCATCACCAGGCCCCTCGCCCGGCCCCTCGCTCTCATCACTGCTGCTGCCACCGTCGTCGTTGTCGTAGCTGTCACCGTCGTCGTCGTCGCTGTCACCGTCGTCATCGCCGCCGCCGCCGCCGCCGTCGCCACCGTCCCCGTCTATGGTCTCTGCATCGTCACCGCCGCCGTCATCGCCGCCATCGTCGCCGCCGCCATCGTCCGCAGCTGCGTCGCCGGAATCCGCACTGGCGCTACCCTCGCTTGCCGCGTCGCTGTCGCCATGCTCGTCGCCGTTGTCTGCACGCCGCCGCTTGGCACCAACACCTGTGGTGGCACCTGCTGCTACGGCAGCCGCTGCAGCAGCAGGCTGCACAGCCGCAGCGGGGGGCTGCATTGCCGCAGCTGCTGCAGGTGGGCCGCCTGCCACCTGACCGCCTAGCGCCCCTGCATGGCCACCACGTCCACCACCGCCACCAGCAACGCCACCCCCATGCCCACCACCACCCCTGTTTCCGCGTCTGCGACCACCACGTCCACCACCACGACCACGCCCGCGCGCACCGCCGCCGCCGCCGTCGTCGCCGCCGCCAACGTCACCGCCGCCCAGCTCGCCCCCATCGTCCCCGTGGGGGCTCGCCCACAGTAGGCGCCTGCGCACAACCAGGGCCGCCACACCCTCCAGCGTCGCCGCCGGCGCCTCCGCCAAGAAGGAGAGCGACAGCGCATGGTGGAAGCCATGTGCGCGGTGCATCTCGGCAAGGTCGAAGTGCAGCTGCGCCTGCGCGGCAGCACTCCTGCAACCACCACCCGTTGCCGGCGGCGGGAAGGGCGTGCTCCACACAGGCGCCTTGGGCGTGGTCGCCGCCGTGAATGCTGCCCCGCTGTCAGTGCTACCACCCGCGCGCCACAGCGGCGCCTCCATGCCAGGCAGCCGCACCTCCGTTGGTGCATAGCCGGGGGGCGCGGGGTCGCCCAGGTCGCACGTCAGTGGACGCCCACTGGCGGAGGGCACGCGCGCCATGATGGATGGCGCACCGCTCGCAGTGCGTGCAATAGCGGCCCTGCCGCCACGTTGCTGCTCACCAGCACGCGCTGCGTCGTCAGCGGTGCTCGCAGAAGGGTGCCACTCCCAGCCAGTGAAGTGTGTGCATATGGCATCCCATGTCACAACGCAGTCGCCAGAGGCCTGAAACGCTGCTGCTGCTGCTGCCACCATGCGTGCCAGCGTGCGCTCAGCCACTGCGGAGCCACAGACGCCGCGAGCTGCACCGCACCGCACCGCGCTGCCAGACGTCGGCTGAACTACTGGCACAGCTCCCCGGGCCGGCAGAGTCGCCACTGTAGCGGCCAAGGTACCAGCACTCCCCCTCCCCAGCGCCGCGTCAGTGCCACATACCAGCGCTCGCGGCCACCACTGGCAACCACTTGTGCAGGGCCGGCTGCATGGCGCGCGTGAGCACCCACCCAGTCAGGTGGCGCAGGAAGGCGACAGCAGCGTGAATGGAGCCAATGGTAGCCGCCACGCCAGCGTTGCGGAACAGCGCTCTACCAGCCACTGTCACACGTCGTGCCACCAATGCCGCGCTGAGTGCGCTTGCATAGAGCAACAGCAAAGCGTCATCTCAGCGGACCCAGCTACACCTCCCACAGCCGCACCGTCTTGTCCTTCGACCCGCTGGCAAGGCGCCCACCCGGCAGCGCCACCAGCGCCATCACCTTCTCCCCGTGCCCTGTCAGCACACGGCTGCACGCGCCAGTGGCGGCATCCCACAGCCGAATGGACTTGTCGTTTCCACCGCTGGCCAGCCGCTCATCGCCCACCTCCACTAGCGACTGCAAAACGTCGGTGTGCCCTTTCAGCACCCGCACGCAGGCGCCCGCGGCGGCATCCCACAGCCGTACTGTGCAGTCGCCCGACCCGCTGGCCAGGCGTCCATCCCCCAGCACCGCCAGTGCGTACACACCCCCTGTATGCCCCGCCAGCGTGGCGGTGCAGGCGCGCGTTGCGGGATCCCACAGCCGCACGGCACGGTCATTCGACCCGCTGGCCAGGCGCCCATCGCGCAGCACTGCCAGCGCCCACACAGCGCTAGTGTGCCCCTCCAGGGTGCCCACCACCCTGCCGTCCGCCACATCCGCCAGCCGCAGCTTGCCATCGTTGCACCCAGCAGCCATGCAGCCGTCGCGCAGCACCACCAGCGCCCGGATGCCGCTGGCACACCCCACCTGCGCGGTGCGAACGGGTGGCGCCACACCCACATCCCACACACTGATGGCGCCTGATGTTCCATCTGCGGCCGAATCACCCGCAGCCAGGCGGCCATCAGCTAGTACCGCCAGTGCAAGCACCGAACCGGCATGCCCCTCCAGCACTGCAGTGGCGCCGCCTCCACGAGCGGGATCCCACAGCCGCACCGTCTTGTCTTCCGCACCGCTGGCCAAGCGGCCATCTGGCAGCACTACCAGCGAGCGCACCAAGTTGGAATGCCCCGCCAGCGTCACGCCCCCACTTCATGCATACTTGCGCCGCCGTGCACGTGCATCCACCACTGCGACTACATCTCCGCCGCAGCCGCGCCCTGCCAGAGCTGCCAGCACATCTGCCTGAAGCGATGCCCCCTCACACCACAGCGTCCGCAGCCCAGCTCGCACTTGCAGCCCTGCAGCGGCGCTCAGCCCACGGCAGCCCCGCACATCCAGCTCCTCCACCGTTGCAGGCAGGCTGGCAACCGCGTCGTCGCCAATGCCCGTGTCGCGGCAGCCCACTATGCGCAGGCGAGGCAGGTGGCCGAACCGCATGCCTCGCGTGGCCACACCCAGCCGCAGCTCGCTTGTGCTGGCTGGCAGCGCCGCCACCAACGCCTCTGCAGCAGCCCCATCAGTCCCTGCAGGCACCTCCACCACCTGCACCACTGGCGCACTGGCCCCGCCACCTGCACCTGCAGCTGGTGCTGCGAACCGCCCAGCGGCGCACTCTGCCCGTGCACCCGCAATGGCAGCAGTCAGCGTGCCTACCTGCGCGTCCAGCCGCCCGCCAACGCGCGCGCCGTCACGCAGCGATGCATCCAGATCACGCAGTCCCGCACCCAGCGTGTGGTAGTTGGCCAAGTACGCCGTCCATGCACGAGTGGTGACGGGAGTGCCGCGGAAGTCCTCGTACTTGCGCGCCACAACCACCATGCGGTTGTTCAGATCCTCTGCCGCCGCCAAGTCACGCGGCGCCGGCAGCGGCAGCTTGTCCCCAAAGCGATCATCCACGACCGCCAGTGCCGGGGGCACCCATGCTGCTACCGCAGGTGCCGTTGGCGTCTCCACCATCGCCTCCTCCAGCACCACCGCCTGCGTCGCGGCATCCATGCGCGCCGCATAGCTGTAGCTGCGCCGCGTCACCTTGGCGCGGATGCTCGCGAGCGTCGCAGCATTCGCAGCCTTGAGCGCCGCCATCTGCGCCAACTCGTCGCCCTCCTCCGCAACATTGTGGCGCGCTGCACCTCCGCCACTGCTGCCACCATCCCCCGTGCCACCACCTCTGCCGCGGTCGCCAGCGGGCGCCTCCCCGTCAGCAGCAGGCGCCGCCGCCAGTGCCGCAGCGTCCGTCACCAGCGCTGCCACACTCTCATTCACGCGACCCACTGCCGCGGCCGCTTCCGCCGTGGGGCGGGGGCCACTCTCCACCTGTGCCGCCAGTGCCGCCAGCGCCGTGTGCAGGGCCTCGTAGTTGGTGGCGAAGGCCGCAGCATCGCCTGCCGCCATCAGCGTGTCACCGAAGTAGGTACGCGCCAGAAGTGGTGCCACCATGCCCTCATTCAGGCGCACCAGGTCGGCGAAGGTGGTCACGTCATACGACAGGCGGTCGGTGCCCAGCACGTCATGCACCGCACGGATGCCCAGCGGGGGTGCGGCAGGCGGCGCAGCCGGCGGAGTGCCTGCCACCAGTGCCGCTGCTGCAGCACGCAGACGGCCCATGACGTCGCTGGCCAGGGCAGCCGCAGGTGGCACAGCAGGTGGAGATCCACCACTTGCTGCGCCGCCGCCGCCACTTGCTGCGCCGTCGCCGCCGCCAGCACCACGAGCACCCTCGCCAGGCTTCCAGGCAGCCAGCAGCTGCGACACGGGCGTCACAACACCCTTCTCCACCAGCTCAAAGTGCGCGCCCGCACCTGCAGTAGCGGGGACCCACCGCATGGCATAGCTGACGGTCCACTTGCCGCCGCGCTGCGCTGCAGTGATGCGCCCCAGCAGGGCGGCATTGGCATCGTGCAGCTCGATGCAGCGTGTCACATGCGCCGCCAGCGGCGTGCGCTGCGGCGCCGCTGTACCGCCAGGCGCAGGTGGCGGGGGCGCGGCTGTAGGCGCCGGCGGCGTGGCAGGCTCCTCCGGCGGGCCGCGCTGCGCTGCGGTGTGTGTCGCCATGGTGGGTGTGTCGCGATGCTTGCAAGTTGGCAAGTGTTGGGATCCCCCTGCGGTTGGATGGGGGCGAGTGGGCGGGTGTGAGAGAGGCACGGCGCGTGTCGAGTGTCAAGTACACCGCAGTGCACCCCTGCGTACAAAAGCGCGCGGTGCAGTGCCCCGTGGGTGATGCCTGATGGGCATGCCCACCAGCACACGGACTGCCACCATGCCCGTCACAAATGGCATCAACCCTGGCACGCGCGGCACTACCACTGCCTTCCAATCGCAGCCACAGACCCCCGGTGCGCAATCACGCACCTTGGCATGCGTACAAGCAAACAACCACGCCCCCTATCCCGCGAACTTGCGCTCTCCGCGCCATCTCAGCCCCCCGCGCCCCACCCCGCGCCAAACAGAAAACACACCACCCAGTATGTGGCACCCGCGGCACCCGCGGTTGGCCCCCCCGGAGGACACGACAACCGTGGTGTGGCTGGTGTTTCTGTTTGCGACGGCGCGCCGCCCCCAACCACACACCCACACGCAGACGCAAACTCGCGAGCCCTTCCTGCACGCGTCCAGCGATGCACCCCATCATGCACTCTCCATGCCTGCGCTCACCCCCGCGCCGCACTGCCTCAGCTGCCCTGCACTGCCCCACAAGCGCGTCCCACCCTCTTAGTGCACCGCCGCAGCTGCACCACCACCCTACGCAGGATTCTGGGCTGGAAAAGTAGCATTGCAGCGCGATGCACACGCTAAAAAAGTGGGACACGCAGGCTGTCTTATGGGTGTTTGCATATCCCCGTCCTACACGCGCCGCTGCCGCTTACCTTCCAAAAATGGGGTGCGCTGCTGCGTGGCAGCCCCGGGGCGACGAGTGCCCCCACTCGTTGAGCCCCGCATTTTTCCCATTTTCCTTCAAGCGGCAGGGGTTGCTCCCACCGAACTCCCCAGGCGCGCAGCGCAGCTGAGATGGCGCGGCAGCAGCGGCCATTTGCAGCGTCACACTGAGTGGCATTTGGTGCGTCTGCCAGGCTCTGTGATAGTGAGCTGGTGGACGAGTAACCACACTACACAGCTTGGCAGGGCCTGGCCCATCTTGCTCCTCCCCTCCTCGCTGGCTCCTCCCCTCCTCTTCTCCTCGCTCCTCCCTCCTCCCCTCCTCCCCTGTTCCTCCTGCTGCGACGCTGCTGTGGGAAATGCGGCTGCGGAGGCACTGCCGCCATCGCCGCGGGAGCTGTTGACGTGGATCTGCAGAGGCGTCGCAGCACGGGTCTCTTTTGCGTGCTTGCCCGCGCTCGCCCAGCAAACCTGCAGCTCCGCGGGCATGGGTGACGCCGCTGTGGCGCCACTGCCACCCGGCGTGCAGGAGTTGGGTGCGTCGCGCTGCACCAACATTGCAGCAGAGGTACCGCGCGCATTGAGCTGAACAGTAGCTCCACGGCTGCGGGAGATGCAGCGGTGGCAGCGCTGCCACCCATCCTGCAAGAGCTGGTGTTGTGCGGCTGCCACAACATCTCTGCGGGTGCGGCGCTTGGCCACCCGCCCGCACTGCTGGAACTGGACTGTAGCAGTTCAGGAGGGAGTGATGCGGCAGTCGCAACTCCGCCGCCCGGTTTGCGTGTGCTGCGGATAGGGCGTCACAACGAGTGTCCTGTTTGGCCACCCCTTGCCCGCGCTCGCCAAGCTGGACTGCTGTGGGCGACGCTGCGGTGGCAGCGCTGCCTCTCAGCCTGCGGGAGCTGCAGGCCAGTTCCTGCTCCTGCTTGACGGCGGGCGTGCCATTTGGCCACTTGCCCGCACTGGTAGCGCTGTGCTGCGGGCTTCGCCTGCCTAGGCGACCCAGCGGCACCATTTTTTCCGTCGCCTTCAAGTCAACGGTTTCATTGCAGCCACCACCCACCGCCACGCAGCCACCTCGCGTGCTCGCGCCACCCGTTGCGCCCACCGCCGTCGCAGTTCCTGGCATGCATCGTGTGGCATCCGTGCCCACCTGGCCGTGCATGCTGCTGCCGCACCCAGTGAAGCTGTGAGACGACGCGTTCGTTCCCTGTCCTCCTCTCTCTCCCCTCTCTCCTCCTCTCCTCTCCTCTCCTCTCCTGCCCATCCCTCTGTGCACCCTCTTGCCTACTCGCCCCTCTCTTCTCCTCGTCTCCTGCCCATCCTTCTTGGCATCTTCCCCCCCCCCCCCTTCCTCCCCCTCGCGCTGCCAAGGCTGCCGTCGCCGCTGCGGTGCCTGTGGCCCCCGCCACCCGTCGTGCTCGCTCTATGTCTGCCACCTCTGCCGCCTCCTCTGCTCTCGCTCCATCTGCTGTCGCGCCCCCTGTGGCGCCCGTGGAGCTGCCTACAACTGCGCCCATTGCCCGCCGCGCTCGCGCTGGGTCTGCCGCATCTGGCTCGCCTTCCGCCCCTGTCGTTGTCTCCTCCGCCCCCACCTCCACCACCCCTGCCCCCACCACCGCCCCCGCCTCTGCCCCAGCCCCCGCCCCCGCCCCCACCCCTGCCCCCACCACCGCCCCCACCTCCTGGGCGGACGCCGAGCTGGGCCTGGATCGTCGCCTGCTGAAGGGCATTGCACGTGTGGGCTTTGCGCGCCCCACCGGCGTGCAGGGTGCACTTGCCCCGCCGCTGCTCGCCGGCAAGGATGCCTGCTGCATCGCTGCCACCGGCTCTGGCAAGACGGGCGCCTATGGCATCCCACTGCTGCAGCGCGCCATTGCGCATTACAGCCGCGCCGCCGCCACCCCGTCTGCTGCCGCACTGCCGCTGGCTGTTGTACTGGTGCCCACCCGTGAGCTGGTGGACCAAACTGCCGCTGTGCTGGCGTCGTTGGCCTACTACGCCAGTGACCTCTTCCGTGTCATCGACGTGGGGGGTGCCTCCTCTGGCTCCCTGCGCGAGCAGGCAGCGCGCTTGGCGGGCGGCGCAGGTGTGATCGTCGCAACGCCGGCACGCCTGCTGGCGCTGCTGCGCCCCGTAGGCGGCAAGCCTGCCCCGTTGTCACTGGCAGCCACCGAGCTGCTCGTCGTGGACGAGGCTGACATGCTGCTGTCTTTTGGCTACACTGCCGACCTGCAGGCGGTGGCAGCAGCACTGCCGCACACTGGTGCCCAGACTGTCCTCCTCTCTGCCACCCTCTCCCCTGAGCTGGACGGCGTGCAGCGCCTCCTGCTGCGCGCGCCTGTGGTCGTCAACATGATGGTGGGCGCCGGACAGGGCAAGCTGACGCAGTTTTACCTGCGCGTTGGCTTCAAGGTTGACCGCTACCTCCTCCTCTTTGCACTCTTCAAGCTGCGTCTGCTGGCAGGCCGCACCCTCATCTTTGTCAACGACGTCGCTGCCGCCTTCCGTGTCAAGCTCTTCCTGGAGCGTTTCTCCATCGCCTCGGCTGTGCTCAACGCAGAGCTGCCCGCCAACAGCCGCGCCCACCTCCTTGCCTCCTTCAACCGCGGCATGTTTGACATCCTCATCGCCACAGATGACGCCCTGCCCGCGCTCGTCGCAGCGGCAGCGGACGCTCTGCCCGCTGCTGGCGGTGCGGGCACAAAGCGCCGCCGTGCACCCGCCGACGCCACCGCTGAGGCTGCAGCCGAGGGCGCGGGCGAGGGCGAGGGCGAGGAGGAGGATGGTGCCGGCAGCGGCGCTGGCGCCGCAACTGCAAGCACGGGCATGGAGTGCGGTGCCCCTGCAGTGCGCCGCAAGGGTGGCAGGGCAGCGATGGCTTCAACGACAGCTGTCGACGCCGCATATGGCGTGTCGCGCGGCGTGGATTTTGTGGGCGTTGCCACCGTCGTCAACTTTGATTTCCCGCCCACTGCGGCAGCCTACAAGCACCGCATTGGCCGCACAGCACGCGGTGGTGCCGCCGGCGTGGCGCTCACATTTGTGGAGCCGGAGGGCACCGTGCCAGAGCACGACACCCTGCTGGCGCGTCTGCAGGCTGGGCAAGCCCCTGCTGCCGACAGCGGCGCACCGCAGCCGTCGCCGCTGCCCTTTGCAGTGGCTGAGGTGGAGGGTTTCCGGTATCGCGTGGAGGACCAGCTGCGCAGCGTGACGGATGCGCGTGTCGCTGCAGCGCGCGTTGCTGACGTGCGTGGTGAGCTGCTGGCCTCTGAGGCCCTGCGCGCACACTTTGAGGACAACCCGCACGATGCGGAGGCGCTGCAGCGCGTGCGCCACGATAAGGCCCTGGCACCGGGAGCCGCCGTCCCCCACCTCAAGGACGTACCCAGCTACCTGGTACCTGCCGCCTTGCGCGCTGCAGTGGAGTCAGTGGGTGCCGGCACAAGCAGCGGCAGCGGCAGCGGTGGCGGCCGGCGTGGCAGCAGCGGCAAGCAGCGGCGCGGTGGAAGTGGCGGCGCCAGTGGGCCGCGGGGCGGAGGGCGCCGGCCGCAGCCCGCCACACTGGAGGAGGCAGCTGCCAGCGGGGCCCGCGTCTCTGCATCCACTGCCGTTGCCCTCAGCGCGCATGACGCCTACCACGCCCGGCGCAACAACGTGGACCCCCTCAAGGCGCTGGCAGCACGGCGGTAGCGCGCCTGCCCCCGCCCCCTCATTACTCAATAAGTTGAAGTGATGCACCGCGGCCGACAACACGCTTGCACACTCGCACACATGTACGCACGCACGGCAAGGGGGTGGCAGCATGCATCCATGCGCAGGATAAGTGGCTGGCTGGCTGGCTGGCTGGCTGGCAGCGTAAGTGTGCGTGTATGCGTGCATGTGTGTAGTAGGCATATGGATGGGTGTGCGGATGCGGGTGGATGGGTGTGTGCATGCGCGGGTGTGCGCGTGGCTGTGGGTGCAAGCGTGGGGGGTGGGCGCGTGGGAACGCGTGGGCGAGGTCAAGGAGGGAACATTACGCCGCACGGCTCCTTCAGGTGATGGTGCGCTTGCGGCCAAAGCCACCCGTGCGGATGGGTGCCGCCGCCGCTGCGGTTGCAGCAGCACTGGCAGCCGCCAAACTGCGCATGTACGTGGTGCTGATGGCGCGCTCCAGGGGGGGTGTCGTCAGCAGCGCGGCGCAGGGTGGCGTCAGACAGCATCTGGCGCTCAATGTCGGTGCGGTAGGCAGCCATCCGTGCCCCACGACTCGTGGCGGCAGCCGCTGCTTCTGCCACCTCTGCCGCCGCGGCATTGCGGATGACCGCCCCCTCTGCCGCTGCCGTCGCACGCGCCGCCGCTCGTGCCGCTGCATGCTCCGCCATCTGCGCCTGCAGCGTGGACTGGATGTCATGCAGCGTGGCAGCGCGGGCGGCTGCCTTGCGCGCAGCTGCTGCGTCGTCCCGCCGCCATCGCTCCTTCGCCTCGCGCTCTGCGCGCTCAGCAGCCACCCTCTCCGCCCGCGTGGCGTCCACAAACACATCCTTCATGGCATCCAGCTTAGCGTGCAGAGCGGCATCGCGCGCCGCCGCTGCCGCCAGCCGCGCTGCCTCTGCCGCGTCGGCCTCGGCACGCGCCGCTGCCTCGGCACGCGCCTCCTCCTGCCGTGCCGCTGTGGCGGCAGCCGCCTTGGCCGCCAGCGCCGCCTCGTTCTCTGCCAGCGTGCGCCGCATGGTTTCCACTGCCGCTGCGCGCCGAGCGGTCGACCGCGCTTCGTCCTCTGCCACGGCACGTGCCAGGCGCTCTACAATGGCACCCTCCACCGCCAGGTCTGCAGCACGTCGCTCGGTGCGTGCCGCCTGCGCCGCAGCATTGAATGCCTCCATCTCCTCCCGCTGCCGCTTGGCTGCCGCCGCACGCGCACTGGCAGCCGCCACCTTGCCCGCCTCCGCATCCGCTGTTGTACGCACCACGGCAGCAGAAAACTCGGCCTCCCGCGCCGCCTCTGCCCGCCGCGCTGCTGCAGTCTCGCGCTCCTGCGCCGCCAGCGCCGCCTGCAGGTCGGCACGCGTGGCAGCCGCACGCGTGGCAGCCGCACGCGTGCCTGCTGCCGCCGCCTCTGCCTCCGCCGCCGCCACTGCCGCCCACACGTCATCTGTCGTGCGGTGCCGCCGTGTCGTGGGTGGCAGCGCCGCCAGCGGGCTTGCCACCAGCCGCGCGCTGCCGCCCCGCCAGCCACCCCCCTGCCCTCCACTGCCAAAGTCTGCCCCTGTCGTGGTGGTGGTGTACGCCGCTGCCGCTGCCGTGCCGGAGGATGTTGGCGGGGCAGGGGCGGGGGCGGGTGCCGCGGCAGGCGCAGCAGAGCGGCTCCCAGATGCGGCAGTGTATGACGCGACGAGCGCCGCTGGGTTGGGCACCTCCGTGGGTGGCACGGCGGACAACAGGGCTTTGGCAGTGCGCACCGCCTTGTAGGCTGGCATGCCGGTGGCAGCCGTCAAACCGACAGCCAGCCGCGCGGATGCCTCCGCGCGCCCCTGCAGCGCACTCGCGACTTCATCGCGTTTGGGCGTGCACCCGCGTGTGGGCAGCGGTGGAGGGCGAGGTGGCAGACGGTGCGCGCGGCTCGCAGCGCGCCAGCACCGCACTCAGCTCCCCGCGCATGCATACCACCCCCACTGCACCCGGTGACTGTAGCGCTAGCCACCTCCGCCCTCACTGCAAACCGCGCCGCCGGGCTGCAGGCTGCGGCGCCTTGCCCCCGCGCCGCAGCACGCAGCCGCATCCATGCTCATCCACACTCTCCCTGCTCTTTGCTCAGTGTGCGGCACGATACCGCAGCTGCGCCTGCAAGCAGCAGCGATGCTGCTAAAATGGAGATGTAAATGGGTGTGTTGTGGCAGAGGTTAACACGAGGTGTGGATGTGCTGGTGCTCTGCATCATGCATGCGCCAGAGATCGCTGTGGATCCGGGTGGCCACAGCGGGCCTAACCTCAATGCTCACACAACACAGAGGACAGGTGGCCGCGGCAGCAGGGAGAAGCGTGCGCGCACGATGTTGCAGCGCACGCAGAACCCCCGCCCAGTCCCTATTGATGCCATCTTGCTACAGCATCCCTACCCCTCGTGATGGCAGCGCGCGCCAGCAGCGACGCGGCGACAAGCGAGGTTGCGCCACCTGGCAGCCAGGAGGGTGCGGATGCGATCGCTGCCGCAGAGAGTAGCAGCAGCAGCAACAGCATCAGCCCCGATGGCCACCACGATGGTGGATGTGGAAGCAGCAGCATCGATCCAGATGACCTGGAGCGCACAGCGGCGCCTCTGCTGCGGGTGCTGGTGGCGGCACCTGCGCTAGCCGCACTGGTGTGGGGCCAGATTGACGCGGGAGATGCCACGGCACTGCGCGCTGTCCATCCATTTCTCACCACTGCGGTGGCGGGGGTGCCGTGGCGGGCCTCGCTCCCTCAGCGTTTGGTATCACTGCCGCGGTGGCGCGCTGCGTTTCCAGCTGCGCTGGGTGTAGTCTTGTGGCCTGGGATAGGTGACGCAGATGCCGTCGTGGCGTCGCTGCCGTCGGGGCTAGAGGAGCTGAATGTGCGGGACTGCGAGGGCATCACGGCGCGTGTGTCGTTTGGCCACCTGCGCGCATTGAAGAAGCTGGTCTGCAGGGACATAGCGGTGGGTGATGCGACGGTGGCCTCGCTGCCGCCGGGGCTGCAGGAGCTGCATGTGGAGTGGTGTAAGGGCATCACGGCCAGTGTGTCGTTTGGCCACCTGCGTGCACTCAACAAGCTGGACTGCGGGGGCACAGCGGTGGGAGATGCGGCGGTGGCGTCGCTGCCGCCGGGGCTGGAGGAGCTAATTGTGGGGAACTGCCGCGGCATCACGGTGGGCGTGTTGTTTGGCCACCTGCGCGCACTCAGGAAGCTGCGCTGCTACAGCACAGCGGTGGGTGATGCGGCGGTGGCATCGCTGCCGGCGGGGCTGGAGGAGCTGAATGTGGGGGGCTGCAGCATTTCAGAGGGGGTGACGTTTGGCCACTTGGCCGCACTCAAGAAGCTTGTATGCTGGGAGGCAGTGGTGGGCGATGCAGCTGTGGCATCGCTGCCGCCGGGATTGCAGGAGCTGTATATGTGGGAGTGCAGCGGCATCACGGCGGGCGTGTCATTCCACCACCTGGTCGCGCTCAAGAAGCTAATCTGCTGTGAGACAGCGGTGGGTGATGCGGCGGTGGCGACGCTGCCGCTGGGGCTGGAGGACTTGGACATGAGTAACGCTTACGGCGGGTATCGGATCGTGCGAATCACAGCGGGTGTGTCTTTTGGCCACCTGCGCGCACTGAAGAGGCTGCGTTGCGTTAGCACAGCGGTGGGTGATGCTGCGGTGGCTGTGCTGCCGCCGGGGCTGGAAGACTTGGATGTGCGGGGCTGCAAGGGCATCACAGCAGGCGTCTCTTTCGCGCACCTCCCCGCTCTTCGAAACCTTGATGGCGAGTCCTTTGGGAGGTGATCGCCGCATCTAATTGTTTCAATCTTCTTCTAAGCCTCTTCGTCTCCACAACATGCCGTGTGCAACCCCTTTCCACCAGCCCGTGCACCGCCCACGCCACCACTGCGCCACAGGTGGGCCAGGTCCAGCGCCGCCGTTTTTGCGTGCAAACAGGCGCTCCCAATGCATTGGTGTTGTGTGGCGCTGCCGCGGCTGAAGCAGTACGTGCACGCCCACGCGTGTGGCACAACCACCACCGCTTGCAGCGCCGCTGCCGCCGCGTCAGGCGGGGTGCCCCATTGCTACCAGACAGCAGCCACGGGCTGTGTTCTTCACTGTCGCGAAACACCGCTGTCGTGGCTGTGGCGCACCGTCGCGTGGCCATGCGCGCCTAGCCGGGCAGCTCGATGCAGCGCAACCATCCGCTGTGGCCCCGTGCGGCTCTTGACAATGTTGGTCACCGTGACGACGCGCAGGCTGCTGTGCGCTGCCACCACCCCACCCGCCCGCGGCCCCGCCGCCGCCGCCGCCCTCCCCGCCGCCCATGGCCGCAGCAGCCGCAGCAGCAGCGCCTTCAATGCCACTGCCATCGTATGGGTTTGCGCTGGATCGCCGCTGAACACCGCGCGCTGGCACATAGGCTGGCGACCATGGGATCTTGGGGTCAAGGTCAATGACAGAGGTAGCCACCACCGGCGTGTCAAACCCACCCAGCCGGTTGTCAAGCACCGTCACCGACACGCTGGGTGCAAACAGGGGGTCCAGCGGCACCTTGATGGGCAGCATGAAGCGCTCGCAGAAGTTGGGATTGCGCCCTGTGGGATACCGCGATTTGACGGTGCGTGCACTCGCCACGCGCTTGCGCTTGGCGGACTTGGCATCTGCACACAGTGGGGGTGGGGGCGTGCCTCTGTGGTGGGTGTCAGGGTGGGCAGCAGAGAGAAACACAAAGACAAACCCGCACACACACACACACACACACACACGTGCGCGTGCATGTGCGGTGCAAGCAAGCGCGCCGGCATGCGCACCAATATCGCCGACGTCAAACTCAACGTGCGGGTAGGCGATCTGCATGAAGTTGAATGGCTGCAGGTCGCGGCAGCCGAGGGCCACAATCTCCAGGAACATGTCGCGTGTGGGTGGGATGATGGTGGAGGGTACCAGCGGCACCACTTGTGCGCGCGTGTCCTTCGCAATGAGCTGCACAAGCAGGAGAAGCTCGCCATGATTCTCGCTGGCATCCGTGCCGTCGTTGACAGCCTTGGACTCCAAGCGCGTGAGGCGGAACCAGCGTGGCTTGGGCAGGATGGGTGGCAGGTTGCGCGCAGAGGAGATGAGGACATCAGGGGATGAGAGGTCAATGCGCAGCTCCGACACAAAGTCATGCGCCGTGTACTCGTCCCAGTCCCACAGCTCCACGTGCACCTGGTTGGCGAAGCGCAGCGGTGGCAGCAGGACATCCATGCAGATGGTTTCGTACCAGGTGGGCGCTGTGGTGGCATAGCGCTTGGTTGCCAGCCGCTGCTCACCCGCGATGGAGACCTTGAGGTAGGGGTCCAGCGCCCCCGTTTCATCCGCGGCGGGCAGCTTGCGGCCCTGGAACACATGCACCCGCAGCTCGAAGGGCTTGCGCACCTCCAGCTCACGCAGCTCGGCGCGCCAGTCTATGGTCACCGCCTCCCCCAGGGGACCCACACCCAGGCGCAGCAGCACGCTGCCTGCGCTGTCGTCATCCGAGATGGCGTTCACTGCAATGTCCTCGCGCAGCGGCTGCCAATAGGGCACGCTGCCAGCCAGCCCGCGTGCCAGCAACTCGGCTGTGTTCAGGCGCGCGTAGCAAATGCGCACAGCATCCTTGGTGGGGTCGCCGCGGAACAGGTAGATGAAGGTGTCCGGCATGGGGGCCGGCGACGGCAGGCCCAGGGACAAGCCGCCTGCCCCCACAGGCAGCATGACGTCACACTCCAGCAGCGCATTCCACTGCGCCTGCCCGCGCTCCACGCGCACGCGTGGCGTGTCCAGCGTCTTGCCTGCCAACGTCACGCTGATGCCGTACTCCGGCGCCGTGAGGCCCAGGCGGCCTGTCACCGTACCCGCTGCCAGGGTGGGCAGCTCATCGCCTGCAATGATGAGCGCGCGCAGGCGGTACACAGCAAGCGGCGGCATGAGCTCACGCGGCACACGCACTGCTGGCCGCCAGTGCACCTCATCCTTGTCCTTGTTGTCTGCCGTGTCCTCCACGCGCGCTGACAGCAGCACGCGGCCGCGGTAGTTGGAGGCCATGGTGGGCAGCCGATTCATGCGGTTCTTGAAGCGGCCAAAGAACACGCGATCCGGTGCGCCGTACACCGGCCACCATGCCAGCGGCAAGGGCGCAGAGTCCAGGTCGCGGAAGTTAAGGACGATGGTGCCCACCCGGTCGTTCTCTTTGAAGCGGTCAAAGTCCATGATCGCCACCTCAATGCGGTTCGTGAAGTTGGGGTAGTTGAATGGCAGCCACAGCTCGCGGTTCCACTCCACGCCCAGGTTGGCAGCGCCGCGCCGCGTCACCCACTGCGTGCGGATGGGCGGGTTGCCTGAGAAGGACACTTCCGCATACGCATCGATACCAGCGCCGTAGAGGCCCAGGGAGCTGGCTTCATCCATGGCTGGCAAGCCATCCGCCGCGTGGCACGTCACCACGAGCCACTTGGTGCGCCGCTCTATGGAGGGCGGCATGAGCACCAGCGCGGCAGCAAACACCTCCTCGTCTGCATCCGCCAGCTCGCCATCCGCCTTGCGCATCAGCTCCATGGCGGCCTTCTTCTTGCCGTGCACCTCCTTCTTGCCCTCACCGCCCTCCTTCCCACCGCCCGCACCCCGCCATCCTTAGCCCCGCCAGCACTGGCCGCCGCGACGCTGTCCGCCTCGCCGTCGCCAGGCACATACAGCTTGTCACCCGGGCCCAGCACAGAGACGGAGAGGCGCAAGTAGCCCTGCAGGCCGCGGTCCTTGCCGTTGGTGGGGTCCACCAAGCCCACCCACCGCCGGTGGTAGCAGTGGTGGGGCTGGTAGTACACATCCACCGCGTCGAACACAAACTTGCCAATGAGCTCGCTGGACAGCAGGATGTTGGCGTCAAACACAGAGACGTCGATGGTGAGTGCCTCCACCTCAGCGCGCGTGAGCTTGGGGAAGTTGAAGAACATGTGGTGGTCGAACACGGCAGAGGTGGTGCCCTTCATGATGGCGGTGTGCTGCGACTGGTCGCCCAGCTTGACATACACCACAGGGTCGCTGGTGCCGTCCATGTTCTCTGCCTTCAGCTGCCGCGCCTCAATGACATGCACCTGCACCTGCCAGTCGCCATCCTTCAGCTCCATCGCAGCCAGCGCCTCCATGCGCGCTTGCCGCTCTGCTGCCTCGCTCTCTGCAAGGGTTGTGTGGTGGCAGAGTGCGCGAAGCCGCATAACGCAACAAACCGCACCCGCCACACAAGTGGCAGCTTGCACATACCTGGAGTCCCAGCGCCGCCCGCAGCGGCTGCAGCAGCAGCACCACCGCCGCCACGCGCTGCCTCGCCCGTCAGATCCACCTCGCCTGATTCGCCGTCAGCGCCGGCGCTTGCACCGCCCCCTGCACCGCCGCCACCGCCGCCATCAGCTGCTGCTGCTGCTGCGCCGCGGCAGCGCTGCCGCCCAAGCGCGCCATGAGCTCTCGCGGGAAGATGGGCGCGCCCTTGGCATCCAGTCGCAACGGCTCCAGGGTGACCTTGCGGCCGGCGCCACCGCCAGAGGCAGCGGTGAGCAACGTGGCAAACAGCAGCTTGAACTCCCAGCAGATCTCTACGTCCACCTCGCCGCGTCGCTTGTCAAAGCTGCCGTCCTTGGCAGTGAGGGGATACCAGGCGCGCACCACCTCGCCACGCCGCGCATCAAAGTCGGACAGCATGAGGTTGACACGGCCCTCAAAGACAGCGGGGCCCAGGGTGCGGCTGTGGTTGACCTCCAGTGCCAGCGCCAGCGTGGTGGCGCGCTCCACAATGGGAAACGCCCAGCCCTCATCCCAAGTGGGCGACGTCTCGGAGGAGCGCACAGCAGAGCGCACCGTGAACTCGCCCGCATCCAGCCACACATACGGGTTGCACGTCTCGCGTGCCATCCCGCGCGTCAGCAGACCCCGCGCAGCACGCAGCGTGACGCGCAAGCAGTTGGGCGGCGTTGCTAGCACGCCGTCACCAGTGGCACCGCCCAGTGTGAGGGTTGCCCCATCCGGCAAGGGGCGGTAGCCCACCGCCTCCACACACTTGAATATCTCGCCAGCGGGGCGCCCCTGCCAGTACAGCGTGCTCCACAGTGCCTTCCCTTTCACCTGTGCTGTCACCGCACCGGTGGCGGGGTCGAGCTCGGGCGGCGCGGTGGGGAAGACGGATGCCTCGCCTGGTCGTCGCTGGAGAAGGTGCCGCGGTCGCGCAGCGCCACGTACAGCACGTCCTCACGCTCACACTCTGCTCCTGGCACCGCACTGCTGCTGGCGCCGCCATTGCCGCCGCTGCCGCCCAGTGCTGTCAGGTGTGTCGTGTCAGTCAGCAGGGGCGAGCAGCTTGCAGATGGCGCCGCCGCGCACGGCAGCAGGCAGAGGGCAGAGATACTGCAACAGCGCTGGCGGCACCTCACAACCAATCTGCCCAACAGCAGCACTGGCGGCGGGCCAGCAGGGACTGCGGGCAAGCCATGCCATGCGGGGAGCCGCAGAGGGGAGGATGCCTGTGTGCGTGTGTGTGTGTGTGGGGGCGCGTCTGCAAGGCAATGAAGTCCAAACTGGAGGCTATGGCCACCGCATGGCAGCTCAAGGAGGAGGTCACCACTAAATCAGGGATAGGGAGGCGCCACACTGGCAGACGTGGCTGCGCTGCACCTTTGCCGTGCCGTGTACTCACTGTCCGGCCGGCGCCGGGATCCTTGCCCAATGCCCCATGCTGATCGCCTCCCTCCTAGCTGCTCGGCCAGCGGGTGGCACAATGCGGCTGCCACTCGAAGCACCAACGATGCCATGCAGAGAGCATCGTCAATTGGTAGTGTGCGTGAGCACGCATCCTGCGCAAATGTGGCACAGGTGCGCCAGATCTATTTGTATGTGCACAGGTGCAGGGTGGGTTGTGTCCAGCCGCAGCCGCCGCGGGCCTAACCTGCCCCCCACACCCCCTCCCCCCACACACTGATACTCATTGCCAACAACGCACCCGCAATCGCCCACCGCCCTCCAATTGCAGGGCAGAGAGCGCGCACGCACAAGGTTGCAGTGTGTGTAGAACTTCCGCCCAGTCCCTCTTGCTGCCATCCTGCTACAGCATCCCTACCCCTCGTGATGGCAGCGCGCGACAGCGGCGCCGCGGCGACAAGCGAGGTTGCGCCACCTGGCAGCCCGGAGGGTGCGGAGGCGATCGCTGCCGCAGCGGGTGGAGGCAGCAGCAGCCGCAGCCCCGATGGCCACCATGGTGGTGGAGGCAGCAGCAGCAGCCCCGATGGCCACCACGGTGGTGGAAGCAGCAGCAGCAGCCCCGATGGCCACCACGGCGGTGGAGGTGGAGGCAGCAGCAGCGTCGATGCAGACGTCCTAGAGCGCACAGCAGCCCCTTTGCTGCGGGTCCTGGTGGCGGCGCCTGCTCTGGCCGCGCTGGTGTGGGACCAGCTCAATGCGGCAGATGCCACGGCGCTGCGCGCGGTGCACCCTGCCCTCACCGCTGCGGTAGCCCAGGTGCCGTGGCGGGGCTCGCTGCTTCGGACCCTGAAGTCAGTGCCGCGGTGGCGCGCCGCTTTCCCGGCCGCGGCGGGTGTGACACTGTGGCGTGGGATACGTGACGCAGACGCCGTCGTAGCGTCGCTGCCGCCGGGGCTGGAGGAGCTGGATGTGTGGGGCTGCAAGGGCATCACGGCGGGTGTGTCGTTTGGCCACTTGCGCGTGCTCAAGAAGCTGGGCTGCGGCGGCACAGCGGTGGGTGATGCGGCGGTGGCGTCGCTGCCGCCGGGGCTGGAGGAGCTGTATGTGGGGTACTGCGGGGGCATCACGGCGGGTGTGTCGTTTGGCCACCTGCGCGCACTCAAGAAGCTGAACTGCAGCTGCACAGCGGTGGGTGATGCGGCGGTGGCGTCGCTGCCGCCGGGGCTGGAGGAGCTGAATGTGTGGGGCTGCAGCATCACGGCGCGCGTGTCGTTTGGCCACCTGCGCGCACTCAAGAAGCTGGGCTGCGGCTTCACGGCGGTGGGTGATGCGGCGGTGGCATCGCTGCCGCCGGGGCTGGAGGAGCTGAATGTGGGGGAGTGCAAGGGCATCACGGCGGGCGTGTCGTTTGGCCACCTGGCCGCACTCAAGAAGCTGGTTTGCGGATGGACAGCGGTGGGTGATGCGGCGGTGGCGTCGCTGCCGCTGGGTCAGGTGGAGCTGGATGCGGCGGGCTGCAGCGGCATCACGGCGGGCGTGTCGTTTGGCCACCTGGCCGCACTCAAGAAGCTGGGCTGCGGCTTCACGGCAGTGAGTGATGTGGCGGTGGCGTCGCTGCCGCCGGGGCTGGAGGAGCTGAATGTGAGCGGTTGCAGGGGCATCACGGCGGGCGTGTTGTTTGCTCACCTGGCCGCACTCAAGAAGCTGGAGTGCAGCCGCACAGCGGTAGGTGATGCGGCGGTGGCGTTTCTGCCACCGGGTCTGGAGGAGCTGGATGTGCGGGGCTACAGTGGCATCACGGCGCTTGTGTCGTTTGGCCACCTGTCCGCACTCAAGATGCTGGCCTGCGGCGACACAGCGGTGGGGGATGCAGCGGTGGCATCGCTGCCGCCTGGGCTGGAGGAGCTGGCTGTGGAGTGCTGCGAGGGCATCACGGAAGATGTGTCGTTTGGCCACCTGCGCGCACTCAAGAAGCTGGACTGCGGGGAGACAGCGGTGGGTGATGCGGCGGTGGCGTCGCTGCCGCCGGGGCTGGAGGAGCTGAATGTGGAGAGCTGCAGCGGCATCACGGCAGGCGTGTCATTTGACCACTTGTCCGCACTCAGGAAGCTGGACTGCGGCTACACAGCGGTGGGTGATGCGGCGGTGGCGTCGCTGCCGCCGGGGCTGGAGGAACTGGCCGTGAGTTGCTGCGAGGGCATCACAGCGGGCGTCTCTTACGCGCACCTCCCCGCGCTTCGTTCACGATGATGATCGTTTCAAGTGATGGCCGGGTCTTCTTTTGAACTGTTCTCATCCTCGTCCGCCTTCTCGTCGTCGTCAATGCCGAGAGAGGAAGGAAGGGAATTAAGCCGGGCGTTTGCCTCGGATTCGAGCCACGGACCTGTACCGCGCTGCATGCGGCGTTACGCGTCACCAAGCGTGCGTACAGAAGAATCGCGGTACTAGGCGGCTCCCATTTCGTGCGTAAACCCCTCCGACTGGCGCGGATGGGGAGGAATCCACTCCCCCTCTGCCGCCCTGCAGTCTGATGTTTCCGCCACGGGCGATGCGCGCCTGGCGCCGCCGCCGACTCCCAGGCGTGCAGCCTCTCTCCTCGCACGTTGTACACTGCGCATTGCCCCCTGCCCCCTGCCCCCTCCCCCTGCTACCCTACCCCCTGCCCACTATCCTAGGCCTCCATCTCCTCCTGCATACTTGCATCCTTCCCTGCTGCGTGCCTCCGGCTCGTGCTGCGCACACGCTCCCCCACACTAGGGGTGGTAGTTCGTGGGTGATTTCGGACCGCCTATTGAACTCAGGCCGCGCCAAGATCGACAATTGCCCAGTGTACATGTGCATGTGCGCAGTGCTGCACAGACGCAGCTGGGGCGGGGCCGCATTATTTCGTGCGCCCTCGCGGCCGCGCTGCCGCTGTGTCGTACTCATCTGGCTGCCGCTGCGTTCTCGTCGATCCCCAATGCCATGCCCGCGCACTGTGCATTGGCATTGGCGCGCTGTTGTGCGGCTCCATAGAGTAGGGGCAGGGGTGTGGCGCTCAGCCTGACTCACGCCTCGCGAGCCACACGCCACCCACCGGCAGCCCTCCGTCGCCCAGCTACCCAATGCTGGCTGGCGACGACCTCACCACGTACACGCCTGCGTGGGTTTGTCCGCCCACTCGGCTGCGCCTCATTGCACTGCACTTCCCTGGCTGGCTGTCGCTTGGTTGCCCATTCGCTGAACCCCCGGAGTGTCGCGCAGTTGGACAAGAAGGGCACCACGCTTGCACGCGAGTGGGGACGGATACGCCGCGGAATGCCTTGTACTTGCGCACCATGCCCACCCTGCGGGGATCATGCAGTTCCGCCGCCGCCGTCCCTACTCGGCTGTGTGGCGCCGCGCTTCCTCGAAGACTGTTGCAGCCCACTGTCCCCCACCAGCGGCTGCCATCGTCCGCTGCTCTGCACGTGTCCCCGCTGCACGCAGCTCTTCCAGTTCCTCTGCCATCCACAGCGAGCAGCGCTAATGGCACCCACGCCTCTACCACTACCTCCTGGCCTGCAATCGTTGGCGCATTGCATCCTCTCCTACGCCACCCAGGCTCCTGACACACACACTCACAAATGCCCACATGCGACCCATACCTGGGGCCCCTACCCCCCGGTGAGCTACTCCATGGTCGGACGCCTCTTGACCTCGCAGCCACCAAGTTCGACCGCAGCGCGCCACATGGCTGCCGCTGCGCCGCCCCGCTCCCGCCTTTGCAGCGATGCTGCTTGTGACGCTCGCGGCACCCGCGCCGCCATCCGCGCCAATTAGTCGCCCTGCATTGCTGTCCTCTTGCGCCGCTGCCGCCGCCGCCATCACTCGCGCTGCCACCACTCCCACACCCCCGGCCACCTGCGCCGGCCGCCGTGACGTTGCCGTCATCTCTCGCGCCGCTATCACCGCCACCGCTACCAGCAGCAGCCTCGACAGCAATAGCGGACGCTGCCACCATCTCTCGTGCTGCCACACCGGCCACCATCACTTTCACCGCCCACTGTAGCGGGGGGTGCCGCCGCGAGCCCCACAGCCGCATCCACAGGTGCATTTACACCCGCGCAATAACGGGTCGACCTGCAGCAGTCGCTTCCACCGTCATGTGTGCGCACATCTTGCAAAGCCCATGCTGGCGGCTCGACCATCAAGAGGCCACGCCGTGTTGCAGCCCCATTGTGACAATCTGGTTCCCTGAAGGGACTCTGGCTAGGCTTGCCGACACTGCACCGCGCGCAACATGCGGCGCAACGAAAGCCGCACCTGTGATATGGGCCATTCTCCTGGCTGCTGATATGGCATCCCGTCGATGGCCGATGGTCCTGTCAAATGAGAGCTCCCTGCCGCCCCCGCCGGGCACAGGGCACACACAACCCGACTCAAACACAATGCTGGCACACCCCCGCCGCCACGCCACGCCACCGCAGGAGGGCGACAGTGAGCACATGGTACTCACGCGTGCGTGTGGTACGCGGTGCGCACCCACCTGGCGCCCCTGCCTTCATCCCCCCGTGCACGCACACACACACACAACTCATCCTTGATACCCACGCGCATGCGCGTCAGTTCGTCGAGCCAAAGTACGTGATGGCATCTGTTGGGTGGCGGTCCAGGTAGTGGCCAGCGCAGCCCACGTGGCAGCGGCCCACCATGACGAGACTGGCTGGCCAGGTATGCTGCGCTGGCACTGCTGGTGGTGGGCATGCTACGGAATGCCTCCTATTTGCGCTCCACGGTCGCCACCATGCAGTCATTCAGGTCCTCCACAGCCGCCAGATCACGCGGCGGTGGCGACGGCAGCGCATCCGTGATGCGGCCCTTCACAGCTGCCAGCGTGGGTGGCAACGATGACGCCGCCAGGTGTTGCCACCATCGCCTCCTCCAGCACCACCGCCTGTGCCGCAGCATCCATGCGTGCCGCCTACCAGTAGTTGCGTTGCCCCGCCTTGGCACAACTGTCAGCAAGAGGCATCGCAGCATTGGTAGCCTTCAGCACCTCCATCTGCGCCGATTCGTCACCCTCCCCGGTCGTATGGCCATCAACGGCGCGGGTTCGCCGACCCCACCGCCTGGATGCGCCGCTGCTGCCACTGCCCATGCCGTGCTGCGTTCCACCTACCCCACTGCCAGCATGGCATGCACCACCCACTGCCCGCCGCCGCCCTGCGGCACCAGGCGCACCTCATTGCCGCCGTGCAGCACAACGAAGCCGTACGCCAGCGGCCCGCGGCCCAGGCGCGACGCCATGGCGCTCAAGGTGCACTCCCTCAACAGCAGCTGACGCGCTGTCACCAGCACCAGTGCCGCAAAGGCGTCTGCCAAGTGCCCACTCTGCACTGTAGCACCTGCCGCCGCCGCCTGCGCCTTCATGCCTGGGTGGTCCGCGCCGGTGGACTCCGTCCCAATCTGCGCATGCAGTCAGGGGCGGCTGGGAGGTGGGGGCTTGCTCACAGTAGCCGCCTGCGCACAACCAGGGCCGCCACACCCTCCAGCGCCGCCACCGGCGCCTCTGCCAAGAAGGAGAGCGACAGCGCATGGTGAAAACCATGAGCGTACTGCAAGGTCCAAGTGCAGCTGCACCTGCGTGGCAGCACTCCTGCAACAACCACCCGTTGCCGGCGGCGGGAAGGGCGTGCTCCACACTGGCGCCTTGGGCGTGTGCGCCGCCGTGAATGCTGCCCCGCTGTCAGCGCTACCATCCGCGCGCCACAACGGCACCTCCATGCCAGGCAGCCGCACCTCCGTTGGTGCATAGCCGGGGGGCGCGGGGTCGCCCAGGTCGCACGTCAGTGCACGCCCACTGGCGGAGGGCACGCGCGCCGCGATGGATGGCGCACCGCTCGCAGCGCGTGCAATAGCGGCACTGCCGCCACGTTGCTGCTCACCACCACGCGCTGCGTCGCCAGCGGTGCTCGCAGCAGGGTGCCACTCCCAGCCAGTGAAGTGTGTGCATATGGCATCCCATGTCACAACGCAGTCGCCAGAGGCCTGGAACGCTGCTGCTTCTGCTGCCACCATGCGTGCCAGCGTGCGCTCAGCTACTGCGCAGCCACAGACGCCGCGCACCGCACCGCAACGCACAGCCCTGCCAGACTCCAGCTGAACTGCTGGCACAGCTCCCCGGGCCGGCAGAGTCGCCATTGTAGCGGCCAAGGTACCAGCATTCCCCATCCTCAGCGCCGCACGAGTGCCACGTGCCAGCGTACGCGGCCACCACTGGCAATCACTGGCCCAGTGCCACCTGCCTGGCGCGCGCAAGCACCCACCCAGTCAGGTGGGGACAGCAGTGCGCCTGAGCGCAGGTGGGCCACTGCAGCGTGAATGGAGCCAATGGTAGCCGTCGTACCAGCATTGCGGGACAGCGCTCCACCAGCCACTCTCACACGTCGTGCCACCAATACCGCACTGAGTGCGCTTGCATAGAGCAACAGCAACGCGTCATCGCAGCGGAGCCAGCTACACTTCCCACAGCCGCACCGCCTTGTCATCCGACCCGCTGGCAAGCCGCCCACCTGGCAGCGCCGCCAGCGCCATCACCTTCTCGCTGTGCCCTGTCAGCACACAGCTGCATGCACCAGTGGCGGCATCCCATAGCCGAATGGTCGTGTCGTCTCCACCGCTGGCCAGCCGCCCATCGCCCACCACCGCCAGCGACTGCACAGCGTCGGTATGCCCCTCCAGCACCCGCACGCAGGCGCCCGTGGCAGCATCCCACAGCCGCAATGTGCGGTCGCCCGACCCGCTCGCCAGCCGCCCATCCCCCAGCACCAACAGGGCGTACACACCCCAAGTGTGCCCCGCCAGCGTGGCGGTGCAGGCGCGCGTAGCTGGATCCCACAGCCTAATGGTCTTGTCACTTGAACCACTCGCCAGATGCCCGTCGCGCAGCGCTGCCAGCGCCCGCACAAAGTCAGTGTGCCCCTCCAGGGTGCCCACCACCCTGCCGTCCGCCACATCCACCAGCCGCACCTTGCCATCCTGGCACCCAGCAGCCAGGCAGCCATCGCGCTGCACCACCAGCGCCAGGATGCCGCTGGCACACCCCACCTGCGCGGTGCGAACGGGTGGCGCCGCACCCACATCCCACACGCTGATGGCGCCTCCTATCTCGCTCACAAACTCACCCCCCACCAGACAGCCATCAGCTAGTACCGCCAGTGCAAGCACCTCACCGGCGCAACCCTCCAGCACTACCGTGGCGCCGCCTCCACAAGCGGGATCCCACAGCCGCACTGCCTTGTCACTTGCGCCACTAGCCAAGCGGCCATCTGGCAGCACAACCAGCGAGCGCACCAAGTTGGAATGCCCCTCCAGCGACACACTCCCACTCCACGTGTACGCCAGCGCCTTGGGCGCCACAGGCACAGTGGCACGCGCAGCCACTGGAGCAGGAGGCACGCGCTCTTCCTTTGCAGTCGCTGCATTTCCCGCTCCCGCCGCTGTCGCTGCTGCAGCCTCCATCACCGCCGCCACCTCCTCCATGGCCGGCCGGTCAGCCGCAGTGGGGGCCCAGCAGCGCGCGACCAAAGACACCACGGTTGCTGGCACGCCCGCCGCCGCCAGCGCATCCAGCGACGGGCGCCGCCCCGCGGGGCCGCACACCAGGTCGCGCACAGCAGTCAGCAAGCCAGTTGCGCTTGTCGGCGCTGCCGCCAACAGCTCCGCCTGCAGCGGCGCCTTGCCCACCAGCAGGTGCCACGCCGTCATGCCGAAGCTGTACACGTCGCTGGCTGCCCGGAGGCTGCCGCTGTTGTCCAGCAGGCAGGGGTCCATGTACAGCAAGGTTCCGCGCTCGCCGCGGTGGGTCGTCGCCGTCTTCATGCCCGCGCTGCGAATGACGGCGGACCCAAAGTCTGCCATCTTGGCCATCGGTACCGGCATGTAGGGAGATGTGGCTGTGAGCATGATGTTACCAGGCTTCACATCGGCATGCACCACGCCAGCGGCGTGCACGTAGCGTAGCGCCGCAGCAATGCCCGCCAGCCAGTACAGGCGTGTAGAAAGCGGCGCACCCGCATGCTCGCCGCCGGGCGCCAGCACCAGAGACTCCACGCTGCCCGCCAGCCGCTCCATCACGATGTAGTACGTCGCTGTACGGCTCTCCTCGTCGCGGTCAATGACGGCGCCCAGCACGGTTGCGATGGTGGGGCAGCGCGCTGCGTACTGCAGCTGCACCTGCGTCAGCCACCTCTTGACCTCATCCGCCCCCTCCACCGCCTCCTCCTTCACCGCCACCGCCTGGCTGCGCAGCGTGCCCGCGTACACAATGCCTGTGGCGCCACGGCCGATAACCTTTCGGTTGTCGCGCTTGTCCTTCTCGAAGGTGATGGCTTCATAGGGCAGCAGGCAGGTGAATGCCAGGAGTGCGGCATCGCTGTCACCTCCAGCGCCGCCGCTGCTTGACCCGCCGCCTGACGCTGCCATTGTGGCTGTGGCTGCACTTCCCCCCTGTCTCTCGCTTCTGTGCAGGGCTTGAACCGTCCTACCGCTGCGTGATGCGCGCGCGACACCGCCGGGACACGCAGTAGTGAACGAGGCTGCGTCTACAGCGCAGTGCAGCGCACATCGCACACGCTCCAAACCCAGAATTGCTGCCAGCGGTCTCGCGACAACCGAGGCATCAAGTTTTCCCCGCCAATTTTCCCCGCCCAGGTTGCATGCCAGCCTGATACGGCACGCCGCGTTGCTTGCCTACCGCAGCTCGCCGCCCACACCACGCCTTGCCCACCTATTCTGCCTCACGCTCCCGTTTGCTCCTCCCCGCCCTGCCTTCGCCGAGCTACCTCTCCCTTTCTCGCAGCCTCGCTCCCCAACTTCAGCATCACGCCGTGGCGTCAGCCCCGCGCATCCCACATGTTGCATTCACTCCGCCCGCTTGCCACTTGCCGCATCCGTGTGGCGCATACTCGTGGGATTTGCGGAATGGGAGCGTGTGATCCCTTGCCGCCGCAACCATCCCTATCCATGCCGCCGCCAGCCTGTTGTGTCATGCCACTTGCAGCTCGCGCCGAGTCGCGTTGCCGGTGCCACCACTGTGCTGGCACGCTGCTGCTGCTGACGCTGCTGCTGTCCCTGCCTCACAACCATGCCCTGCTCGGCACGCCACGCTGCCAGCTCATGCGAGGTGCCGTTGCAGCCAGCAGCCCCTCACTTCATGCCTCCCGCGCCCACTTGGCATGGCCTGCCGCCGCCCTGCTGGCACGCGTTGCCACAGCCTCCTCAGATCACAACTCCAGCGGCACTCGGCCCCGGCTCTCCTGCGCCGTTCGGCGTCATAGGATGCGCCCTGCTGCAGCCCCGACACGCAAGCCCCCTTGTCGCCCTCCGCCACACCGCCACTCACCACAGCAGACACGCCTTGCCGCATGGCACCACTGCTGCCACCTGACCCAGCACTGCTCTTTGTGGTGCGCGCGTATCAGCGATGCCTTGCCTTGCCCTCGCGCTGCATTGCGCATTGGCCATTCAATTGGTGGGCACATGCGCCCCCCTCACTCCCCCAGACCCACACCCTCACCGCTCCCGCTTGTGCCGCTTCTCCTTCCTTCCCGCAGCCTCCTCCTTCCCCTCCTTTGCCGCGTGCGCTTCACTGCCCTTGTCTCTCCCCTC
>JAMLIQ010000149.1 GCA_023954095.1 Burkholderiaceae bacterium | reverse complement strand
CCGGCAGCCTGGCCTACGACATGATGTACGGCCCCGCCGCGCAGGGCTTTCTGGACTGGGCCACGCAGCACGGCGCGCACGCGCGCGACGGCCTGGGCATGCTGGTGGAACAGGCGGCCGAGGCCTTCCTGGTCTGGCGCGGCGTGCGCCCCCCGGGCGGCAAGGTGCTGGCCGAGCTGCGCGCACTGATGGCCGCGCCCGCCCCCCCATCGCGCTAACGCGCGCCCACACGCATGAAAGCCTTGCTGCGCTGGATCGGTCTTGTCGCGTTTGCGGCGCTGGCCCTGGAACTGTTCTTTGTGCTGCGCATCGCCGCCATGGCGGTGGTGAACCCCGAATCGACCACCTTCCAGCGGTCCGAAGCCTGGGCCCAGATCGCGGGAGAAGGCTCTCTGCGCTGGCGCCAGCAATGGGTGCCCTACGCACAGATCAGCAGCCACCTCAAGCGCGCCGTGATCGCGTCGGAGGACGACGGCTTCGTCAACCACGAAGGTGTGGACTGGAACGCCATCGAAAAAGCCTGGGAGCGCAACGCCAAGGCCGAGGCGCACACCGCCAAGGCCCAGGCCCGCACCCCCGACAAACCAGTGCGCGCCCCCAAGATTCGGGGCGGCTCCACCATCACCCAGCAGCTGGCCAAGAACCTGCTGCTCTCGGGCGAACGCACCCTGGTGCGCAAGGGGCAGGAGTTTGTGCTCACGCTGGCGCTGGAGCAATTCCTCTCCAAGGAACGCATCCTGGAGATCTACCTCAACAACGTGGAATGGGGCAACGGCATCTTCGGCGCCGAGGCCGCCGCCCGGCACTACTTCCGCAAAAGCGCCGCCCAGCTTGCCCCCCACGAAGCCGCTCGCCTGGCCGTGATGCTGCCCGCCCCCAAGCGCTTCGAGAAGATGCCCAACTCGGCCTATCTGTCCGGGCGCACGCGGACCATTCTGGGACGCATGGGGAGTGCCGAATTGCCCTGACAGGGTCACCCACTATTCGGCCGTCACGCTCTTGGTCCGGCGAAAACCTTGTGCCGCCCCATCGCTGCGCGAAGTGAGTGGTGTCCAAACCGCGCAATCCGGGCCCTGCGTGCGGCGGCTGCGCTATTCTGGGCAATTAGAGCCGTAAACACCCAAGCGAGGCGAATGGCTGAAGGAACTGTTCAAAGAGCGCCCGGACATTCACCCGCCTGAGTTTTTCAACTGCGAGCGCTAGTACGCGGGCCTCAAGGCGATCCGCCGTGAAGCGTTTGCTCCAGCGGTCGATGTAGCTGTCGCTGCAATCGAGCCTGGCGCGGATCTCGGCCCAAGTCAGGCGTTGCAGGGAAGCGTTCGTGCATCTAGCTTGAACACAGCCACAGACTCCACCAGCGCCTGGGCCTGCTGGCTCAGGCTGCTGGCGGCCGCCGCCATTTCCTCGACCAATGCGGCGTTTTGCTGCGTGACCTGGTCCATTTGCGTGACCGCTTCACCCACCTGCGATACACCCGTGCTCTGTTCGCTGCTGGCGGCGCTGATCTCACCCATGATGTCCGTGACGCGGCGGATGGCATCGACCACCTCGGTCATGGTGGAGCCAGCCTTGTCCACCAGCTGGGTGCCCTGCTCCACCCGCTCGACGCTGGCAGTGATGAGCGACTTGATCTCTTTGGCAGCTTCGGCACTGCGCTGGGCCAGGTTGCGCACCTCACCGGCCACGACGGCAAAGCCCCGGCCCTGCTCGCCCGCACGGGCGGCCTCCACCGCCGCATTCAACGCCAGGATGTTGGTCTGGAACGCAATGCCGTCGATCACACTGATGATGTCGGCAATCTTCCTGCTGCTGTCGTTGATGCCCTTCATGGTGGTCACCACCTCGGCCACCACATCACCGCCCTGCCCCGCCACGGTAGAGGCGCTCACCGCCAACTGGTTGGCCTGGCGCGCGTTGTCGGCATTCTGTTTGACCGTGGAACTCAGCTCCTCCATGGACGCCGCAGTCTCCTGCAGTGCGCTGGCCTGCTGCTCGGTGCGCATGGACAGGTCGTTGTTTCCCAAAGCGATCTCTGCGCTGGCTGACGCCACGCCCTGCGCGTTGCCACGCACGCCTGACACCACATACGCCAGGTTGTCGCGCATGACCGTCAGGCCGCTGAGCAGCTGGGCAATCTCATCCTTGCCTCTGGCGTGGATCGCCACGGTCAGGTCCCCCTTTGCCACGGCGTCGGTGATCTGGACCGCATCACCCAAGGCGTGAGAAATCTGGCGGATCATTGAGCCGCCAACCAGCAGCGCCAGCAGCAACCCAAGCACAACTGCGCTCGTGGTCACAACCCAGATGGTCTGGTAGCTTGCTGCAGCACTGTCGTACTCTTTCTTGGCCTCGTCGAGTTGCACTTGGATGAGCTGGCTTAGTACATCCTGCAAAGGATCCATCGCCGGATACATCTCTTTGGCAGCAAAGGCTGTGATGCCAGGAATATCGCCAGATCGGAAAAGTCCCTGCAACACCTCTGTCGCCTTGTCAGCATTTGCCTGCAGGGGCTTGAATTGATTCACCAGCTTGACCTCGTCCGGCTCCAGCCGTGTTGCCAGATAGGCCGTCCAGTTTGTTTCGATCGCTTTGCGCGCATCACTCACTGATTGCAGGCCCTGGGCAGGCGTCATACCCCCATCCCGCACCTTGTGCGCGGCATCCACCACGTTGACGGCATACATGTCCGCCACGATCTTGAGCTGTTTGAGGGGGACCACACGATCGTCGTACACCGACTTAAGTCCTGTATTCGATTGGCCCATACCCAAAAGGCCGATGCCCCCTACGAGCAATACCAAACAACACAGTACCGCAAGAAGAGCAATCAACCGGGTGGAAATTTTCAGATTGCTCATCTGACAGCCCTCCAATCGGAGCATGCCGTGATGCCGATGAAACGCTGCTCAACCCAATCCTTGGAATGGGAGAAGGACAAAATTGCGGATGATTTCATGAACGTGCGTGGTGTTGCCTGGATCGATGGCCCTATTGTAATGATAAAAATGATTTATTTGGTGGAATCTTCAAAAATCGCATTTTTGCCATTTTTGAACTTTCCCGAGTACTGTCGAAAGCATGGACTGGACTTCCAGGAGACCGTGACGGTCGATGGTGGGTCGGCATGAGTGCATGGTTGCGCTCAGAACCGGTCTTCAAGCCGACAGGCGCCGCGCAAGCGAATTCCCGGCTATGAGGGGGACGAAGCCATTCAGGATGCGAGGCGTTCAACGACCAGTATTGGCGGCGGCTGTCATTC
>JAMLIQ010000148.1 GCA_023954095.1 Burkholderiaceae bacterium | reverse complement strand
CACCTTCCAGTCCACCCTGCCCCAGGTGTTCTTCGGTGGCGATGCGGCCTACGGCCCGAAAAACATCATTACCGCCGTGGCGCAGGGGCACGAGGCCGCCGTCTCCATCGACCGCTTTCTGCACGGCGAAGACGTGCGCCAGCGCCCGGCGCCGCGCACCAACCTGGTGTCCACCAAGATGGGCATCCACGAATGGAGCTACGACAACGATGTGTCGAACGACCTGCGCTTCAAGGTGCCCTGGGCCCAGGCCGAGGTGGCGCTGGCCAGCATCCGCGTGGAAGTAGAGTTGGGGTTCGACGCCGCCACGGCCTTCAAGGAGGCCGGCCGCTGCCTGAACTGCGATGTGCAGACGGTGTTCAACCGCTCCACCTGCATCGAATGCGACGCCTGCGTGGACATCTGCCCCATGGACAGCATCACCTTCACCACCAACGGCGAGGAGGCCGAGCTGCGCACCCGGCTCAAGGCTCCGGCCGGGAACCTGGCGCAAGCGCTGATGGTTTCGGCGCCACTCAAGACCGGGCGCATTCTGGTCAAGGACGAGGATGTCTGCCTGCACTGCGGCCTGTGCGCCGAGCGCTGCCCCACGGGCGCCTGGGACATGCAGAAGTTCCGCCTGGATACCACCCAGGCCGGCCCCGGCTGCCGCGATGCCCAGACCACCCGCCACACGCTGGAGGCCGCATGAAGCCCATTGAAGCCGTCAACGACTTTGTCATCAAGTTCGCCAACGTGAATGGATCGGGATCGGCGTCCGCCAACGAGCTGTTCGCCAAGGCCATTTTGCGCATGGGCGTGCCGGTGAGCCCGCGCAACATCTTCCCCAGCAACATCCAGGGCATGCCCACCTGGTATGAGGCCCGCGTCTGCGAGCGCGGCTACCTGGGGCGGCGCGGCGGCGTGGACATGATGGTGGCCATGAACCCCCAGACCTGGGACGCCGACGTGGCCGAAATCTCGCCCGGCGGCTACCTGTTCTACGACAGCACCCGGTCTGTTCCCGCGTCCAGGTTCCGCCCAGACATCACCGTCATCGGGGTCCCGCTGACCGAGATCAGCAACAGCGCCTACACCGAGCCGCGCCAGCGCCAATTGTTCAAGAACATCATCTACGTGGGCGCCCTCTCGGTGCTGCTCGACGTGGAAGCCGAGGTGTTTGAAAAGCTCTTTGCCGAGCAGTACAAGGGCAAGGAGATGCTGCTCGAATCCAACGTGCGCGCCCTGCATCTGGGGCGCGACTACGTTCGCACGCATCTGCAGGCGCCCCTGGGCATCCGCGTGCGTCGGGCCGACCAGGTAGGTGAGCAGATTTTTACCGACGGCAACAGCGCAGCCGCCCTGGGCTGCGTGTACGGCGGCGCCACGGTGGCGGCCTGGTACCCGATCACACCCTCGTCGTCGGTGCCCGAGGCGTTCCAGAAATACTGCGACAAGTTCCGCGTGGACCCCGACACCGGCCGCAGCAACTTCGCCATCGTGCAGGCCGAAGACGAACTGGCCTCCATCGGCATGGTGGTGGGCGCCGGCTGGAACGGCGCGCGCGCCTTCACGGCCACCTCGGGTCCCGGCATTTCGCTGATGACCGAATTCATCGGCCTGGCCTACTTTGCCGAGATTCCGGTCACCATCATCAACGTGCAGCGCGGAGGGCCCTCGACCGGCATGCCCACACGCACCCAGCAGTCCGATCTGCTGAGCTGCGCCTACGCCTCGCACGGCGACACCAAGCATGTACTGCTGTTTCCCGAGGACCCGTACGAGTGCTTTGAACACGCCGCCGCCGCGCTGGACCTGGCCGACCGGCTGCAAACCCCCATTTTTCTGATGACCGACCTGGACATCGGCATGAACCAGCGCCTGTGCAAGCCCTTTGCGTGGGATGACACACGCCAGTACGACCGGGGCAAGGTGATGACCGCCGAGGAACTGGAGGCGGGCAAGGACTTTGGCCGCTACAAGGACGTGGATGGCGACGGCATTCCCTGGCGCACCTACCCCGGCACGCACCCTACCAAGGGGAGCTTCTTCACACGCGGCACCACGCGCGACCCCTATGCCCGCTACTCCGAGCGCGGGCCGGACTACATCTACAACATGGAGCGCTTGCTGCGGAAATTCCGCACCGCCGCCGACCTGGTGCCCCAGCCTGTGCTGCGCAGCGCAGCGCAGGCGACACCGCTGGGCGTGCTGTACTTCGGCTCCACCAGTCCGGCCATGCAGGAAGCGCTGGATAGGCTCACGGCCGCAGACATCCACATCGACGCCCTGCGCCTGCGCGCCTTCCCCTTCCCGGATTCAGTGGACCGTTTCATCGCCGCGCACGAACAGGTGTTTGTGGTCGAGCAGAACCGCGATGCCCAGATGCACGCCCTGCTGGTCAACGAACTGGGCGCGGATCCGGCGCGCCTCGTCAAGGTGCTGCACTACGACGGCACGCCGATCACGGCGCGCTTCATTGCCCAGGCCATCGAATCCCATCTGCAAGACGCCGCCACGCTCAAGGAGGCCGCATGACCTACCTCGCCAAGCCCCGGCTGCACCACCCCACACTCACGCACAACAAGGTGGGCTACACCCGGCGCGACTACGAAGGCCGCATCTCCACCCTGTGCGCAGGCTGCGGGCACGACTCGATTTCGGCGGCCATCATCCAGGCCTGCTGGGAACTCGACATCGAACCCCACCGCGTCGCCAAGCTCTCGGGCATTGGCTGCAGCTCCAAGACGCCGGATTATTTTCTGGGTGCCTCGCACGGCTTCAACACCGTGCACGGCCGCATGCCCTCGGTGCTGACCGGCGCCAACCTGGCCAACCGCGACTTGCTGTACCTGGGCGTCTCGGGCGACGGCGATTCGGCCTCCATCGGCCTGGGCCAGTTCGCCAATGCCATGCGCCGGGGCGTGCGCATGGCCTATATCGTCGAGAACAACGGCGTCTACGGCCTGACCAAGGGCCAGTTCTCAGCCACGGCCGACCGGGGTTCGCGCAGCAAGAAGGGCGTGGTCAACAACGACAGCCCGGTGGACCTGGTGGGCCTGGCGCTGCAACTGGGCGCCACCTATGTAGCGCGCAGCTTCTCGGGCGACAAGGAGCAGCTGGTGCCGCTCATCAAGGGTGCCATCGGCCACGGCGGGGCGGCGTTCATCGACGTCATCAGCCCCTGCGTCACCTTCAACAACCACGGCGGCAGCACCAAGAGCTACGACTATGTGCGCCAGCACAACGAGGCCGTGAGCCGCATCGACTTCATGCCCCGGCACAGCGAGATCACGGCGCAGTACGCGCCCGGCGAAGTGATCGACGTGCAGCAGCACGACGGCAGCCTGCTGCGCCTGCGCAAGCTGCACACCGGCTACGATCCCACCGACCGCTACGCCGC
>JAMLIQ010000147.1 GCA_023954095.1 Burkholderiaceae bacterium | reverse complement strand
CAGATCGCCCTGCCCGCGCTCTACTACGCGCACCAGCGCCAGGTGGTCGAACGCCGGGGCCTGCTCGTGCCCGTGACCGAACTCACCCCGCCGCGCGAGGGCGAGGTGGTGGAGACGCGCCAGGTGCGCTTCCGCACCGTGGGCGACATCACCTGCACCTGCCCCGTGGAGAGCCCGGCCGCCACGGCCTTTGAGATCGTGATCGAGACGCTGGCCGCCGACGTGAGCGAACGCGGCGCCACGCGCATGGACGACAAGACCTCCGACGCCTCGATGGAAAAGCGCAAGAAAGACGGGTACTTTTGATGCAACCCCCTGAGTCGCTTCGCGCCTTCCCCCTTCTCTCGTGCTGCGCACGGGAAGGAGGACACCACCAGCGCGGCGGGGCGGCCCTTGCGCGGTGGTCACTGGCCTGGACAGCGCCTCATCAAACATTGCAGTTGCAACACGGCAATCTGGATCACTGAGATCAATCCAATGACGAATACTATCAATTCAATAGCTTCCAGCGCAGCAAATACGGGCGTTGCAGGCCAAAATGACCATATATCTGCGCTCAAATTCATCACCTGCGGCAGCGTGGACGACGGCAAGAGCACGCTGATCGGCCGCCTGCTGGTGGACAGCAAGGCCGTGCTGCAGGACCACCTGGCCGGGGTGCAGCGCCAGGGCGAGACCGACCTGGCCCTGCTGACCGACGGCCTCAGTGCCGAGCGCGAGCAGGGCATCACCATCGACGTGGCCTACCGCTACTTCGCCACCGAGGAACGCAAGTTCATCATCGGCGACGCGCCGGGCCACGAGCAGTACACACGCAACATGGTGACGGCCGCCAGCAGCGCCGACGCCGCCGTGGTGCTGGTGGACGCCACCAAGCTCGACTGGCAGAACCCCGGCCTGCAACTGCTGCCGCAGACGCGCCGCCACAGCCTGCTGGCGCACCTGCTGCGCGTGCACTCGCTGGTGTTCGCCGTGAACAAGCTCGACGCCGTGCAAGACCCGCAGCTCGCCTGGCGCCACATCAGCGCCGCGCTGGCCCAATTCGCCCAGGACGCCGGTATTTCCGTGCGCGCCACCGTGCCCGTTTCCGCACTCAAAGGCTGGAACGTGGTCGATGCCCGGCCCGGCTGGTGCGGCTACGAAGGCCCGAGCCTGCTGCAGATTTTGGAACTGCTGCCCAACACCCCGGCCGACACCGGCCTTCCGCTGGCCTTCCCGGTGCAGTGGGTCGAGAAATTCTCGTCATCTGCCGACACCACCCAGGGCCGCCGCGTGTTCTGGGGCCGCGTGGCCGCGGGCCATGTGGCACCGGGCACGTCCGTGCAGGTCTTCCCCAGCGGCCAGACCGCCACCGTGGCCCAGGTCCTCGACCACGCACGCCGCCCCCTGGGCGTGGATGCGGGCCAGAGCGCAGGCATCATCCTTGACCGCGAGGTCGATGTCTCGCGCGGCGACTGGATCGTGGCCGCCCCCACGCAAGCCGCCCCGGCCGAAGACGACTTCGACACCCCGGCCGCCCTGCCCGCCTGGCCCGGTCGCCGCGAACTGCGCACCACCGTGGCCTGGATGGACAACGAGCCCCTGGTGGCAGGCCGCGTGTACTGGGCGCTGCACGGCCACCGCTGGGTCAAGGCCAAGGTCCAGCGCGTGGTGCACCGGCTCGACATCAGCACCCTGGCCGAGGAAGACGCCAGCCAGCTCGAACCCAACGCCATCGGCCACGTCGATCTGCTGCTGCAGGAACCCCTGCCCGCAGCGCCGTTTGGCCAGGCGCGGGTGCTGGGTTCGCTGATCCTGGTGGACACCGCCAGCCACGCCACAGCCGGAGCCGTGCTGGTCAACGGCCCCGAAAACGGCCCCGAAGCGCGCCTGCCTTGACCCTGGTCACGTTTTCCATTTGATTGGCAGGGCCGCTGCACGCTGGCCCTGCCACACCCCGTAAAATCAAGGGTGTTCCCCGATTCCCAGAAAAACACTGCCATGACCCACGTCGTTTCCGAAAACTGCATCAAGTGCAAATACACCGATTGTGTGGACGTGTGTCCCGTCGACTGCTTCGTCGAAGGCCCGAACATGCTGGTCATCAACCCGGACGAATGCATCGACTGCGCCGTCTGCGTGCCTGAATGCCCGGCCAACGCCATCTTCGCCGAGGAAGACCTGCCCCCCACCGAGCTGGCCTTCATCAAGATCAACGCCGATCTGACCAACGCCCCCGGCTGGAAGCCCATCACCAAGCGCAAGGCCGCCCTGCCCGACGCCGACGAGTGGAACGGCCAGCCCGGCAAGGTCAAGGACCTGCAGCGCTGATCGCGCCCGAGGCGCACCACCCGCGCCCCACGCTTGAACACCCCCGCACCCCGCATGGCCCCCACCGCCGTTGACGCCGTCGTCATCGGCGCGGGGCCTGTCGGCCTTTTCCAGGTGTTCCAGCTCGGCCTGCACGGCCTGCGCGCCCACGTCATCGACGCGCTGCCCCACCCCGGCGGCCAGTGCGCCGAGCTGTACGGCGACAAACCCATCTACGACATCCCCGCCGTCCAGGCCTGCACCGGGAACGAACTGGTGCAGCGCCTGCTGGCGCAAATCCAGCCCTTCGCTCCCACGCTCCACCTCGGCCAGCAGGTGGACGCCGTGCAGGCACTGCCCGAAGGCGGCTTCCGCGTCGGCACCGCGCAGGGCACGCAGCTGCAGGCCCGCGCCGTGTTCATCGCCACCGGCGTGGGCGCCTTCGTGCCGCGCGCCCTCAAGCTCCCAGGGCTGGAGGCCCATGAGGGCCACCAACTGCGTTACCGCCTGGACGAAGGCACCAGCCTCGCCGGCCAGCGCGTGGTGGTGCACGGCGGCGACGAACCCGCCGTGCAACAGGCCATCGCCTGCGCCACCGCCCCCGAGGACCAGCGCCCCGCCCACACCACCCTGCAGCACCGCCGCGACGTATTCGACGCCCCGCCCGCCCTGCTGGACGAACTGCAGGCCCTGCGCGCGGCCGGCCGCATCCAGGTGGCCATCGGCGTGGCCGGCGGCATCGTCGAAGAGCAAGGGCGCCTCACCGCCCTGGACCTGACCACGCCCGAAGGCACGCAGCTGCGCCTGCCGCTGGACCTGCTGCTGGTGCGCCTGGGCCTGGTGCCGCGCCTGGGGCCGATTACCGAATGGAGCCTGGCGCTGGAGCGCAAACAGCTCGTGGTGGACACCGCCACCTTCGCCACCAGCGTGCCCGGCATCCACGCAGTGGGCGACGCCATCACCTACCCCGGCAAGCGCAAGCTCATCCTCAGCGGCTTCCACGAAGCCACGCTGGCCGCCTTTGGCGCGGCGGAATGGCTGGCGGGGCACAAGCTGCCACTGGAATACACGACCAGCAGCGAGAGATTGCAGGGTTTTTTGGGCGTGCGGTGATCGGCGCGCTGGCAGCGGGGTTCTGCCTGTTGC
>JAMLIQ010000146.1 GCA_023954095.1 Burkholderiaceae bacterium | reverse complement strand
GGCCAGGGCCGCGCTGGAGGCCAGCGCTGCACCGGCGATGGCCGCCATGGTGCAGGCGCGCTTGAGGGAAGTGAATCGTTGCATGCTTGTCTCCTGAGTTATTGGAACGAACCCGTGCGGCGATGGCCGCATCGGAGCATGAAGATGCGCAACTTGTGTGCCAGCCCAGGGGTGCGCGCAAGTTCTTGATTTTGATGGAAAACACATTTTTGTCTGTGCGATATTCTGGAATCGGGCGGCGCCGCTGTGCGGATTTCCAGACATTCACCGGAACTGGGCCGGGTCCAGTTGGTGGCGGGCCATCTTGTCGTACAGGGTCTTGCGCGGCAGCTTCAGGCGCTCGGCCGCATGGCCGACATTGCCCTGGCACGCGGCCAAAGCCTGGCCGAGGAGTTGTTTCTCCAGACCGTCCATCTGCTGGGCCAGCGACGGTTCTTCTGCCGGGGTGGCAGGCCGGGTGCCCTCATCGGATTCCAGGCCCAGGCAGAGGCGGTCTGCCAGGTTTTTGAGTTCGCGTACATTGCCCGGCCAGGGCTGGGCCATCCACCGCGCCAACTGCTCGGGGGAGGGGGTTGGAGCGACGGTGTTGTACCGTTCGGCAGACAGGCGCAGGCAATGGGCCAGCAGCAAGGGAATGTCCTCGCGGCGCTCGCGCAGGGGCGGCAGTTCGATGCAGGCGACATGCAGTCGGTAATACAGGTCATCACGGAACTCGCCCCGTTCCGACAGTGCCTGCAGGTCGGCCTTGGCGGCGGCGATGAAGCGGCAGTCGATGCGTGTCGATTCGTTGCCGCCCAGGCGTTCGATGGTTTTTTCCTGGAGCACGCGCAGCAGCTTGACCTGCTGTGCCATGGGCAGGCTTTCGATCTCGTCCAGAAACACCGTGCCGCCCCGGGCGTATTCCAGCTTGCCAACGCGCCGCCGGGTGGCGCCGGTGAAGGCGCCGGCCTCGTGGCCAAACATCTCACTCTCGAAAATGTTCTCGGGCAGGGCGCCGCAATTGATGGCAACGAACGGGCCGCTGCGCCCCGAGGCTTCGTGGATGGCACGGGCCACCACTTCCTTGCCGGTGCCGGTTTCACCGCGCACCAGCAGATCGACCTGGGTCGGCGCCAGCGCGGCGATGCGTCGCCGTGCCTCGACCATGCCCGGGGCCTGGCCCACCAGGCCAAAATCCTGCTGCGGCGCTACCAGTGCGTGCAGGCGCCGGTTCTCCAGCACCAGCTGGCGCTTTTCGAGGGCACGGCGCATGACTTCGACCAGGCGTTCGGAAGAAAACGGTTTCTCCAGAAAATCATAGGCCCCCAGGTGCATGGCCTCGACCGCCATGCGAATGTCGCCATGGCCGGTCATGAGGATGACGGGAACCTCGCGGTCCAGTGCCTGCATGCGTTTGAGCAGTTCAAAGCCATCGTCATCCGGAAGGCGCACGTCGCTCAGGATGGCGGCAGGGCAGGCATGGGCCACCTGCTGCATGGCGGATTCCACACTGGCGGCTTCCTGGACCCGGATGTCAGCCAACTGCAGGGCCTGCCGGGCGCCCAGCATCACGATGGGGTCGTCTTCAATCAGCAATACGTTCATGGTGGCGGTGGTGGGTCGGCGTTGGGCTCTGGTGCGCGCGGCAGGCTGAGTGTGAAGCAGGCTCCGGGGTGTGCATTGTCCGCACGGATGCGGCCCCCCATCTCATGGACGATGGCGTGCGAGAGCGAAAGCCCCAGTCCCAGCCCTTTGCCGCTGGGCTTGGTCGTGAAGAAGGGTTCGAACAGGTGGGCCTGTGCATCGGCGCTGAGGCCGGGGCCGTGGTCGCGCACGGTGATGTTTACGTGCGTTTCCGTGGCCTGCAGGCGCAGTTCAATCAGCCGATCGGGCTGGGTTTCCATGGCGTCCATGGCATTGCGCAGCAGGTTGACCAGCACCTGCTCGAGCCGGATCGGGTCGCCCCAGACCCGGAAATCCAGGGTGTCGGTGGCGATGCGTGTTCCCGATGCGTGGCGCAGCGGTTCCACCAGCATCAGGGCGCCTGCCATGACCTGCTGCAGGGATACCGTCTGCAGGCGGGCGGGCTCCTTGCGTGCAAAGGCCTTGAGTTCACCGACGATATGGCCCATGCGCGTGCAGAGCTCCCCAATGATGCGCAGGTTGTCGCGGGCGCTGGCGGTGTCGTCGCGGGCGAGAAACGCCACGGCGTTGTCTGCCAGGGTGCGCAGGGCCGCCAGGGGCTGCGAGATCTCGTGGCTGATGCTGGCAGCCATCTGGCCCAGCAGGGCCAGCTTGCCGGTTTGTACGGCGGTGTCGTTGGCGGCGGTGAGTTCGGCGGTGCGGGCGGCGATCCGGGCATCCAGTTCGGACACGGCCTGCGCCAGGGCGCGCTGCGAGTCCTGGCGCTCGACCTGCCTGCGCCGGTATTGCCAGACCAGCGCCAGGGTCAGATAGACCAGGGCCAGGCACAGTGCGGCAATTTCGGCGGCCAGAATACCTTGGCGGCGGGGCTGCGCCGGATCGGAGAACAGCAGCATCTGCCAGTCAAAACGCCCCATGGCCTGGGTTTGCACCAGATAGGTCTTGTGGTCGATGGTCAGTGTCTGCCAGGCGCCATCGGCCAGCGTGCCGACCTTGCTGGCGAGGGTGAGCGGCGCAATGTTGCCATATTGCCGTGTGGCGCGCAGATGTTCCAGCACCGGGGTAGGTAAGGGCCGCAGGCTGCGGTAGCGCCAGCCGGGTTGCGTGGCCAGGAAGACAATGCCCTGGGCGTCAGCCATGGCAATTTGCAGGCCGGCCTCGCGCCAGCGGGCCTCAAACGCCGTGAGATCGATCTTGACAGCCACCACCCCGGCAATGCGCTGGCCCAGGTACAACGGAGCGGCAATGAAGGCGCCTGGTGTGCCCGTGGTGACGCCGATTCCATAGAACATGCTGGTGCGCCCCTGGATGGCCGCCTGGAAATAGGGCCGGAAGCGGTAGTTTTGCCCCACATAGCTGGTGGCGCTTTCCCAGTTGCTGGCAGCCAGCGTCCGGCCGTGGAGGTCGATCAGATAGACCGCAGCAACGTCGGTCCGGGCTTTGGCAAAAGCGAGGTAGCGGTTCGCCTGGTCGACCAGTACGCGGTCTTCGGGTGTCCGCAACAGGTCCGACAATGTGCGCTCTGCACCCACCAGAGAGGGCAGGTGTTCGAATTTTTCCACCGAACTGCGCAGGTCCCGGGCCTGCAGTTGCACGGTGGCTGCGGCCTGCTGCGCTGCGGTCTGCAAGGCGGTCGTGTGCACCCCATGGTAGGTCAGCCAGACGACTGCACACAACGATGCAAGAGCCCACAGGGCGTACGCCAATGGGCGGCGGCGCAAGGACAGCATGGGAATGTTGCGGCTGTGTGCAGGGAAACGCAGCAATGAGAAGAGGAGGCGCTGAAAAACAAAACCGCAGCGAGGCTGCGGTCAAACCGTGGCATGGCCCATGAAGGCCATGCCACTGACGTTGGTGT
>JAMLIQ010000145.1 GCA_023954095.1 Burkholderiaceae bacterium | reverse complement strand
GCTCAATCCGCAGATGGGTCCGCAGGGGCAGGACATTGGCGAGCATCTGCAGCAGAAATACGGTGCCTCGGCCGAGCAGCGCGAAGCCACCCGGGCCGCCATTGCCGCGCGCGGTGCGGAACTGGGTTTCACCTTTACCCCCGGCGCCCGTGGCCGTATCTACAACACCTTTGATGCGCACCGCCTGTTGCACTGGGCAGAACTGCAGGGGTGTCAACTTGCGCTCAAGCAGGCGTTGTTCAAGGCCTATTTCACCGACGGGCAAGACCCGAGCAACCACGACCTGCTGGTGCGCGTGGCGGGTGGGGTGGGTCTGAACGAAGACGAAGCGCGCACGCTGCTGGCGTCGGACCGCTTTGCCGAAGAGGTGCGTGCGCGGGAGCAGTTCTACCTGCAGCAAGGCATCCACTCCGTGCCGGCCATCGTCATCAATGACCGCCATCTTCTCCAGGGCGGCCAGCCGGTCGAAGTGTTCGAGCAGGCTTTGCGGCAGATTGCTGCCGCCGAATAATTTTGCTATCCAAAAAGTAGCTTATAGCGCTTGCTACATAAGCGTTGGAGCCGATTTTTCCTATTATTTCAGCGGAATCGGCGTGGCACGGTCCACCGGCACGGCGGTCACGCTGTTTTGCGGGGAGCCGTCGATCAGCTTTTCTGAATACGTCAGATAAACGAGCACGTTGCGTGTGGGGTCCACCATGCGCACGATGCGCAGGCGCTTGAACAGGATGGACATGCGCTCGCTGAATACTTCTTCCTGCTTTCTGAGCGGCCCCGGAAAGCTGAGGGGGCCGACCTGACGGCAGGCGATGGAGGCTTCGGCGCGGTCTTCGGCCAGGCCCAGTGTGCCCTTGATGCCGCCCACGCGGGCCCGCGAGACATAGCAGGTGACGCCCGATACGCCGGGATCGTCATAGGCTTCGACAATGATGTCGTGGTCGCGGCCGATCCACTGGAAGGCGGTGTCCACCGTGCCGATTTTCTCGCCGGATGCGGCCAGGGCAGCGCCAGCCAGCAGCGCAGCGGCGGCTGCGAGGGCTCGTGCCGCGTTCATGCTGCGGCTCCGGCCGTGGCGCAGTGCTGGGCCAGGTGCGCCAGGGCCTCTTCCACCTGATCGACCAGGATCAGGCACAGGTCCCCAGGCTGCAGGCGCGAGAGGGCGGTGTCGATGGCGATGAACTCGCCGCGGATCTCCTCCACATGCCGGGTGCGGCCTGCGTTGGCCAGGCCTTCGCGCAGCAGCGCCATCACCTCGCCGTCGGCGCGGCCGCGCTGGGCGGCGTCCTGGTAGAGGATGACATCGTCGAACGCGGCGCCGAGAATGACGGTCTGGTCGCGGATGTCCTCGTCGCGCCGGTCGCCCGCGCCGCTGATGACCACGCTGCGGCGGTTGGCGGGCAGGGCGTCCACGGCCTGCACCAGGGCGCGCATGGCGTCGGGGTTGTGGCCGTAGTCGGCGATCACGGTGGCGCCACGGTAGTCCATCACGTTGAAGCGGCCGGGGGCGTTGTCGCTGTCGTTGACGAAGCCCGAGAGGCCCCGGCGGATGGTCTGCCAGGGCAGGCCCACGCCCCAGGCGGCGGCCACGGAGGCCATGACGTTCTCCACCTGGAAACCGATCTTGCCGTTGCGCGTGATGGGCACGTCGCGCAGGTGGATGGTCTCGCGCCAGGAGCCTTCCGAGGCCACGATGGAGTCGCCATCGACATACACCGTGCGGTGGCCCTGGGCGCGGTGCGTGGCCATCACGGGGTGATGGCGGTCGCTGGCGAAGTAGATGATCTTGCCCGGACAGGCCGAGGCCATGGCTGCGACGATGGGGTCGGTGGCGTTGAGCACTGCATAGCCTGCGGGATCGACGTTCTGCACGATCACGCGCTTGAGCACCGCCAGGTCTTCCACCGTGGTGATGTAGTTCAGGCCCAGGTGGTCCCCGGCGCCGATGTTGGTCACGACGGCCACCTGGCAGCGGTCGAAGCCCAGGCCCTCGCGCAGGATGCCGCCGCGCGCGGTTTCGAACACGGCCGCGTCCACATCGGGGTGCAGCAGCACGTTGCGTGCGCTCTTGGGGCCGCTGCAATCGCCGCTGTCGATCTGGCGGCCGTTCACGTAGACGCCGTCGGTGTTGGTCATGCCCACGCGCAGGCCTTGGGCCGAGAACAGGTGCGCGATCAGGCGCGCCGTGGTGGTCTTGCCGTTGGTGCCGGTAACGGCCACCACGGGAATGCGGCCGTCCTGGCCATGGGCGTACAGGCGGTCCACGATGGCCTGGCCGATGGCGCGCGGCTTGCCGTAGCTGGGCGCCAGGTGCATGCGCAGGCCGGGCGCGGCGTTCACTTCGACAAAGCCGCCGCCCTGCTCCTCGAGCGGGCGCAGCACGGTCTCGGCCACCATGTCCACGCCGCAGATGTGCAGGCCCACCATCTGGGCCGCGGCCACGGCGCGCGCGGCCACCGCGGGATGCACGTCGTCGGTCACGTCGGTGGCGGTACCGCCGGTGGAGAGGTTGGCGTTGTTGCGCAGCACCACGCGCTGGCCCTTCTCGGGCACGGAATCGGGCGTGAGGTTCTGCAGCGCCAGGCGCGCGATGGCGATGTCGTCCAGGCGGATCTTGGTGAGCGAGGTGGCATGGCCCTCGCCCCGGCGCGGGTCCTGGTTGACGATGTCCACCAGCTCGCGCACCGTGCGCTCGCCGTCGCCCAGCACCTGGGGCGGCTCGCGGCGCGCGGCGGCCACGAGCTGATCGCCCACCACGAGCAGGCGGAAGTCCTGGCCGGGCAGGAAGCGCTCGACCATGACGGTGCCGTACTCTGCCGCGTTTCGATAGGCTTCTTCCAGTTGGGCGAAGTCGGTGATGTTCACCGTCACGCCCTTGCCCTGGTTGCCGTCCTGGGGCTTGACCACCACGGGCAGACCGACCTGCTGGGCCACGGCCCAGGCCTGTGCCAGCGTCTCGACCGGCTGGCCCAGCGGCACCGGCACGCCCGCGGCGTGCAGCAGACGTTTGGTGAGGTCCTTGTCCTGGCCGATGGATTCGGCCACGGCGCTGGTCGAATCGATCTCGGCGGCCTGGATGCGGCGTTGCCGCGAGCCCCAGCCAAACTGCACCATGCTGCCGCGTGTCAGGCGCCGGAAGGGAATGCCGCGCGCCACGGCGGCTTCGACAATGGCGCCTGTGCTGGGGCCCAGGCGCTCGTCTTCGTCCAGCTCGCGCAGGTTGGCAATGGCGGTGTCGGCATCGAAGTCGCCGCTGCCCAGCGCCGCTTCGATCAGCTGCTGCGCGTTGGCAAAGGCCTGGCGGCCCACCGATTCCTCACTGTACTCCACCACCACCTGGTAGACGCCGGGGTCGATGGTGGCCGTGGTCCGGGCAAAGGTGACGGGGCAGCCGGCCTGCGCCTGCAAGGCCAGCGCAGCGGTCTGCAGTACATGGGCCAGGGACAGATCGGCATCCCCCCCTTCGGGGTGCAGGGCGCCGATGGCTGGGAAGAGGGCGCGCAGGCGGGTTTCGAAGCCT
>JAMLIQ010000144.1 GCA_023954095.1 Burkholderiaceae bacterium | reverse complement strand
CCCCCACCTCCGCGTGCTGCAGCGCCAGCTCCACGGTGGCTTCCAGAAAGCCCTCCTTGCTGCCGCAGTCGTAGCGCTTGCCCTCGTACTGGAAGGCGTACACGGCCTCGTGTTCCATCAGGCGGGCGATGGCGTCGGTGAGCTGGATTTCGCCGCCCGCGCCCTTGGGCTGGTTGCGGATCTGGTCGAAGATGGTGGGCGTGAGGATGTAGCGGCCTGCCACACCCATGCGCGAGGGGGCTTGCTCTGGCGTGGGCTTTTCCACGATGCGCTGCACGCGCAGCAGCGGGCCGCCAGCGGGTTCGCCGGCCACGATGCCGTAGCGGCGCACCTGGTCCTGCGGCACCTCCTGCACGGCCAGCAGCGAGCGGCCCTGCTGGCGGAAGGCCTGGGCCATCTGCGCCAGCACGGGCGTACCGCCGGGTTTGCCCACCATCAGGTCGTCGGCCAGCAGCACCGCAAAGGGCTCGTTGCCCACCAGCGCCTCGGCGCAGAGCACGGCATGGCCCAGGCCCAGGCTGCGCGGCTGGCGCACGTAGGCGCAATCCATGTCGTCGGGCTGCACCGAGCGCACGAGGGACAGCAGTTCCTGCTTGCCGGCGGCCTCCAGTTCGCTTTCCAGCTCGTAGGCAGTGTCGAAATGGTCCTCGATGGCGCGCTTGCTGCGGCCGGTGACGAAGATCATGTGCCGGATGCCGGCGGCATAGGCCTCTTCCACGGCGTACTGGATCAGCGGCTTGTCCACCACCGGCAGCATTTCCTTGGGCGATGCCTTGGTGGCGGGCAAAAAGCGCGTGCCCAGCCCGGCGACGGGGAAGACGGCTTTGCGAACGGGGGCTTGCTGCATGGTGTGTGCTCCTGAATGAGGAGCTGCTGGCGCTTGTTGATAAACGATTTCAGATATTTTTTGTGCTGAAATCTAATGAAAACAAGCGCTGGCAGCTATCTTTTTTGATGTCAACCCAGGCGGACGAGTTGGTCGCGCAGGCGGGCGAGCGTAGCGCTGAAGTCGGCCACGCGCTTCTTCTCCTGGTCCAGCACGGCGGCCGGGGCCTTGGCGACGAAGGCCTCGTTGGACAGCTTGGCGTTGGCCTTGGCGATCTCGCCTTCGATGCGCGCCGCTTCCTTGGCCAGGCGGGCCTTCTCTGCCGCCACGTCGATCTCCATGTGCAGGCACAGGCGCGCCTCGCCCGCCACGGCCACGGGCGCGGCCTGGGCGGCCTGGGCCCAGGCGGCCTCGTCGTCGAACACCTTGACCTCGCTGAGCTTGGCCAGCGCCTGCAGCACGGGGGCCGCGCCGCGCATGAACTCGGCATCGCCCACCACGAACAAGGGCAGGCGCGTGGCGGGCGAGACGTTCATCTCGCCACGCAGCGTGCGGCAGGCGTCCACCACGGTCTTGAGGCGCGCCACATGGGCCTCGGCGGCCTCGTCGATGCGCTCGGGCTGGGCCTCGGGGTAGGCCGCGATGCTGACCGAGGGGCCGCTGCGGCCGGCCACGGGCGCCACCTTCTGCCACAGCTCCTCGGTGATGAAGGGTGTGATGGGGTGGGCCAGGCGCAGGATGGTCTCCAGCGTGCGGATCAGCGTGCGGCGCGTGCCGCGCTGCCGGGCCTCGCTGCCGGTCTGGATCTGCACCTTGGCGATTTCCAGGTACCAGTCGCAGAACTCGTTCCAGACGAAGTCGTAGAGCGTGTTGGCCACGTTGTCGAGGCGGTAGTCGGCAAAGCCCCTGGCCACGTCGGCCTCGACGCGCTGCAGGCGCGAGACGATCCAGCGGTCGGCCTGGCTGAAAGCCAGAAACTCTTCGTTGCAGGCCGCACTGCCAGGTTCGGCCAGGCCGCAGTCAAACCCTTCGCAGTTCATCAGCACGAAGCGGCTGGCGTTCCAGAGCTTGTTGCAGAAGTTGCGGTAGCCCTCGCAGCGCTTGCTGTCGAAGTTGATGCTGCGGCCCAAGCTGGCCAGCGCCGCGAAGGTGAAGCGCAGCGCGTCGGCTCCGTAGGCCGGAATGCCCTCGGGGAATTCCTTCTGCGTGTTCTTGCGCACCTGGGGCGCGGTCTCGGGCTTGCGCAGGCCCTGGGTGCGCTTGTCGAGCAGGGGTTCGAGCGCGATGCCGTCGATCAGGTCCACCGGGTCGAGCACGTTGCCTTCGCTCTTGCTCATCTTCTTGCCCTGCGCGTCGCGCACCAGGCCGTGGATGTAGACATGCTTGAACGGCACCCGGCCCGTGAAGTGCGTGGTCATCATGATCATCCGGGCCACCCAGAAGAAGATGATGTCGTAGCCCGTCACCAGCACGCTGCTGGGCAGGTAGAGGTTGTAGTCGTCGGTGGCGGCCGCGCCCGTTCCGCCGCCGGGCCGCCCCAAGGCGGAACGCGCACCCTCGGGGGGCAGCGAGGACACGTCAGTGCCGAGCGTGGGGGCAGCACTTTCAGGCCAGCCCATGGTGCTGAAGGGCACGAGGGCGCTGGAGTACCAGGTGTCGAGCACGTCCTCGTCGCGCTTGAGCGTTTTGCCCGGGGCCTGGGCCTGCGCCTCGGCCTCGTCGCGGGCCACGTACACCTTGCCGTCCTCGTCGTACCAGGCCGGAATCTGGTGGCCCCACCAGAGCTGGCGCGAGATGCACCAGTCCTGGATGTTGTTCATCCACTGGTTGTAGGTGTTGACCCAGTTCTCGGGCACGAAGCTCACCTGGCCGCCGGCCACCGCGTCGATGGCCTTCTGGGCGATGGATTTGCCCGTGGCGTCGCCTTCGCCCACCTTGTTCATGGCCACGAACCACTGGTCGGTCAGCATGGGCTCGACTACCTGGCCGGTGCGGGTGCAGATGGGAACCATGAGCTTGTGCTTCTTGGTCTCGACCAGCAGGCCCAGGGCTTCGAGGTCGGCCACCACGGCCTTGCGGGCCACGAAGCGGTCCATGCCCTGGTATTTGGCCGGGGCGTTGTCGTTCACCGTGGCCTGCAGCGTGAGCACGCAAATCATCGGCAGCTTGTGGCGCTGGCCCACGGCATAGTCGTTCTGGTCGTGCGCGGGCGTGACCTTGACCACGCCGGTGCCGAATTCGCGGTCCACGTATTCGTCGGCGATCACCGGGATCTGGCGGTCGCACAGCGGCAGATTCACCATCTGGCCGATCAGGTGCTTGTAGCGCTCATCCTCGGGGTGCACCATCACGGCCACGTCGCCCAGCATGGTCTCGGGGCGCGTGGTGGCCACCACGAGCTGGCCCGAGCCGTCGGCCAGCGGGTAGGCGATATGCCACAGCGAGCCGTCCTTCTCCTCGTTCTCCACCTCCAGGTCGGACACGGCGGACTGGAGCTTGGGGTCCCAGTTGACGAGGCGCTTGCCGCGGTAGATCAGGCCCTGCTGGTACAGGCGGACAAAGGTCTCGGTCACCACCTTGGAGAGCTTGTCGTCCATGGTGAAGTATTCGCGGCTCCAGTCCACGCTGTCGCCCATGCGGCGCATCTGCGTGGTGATGGTGTTGCCCGACTTTTCCTTCCACTCCCAGACCTTGGCGACGAAGTTCTTGCGGCCCAGGTCGTGGCGGCTCACGCCCTGCTCCTGCAGCTGGCGCTCCACCACGATCTGCGTGGCG
>JAMLIQ010000143.1 GCA_023954095.1 Burkholderiaceae bacterium | reverse complement strand
CCCCCGGCACAGAAATGCCCGCCCGCGCCGCGCAGCACCACCACGCGGGTGGGCTGGGCGCTTCCCACGCTGGCCTCGGCCTGCGCCAGGGCCTGGCGCAGCTCCTCTACCATGGCCAGCGACATGGCGTTGCGCACGTCCGGCCGGTTCAAGGTGATTTCGAGCACGGGGCCCGTAGATACGGCGCTAATAGCTATAAAAGACATAGCATCTATCCGCTTCAGCGCTTCTTGCCGGGGAGGGTTCCCTCGAGTTTGCAGATGATGCCGAGCATGATTTCGTCCGCGCCACCGCCGATGGAGATCAGGCGGCTGTCGCGGTAGGCCTGGCTGATGGGGTTGTCCGCCGTGAAGCCCATGCCGCCCCAGTACTGCAGGCAACTGTCCGCCACCTCGCGCGACAGGCGCCCCGCCTTGAGCTTGGCCATGGAGGCGAGCTTGGTCACGTCCTTGCCCGCCACGTAGGCCTCCACGGCGCGGTAGGTGAGGGCGCGCAGGGCCTCCACCTCGGTGCGCAGTTCCGCCAGGCGGAAGTGCACCACCTGGTTGTTCAGGAGGGGCTGGCCAAAGGTGTGGCGCTGGCGCGTGTATTCGATGGTCTGGTCGATCAGGTTGTCCAGCGACTGGAGGCTGCTGGCCGCGCCGTACAGGCGCTCTTCCTGGAACTGCAGCATCTGGAACATGAAGCCCGCGCCCTCCTGGCCGATGAGGTTGCGCTGGGGCACGCGCACGTTGTCGAAGAAGAGCTGCGCCGTGTCGCTCGAGTGCATGCCGATCTTCTCGATCTTCTGGCGCGTCACGCCGGGGGCATCGAGCGGCACCATGATGAGCGACTTGTTCGAGTGCACCGGCCCCTCGCTGGTGTTGGCCAGCAGGCAGCACCAGTCGGCCTGCATGCCGTTGGTGATCCACATCTTGGAGCCGTTGATGACGTAGTCGCCGCCGTCTTTCTTGGCCGTGGTCTTGAGCGCGGCCACGTCCGAGCCGCCGGTGACCTCGCTCACGCCGATGCAGCCCACCAGGTCGCCCGCGATGGAAGGTGCGAGGAATTCACGGCGCAGTTCGTCACTGCCAAAGCGCGCCAGCGCCGGGGTGCACATGTCCGTCTGCACGCCGATGGCCATGGGCACGCCGCCCACGTTGCAGTCGCCCAGGGCTTCTGCCATGACCATGGAGTAGCTGAAGTCCAGCCCCATGCCGCCAAACTCGGTGGGGTACTTGATGCCCAGCAGGCCCAGGTCGCCCATCTTCTTGAAAAGCTGGTGGGCGGGGAAGATGCCGGCCTTCTCCCATTCGCGGGTGTGGGGGTTGATCTCGTTGGCGACGAATTTGCGCACCGTGTCGCGGATCTGCTCGTGCTCGGGGGTGAATTGCATGGTGTGGGCTCCGGATTCAAGAAAGGGGGGTTACATGCGGGCGATGCCGAAGGTGTTGGGGTGCAGCACGCGCGCTCTGGCGTCGCGGGCCATGGCCAGGCATTGCGCCAGCACGCTGCGGGTTTCGCGCGGGTCGATGATTCCGTCGTCCCACAGGCGCGCGGTGCCGAACAGCACGTCGGATTCGGCATCCAGGCGGCGCTTGAGCTGCTCGCTCATGGCCTTGATGCCGGCCTCGGCCTGCTCGCCCAGGGGCACGCCAGCGCGCTCCAGCTTGCCGCGGCTGATCATCTCCATGACCATGGCGGCCTGGGCGCCGCCCATGACGGCGGTGCGTGCGCTGGGCCAGCTGAAGATGAAGTCCGGGTCGAAGCCGCGACCGCACATGCCGTAGTTGCCCGCGCCGAACGAGCCGCCCACCACGATGGTGAACTTCGGACAGCGCGCATTGGCCACGGCCTGGATCATCTTGCTGCCGTGCTTGATGGCACCGGCGCGCTCGGCCGCGCTGCCCACCATGTAGCCCGTGGTGTTCTGCAGAAAGACCAGCGGCGTGCCGCTCTGGTCGCACAACTGGATGAACTGCGCCGCCTTGACCGAGCCCGTGGGCTGGATGGGGCCGTTGTTGGCGATGAGGCCCACGCGGTGGCCATCGATGCGCGCATGGCCACAGACGGTGTCGCTGTCGAAGGCCGCCTTGAATTCGAGGAAGTGCGAGCCATCGACGATGCGCGCGATGATCTCGCGGGCGTCGTAGGGCTCGCGCTCGTCGGCGGGCACGATGCCGAGCAGCTCCTCGGCGTCGTACAGCGGCGCACGCACGCTGGCGTCCTGGCCCGCAGCCTCGTCCCAGGGCAGGTGGTCCATCAGGTCGCGGGCGATGGCGATGGCGTGCGCGTCGTTCTCGGCCAGGTATTCGCCCAGGCCGGTCACGCGGGCGTGCAGGTCGCTGCCGCCCAGTTCGTCGTCGGTGGTGTCTTCGCCAATGGCGGCCTTCACCAGCGGCGGGCCGGCCAGGTAGATGCTGGAGCGGTCCTTGACCAGCACCACATAGTCCGACAGGCCGGGCAGGTAGGCCCCGCCCGCCGTGGACGAACCGTGCACCACGGCGATCTGCGGAATGCCCGCGGCCGACAGGCGCGCCTGGTTGGCAAAGCTGCGCCCGCCGTCCACGAAGATGTCAGCCTGGTACATCAGGTTGGCGCCGCCCGATTCGACCAGCGACACCAGCGGCAGCTTGTTCTGCAGCGCGATGGCCTGGGCGCGCAGGCCTTTCTTCAGGCCCATGGGCGCCACGGTGCCGCCCTTGACGGCGCTGTCGCTGGCCGAAATCAGCACGCGCTTGCCTGCCACCTGGCCGATGCCCACGATGGAGCCGCCGCCGAGCACGGCCTTCTTGCCGTCGTCGTCGTGCATGCCCAGGCCCGCCAGGGCGCTGAGTTCCAGGAAGCTGCTGCCCCGGTCGAGCAGGCGCGCCACGCGCTCGCGCGGCAGCAGCTGGCCTTTTTGCTCGAACTTGGCTTGCTTGGAGGCGGACTCCGCCACCACCTGGCCCTGCAGGGCCTGCACCTGCGCCAGCCGTTCGGCCATGCGCTCGGCATTGCGGCGAAAGGCGTCGCTGCGCGTGTCGATGAGGGAGCGCAGGGCTGTCATGGGGCCAGCACCTCCGGCGTCTGGGCTCGATGAAAGCCTTCGAAGGGCGCGCAGCGGTCGTGTTCCATGGTGGGGAAGACCGGGCTGCCGAGCGAAGCCGCGCCGTCGATCTGCAGCGTGACCCCGCTGATGAAGGCGGCGCCAGGACTGAGCAGAAAGACAATCGCCGCGCTGATTTCGGCTTCGGTCGCCAGGCGCCGCATGGGTACGTGCTGGCGCAGCTTGGGGATCATGGCGCGTACTGCGCCGCCGTAGCTGTCCATGCCCGATGAGGCGACCCAGCCGGGCGCCACGGCGTTCACCCGCACGCCTGCCTGGGCCCACTCGAACGCCGCACTCATGGTCAGGTTGCTCATGCCCGCACGTGCCGCGCCCGAGTGGCCCATACCGGGCATGCCATTGCGGAAATCTGCCGTCATGTTGACGACTGAGCCGCCGTGCTCCTGCATGCTTTGCAGGAAGACCTCGCGCATCATCAAAAAGCCGCCTGTGAGGTTGTTGCTGACCACCGCTTCGAAGCCGCGCTTGCTGATGGCCTGCAGCGGTGCCGGGAATTGGCCGCCTGCGTTGTTGACCAGACCGTCGATGCGGCCGACGCGCGCCACCACCTCGGCCACGGCGGCTTTCACGGCATCTTCGTCACGGATGTCGAAGGCCTGGGTGTCGCACTGGCCGCCGTCCTCGCGGATCTCCTGGGCGACACGGTCCAGTTTTTCGGCGGTGCGCCCGCTGATGACGACGCGCGCGCCCAGCGAGGCCAGCTCGTGTGCGGTGCAGCGGCCAATGCCGCTGCCGCCGCCCGT
>JAMLIQ010000142.1 GCA_023954095.1 Burkholderiaceae bacterium | reverse complement strand
CTCGCGGTCGATGTACTGCCACACGTCCAGCTCGGTCCAGTTGCTGATGGGGAACACGCGGAAGTGCTCGCCGGGCTGCAGGCGGTGGTTGAACAGCGTCCACAGCTCGGGGCGCTGGGCCTTGGGCTGCCACTGGCCGAAGCTGTCGCGGTGGCTGAAGATGCGCTCCTTGGCGCGTGCCTTTTCCTCGTCGCGGCGGGCGCCGCCGATCAGCGCGTCGAAGCGGAATTCCTCGATGGCTTCCAGCAGCGTGACCGACTGGTGCACGTTGCGGCTCTCGCCGGGGTGCGCCAGGCGCACGGTGCCGCGCGCCATGGAGTCCTCGACGCTGCGCACGATGAGCTCGGCGCCCAGCTCCTTGGCGCGGAAGTCGCGGAAGTCCGTCACCTCATGGAAGTTGTGGCCCGTGTCGATCATCAGCAGCGGGTAGGGGATGCGGCCCACGCCGAAGGCCTTCTCGGCGCACTTGAGCATGACCAGCGAATCCTTGCCGCCCGAGAACAGCAGGGCGGGGCGCTCGAAGGCGGCGGCCACTTCGCGCAGGATGAAGATGGTTTCCTCTTCCAGCGCATCGAGGTGGCGGTTGCTGAGGTGGCTCAGCGTGGAGGTGTCTATGCGGGCGTTCATGGTGGGATGCGGGCAGTGGGTTCAGTGGGCGAGGTGCAGGCCGCATTCGCGGTTGTCTTCACCCTTGGTCGGGTCCACGTAGTCAAAGTTGTTGGGCAGGCCGTGGGCCTTGCAGTATTCGTGCAGGTCTTTGGAGGACCAGTGCAGCAGCGGCGCGACCTTGATGAGTCCGTCGGGGTTGATGCTGACGGGCTCCATCTGCGCGCGCACGGCGGTGTCGGTGGCGCGCAGCGCGGTGAACCACACCTTGGGCGCGGTCTCGCGCAGGGCGCGGGCAAAGGGTTCGAGCTTGACCTCTTCGGTGAAGGCGGCGTGGCGCGGGTCGTCGAGCGCAGGCGTGGGGCCGTCCACCGCCTCGCGGTGCGCGCGCGAGCGGCGCGGCAGGTAGATGTGCAGATTCAGGCCCAACTGCCGGGTCACTTCGTCCGCAAAGCGGTAGGTGGCCTCGGTGCTGTAGCCGTTGTCCATCCACACCACCGGCACATCAGGCCGCACACGGGTGACCAGGTGCAGGATCACCGCCTCGAACGGGCGGAAGTTGGTGGTGACGATGGACGGCCGGCCCAGGCCCAGGGCCCAGGCGACCAGGGCGCTGGCGTCGCGGCCGAGTTCGGCGTTGACCTGCGCAAGATTGAGCGCGGCGGCCTGGTTCATGCGGCCTCCCGGGCAAACAGGGGGCGGGGTTCGTGCACATCGCCCTGGTAGAAGGCGCCAAAGCGTGCGAACTGGCGCTCGGCGGCAGCGGCATCCACGCCTTCGGCCAGCACGGCGCTGGTGAAGCCGCTGCGGTGCATGTGCACCAGCTGGTCGATCAGCACGTCGCCCGTGGCGCGGATGTCGCCTTTGAACCGGTAGCGCCGGCGCAGCAGCAGGGCCTGGCTGTAGGCGCGGCCGTCGGTGAACTTGGGGAACTGCAGCTCCACGCGCTGCACGTCTTCGAGTGCGCCGCTGGCCACCAGTTCGGCCAGTTCCGCGTCGTTGGTAATTTGCAAGGTTTTTTGGTCTTCAGCGCCCGTAGTTATTGCGCTTGCAGCTATTATTTTCATAGTTTTCAATCGCTCTCAGTCTTGTTCTGCCAGGGCTTCCTGGTCGGCCTTGGGACGGCGCGCGCTGTTGGCCGCCTGCTTGAATGGGTCGTGGCCGATGCGGCGCAAGGCGTCGATAAAGAATTCGCCGGGCTTGCGCAGTTCGCGGAAGGTGGCGAGCAGGGCTTCGATCACGTCCGGCACTTCGGCGGCGGTGAAGGATGGGCCCACCACCTTGCCGCCAATCGCCGGGCCCGACAGCGCCGTGCCGTCGGAGCCGCCCAGCGTGATCTGGTACCACTCCTTGCCGTCCTTGTCGACGCCCAGGATGCCGATGTGGCCGCTGTGGTGGTGGCCGCAGGAGTTGATGCAGCCGCTCATGTGCAGGTCGATCGGGCCCAGGTCAAACAGCTCGTCCAGGTCCTGGTAGCGCTCGGTCACGGCGGCGCCAATGTGCAGCGAGCGGGCGTTGGCCAGCGAGCAGAAGTCGCCGCCGGGGCAGATGATCATGTCGGTCAGCAGGCCGATGTTGGGCTGCGCCAGGCCGAGAGCGCGGGCTGCCTCGTACAGCGCGGGCAGGTCGCTCTCGTGCACCCAGGGCAGAAGCAGGTTCTGTTCGTGCGTCAGGCGCGCCTCGGCCGCGCTGAACTGCTCGGCCAGCTGCGCCAGGGCGTCCAGGGTGTCTGCATCGGCATCCCCGGTGTTGAACCCCGGGCGCTTGAAGGACAAGGTGACGGTCTTGAGACCGGGCAGCTTGTGCCCGCGCACGTTTTGCTGCAGCCAGCGCTGGTAGAGCTGGCCTTGCACGCTGACCTTGGACGGCAGGTTGGCGGGCTTGAGCGCGGGCACCACGAAATGGCTGCTCACGCGGTCCAGCTCGGCCTGCGTGATGGTGTGCGGCGCACCGTCCTGCTCGATGATGGCTTGGTATTCCTGCTCGACCGCGTCGATGAATTTCTGGCCCTCGCTCTTGACCAGGATCTTGATGCGCGCTTTCCACTTGTTGTCGCGCCGACCGTAGCTGTTGTAGGTGCGTACCACGGCTTCGATGTAGTTGAGCAGCTGGTCCCAGGGCAGAAATTCGCGCACCACGCTGCCGATGATGGGCGTGCGGCCCATGCCGCCGCCCACCTTCATCGTGAAGCCCACGGTGCCGTCGTCGGCCCGGCGCGCCTGCAGGCCGATGTCGTACCAGCCGATGGCGGCGCGGTCTTCCTCGGCGCCGTTGAAGGCAATCTTGAACTTGCGCGGCAGGTAGGTGAACTCGGGGTGCAGCGAGCTCCACTGGCGCGTGATTTCGGCAAACGGGCGGGTGTCGACGATGCCGTCCTCGGCAATGCCTTCGAGTGCGTCGCAGGTGATGTTGCGGATGTCGTTGCCGCTCGTCTGAATGCCGTGCATGCCCACGCTGGCCAGCAGGTCCATCACGTCGGCGGCACGGTTGAGCGGAATCCAGTTGAACTGGCAGTTGGTGCGCGTGGTGAAGTGGCCGTAGCCGTAGCGCAGCGGCGGCGCGGGCAGCGTGGCGCCGGGCTGGGCGTCTTGCAAGGCGTTCTGCGTGGCCTGGGCCTCTTCCAGCAGCTCGGGTGTGGGCCGGTCGTATTCGCGCGCAATGTGGGCCAGCGTGCGCAGCTGCGTGCTGCTGATTTCGCCATAGGGCACGGCAATGCGCGCCATGGGGGCGTAGCGCTGGATGTACCAGCCGTTTTGCAGGCGCAGCGGCAGAAGCTGTTCGTCGGTCAGCTCGCCGCGCTCCCAGCGCTCGAGCTGGTCGCGGAACTGCTCGGCGCGCTGCTTTACGAATTGTTTGTCGAAGTCAGTGTATTGGTACATGGGGCAACGAGCCTCTTAAATCAAAACCAGCTTGGCGCCCGCCCAGGCGAGCAGCAGCGAGAGGGCAGAGCGGATCAGCCGCTCCGGGGTACGGGATACGAGGCGCGAGCCCAGCCAGATACCCGGCAGCGAACCGGCCAGCAGCTGCGCCAGCAGGGCCCAGTCCACCGAGCCCAGCGAGGCGTGGCCCAGGCCGGCCACCAACGTCAGCGGCACGGCATAGGCAATGTCGGCGGCAATGATGCGCGGCAGCGGCAGGTGCGGGAAGACCAGCAGCAGCACCGTGACGCCAATGGCCCCCGCACCGACCGAGGTAAAGGTGACCAGCGTGCCGATGACCGCGCCCAGCAACACCGGCAGGCTCCAGTGGCGCGGCTGCGTGGCGGCTGCGCCGCTGCCCCGGCGTGCGGCCATTTCGGCGGCCTGGCGCTGGGCCGAGAACGCCACCACCTTGTAGAGCATGGCGGCCGCGGTGAGCAGCAGGGCCGCGCCCAGGGTGGTGGTCATGAGGTGTTGCACCTGCTCACTGGCCGGTCCCAGGTGCTGCAGCAGCCACAG
>JAMLIQ010000141.1 GCA_023954095.1 Burkholderiaceae bacterium | reverse complement strand
CTTGCGCTACGCCCCCAAGACCACCTGGATGGCCAGCCTGGACCAGGTCGCAGAGGGCCAGCAGCACACCCTGGGCGCCTACCACCGCCCCTGGAAGTAAGAACCATGTCCCGTTTGAAGCTCTCCCTCGGCGCGCTGCAGTACTACTGGCCGCGCCAGACCATTTTTGATTTCTACGAGGCCATTGCGGCTTCGCCCGTGGACATCGTCTACCTGGGCGAGACCGTGTGCTCGCGGCGCCACGAGCTGCGCTTTTCCGACTGGATCGACATTGCCGACCTGATGCGCGACTCGGGCAAGGAGGCCGTGCTGTCCACGCAGGTGCTGCTCGAATCGGGCGTCGAGGTGAGTGCCATGCACAAGGTCACCGCCAACCCGGATTACCTCATTGAGGCCAACGACATGGGCGCGGTGCAGCGCCTGGCGGGCCAGCGCCCCTTCGTCGGCGGCCTGCACCTGAACATCTACAACCAGCCCTCGCTCACCTGGCTGGCATCCCTCGGCGCCACGCGCTGGGTGGCGCCGCTGGAGTTGAAGCACCAGGACCTTTCCGCCCTCATCCAGGACGGCCCGAAGGACTTGCAAACCGAAGTGTTTGCCTATGGCCGCATGCCGCTGGCCTTCTCGGCGCGGTGCTTTACGGCACGCCAGCGCAACCTGCCCAAGGATGACTGCCAGTTCAGCTGCATGGACCACCCTGACGGCCTGATGCTCAAGACGCGCGAGAGCGAAGATTTTCTGGTGCTCAACGGCATCCAGACGCAATCGGCGCGCGTGCACAACCTGATCGACGAACTGCCGCGCATGCAGAGAATGGGCGTCGCCGTGGCGCGCATCAGCCCACAGGCGCAGCACACAGGCGAGATCCTTGCCCTGTTCGACGCCGTGCGCCGGGGCGCGCTGGCGCCAAACGATGCCCGCGCGCAACTCCAGCCCCTGGTGCCCGACCAGAGCTGCAACGGCTACTGGCACGGACAACCAGGCCTGGACCTGGTGGACACGTCAGCGCTGACCACGGCCTGACACGCATCGGACACCTTTCAGAATATCAGTAAAAATGTATCCAACGCATACTGGATAAGCGGAACCAGCTATCAAATTTGATACAGCAACGCCACCCACAAGGACTGCCATGAACGCCCCCACCCCCTTCACCCTGCCGACACCCCTGGCAGCACTCACCGGGCGGCTGCCCGCGTACCCGGGTTCGCTGCTGCTGGTCACCGCACTCAACGTGGGCGTGGCGCGCCAGCTGCCACGCGATGTGGGCGACCTGCTGCGCGGCAAGCGCCTGCGCATCCAGGTGCGTGACGCCCGCGTGACGTTCGACTTCACCTGGACCGGCGCCGCCTTTGCACCCCGCGCGCGCCATGCGGAAACCGACCTGTGCATCGCTGCCTCCGCACACGACTTTCTGCTGCTGGCCCAGCGCCAGCAAGACCCGGACACGCTGTTCTTCAACCGCCGCCTGGTCATGGAAGGCGACACCGAACTCGGCCTGGTGGTGAAGAACACGCTCGACGCGCTGGAACTGCCCGTGCTCGACCTGCAGCAATGGGCGCCGCGCCAGGTGCTCGCGCGCCTGGCAAAGCTGCGTCCCGGCGCGCGCCCGGCCGACCCGTTCGTTCCCGGCGCCCAGCCATGAGCAGCACCGCCGACCCCCGTCCCCTGGTCTATTCCTGCTCCGGGTGTTCGAGCGCCGCGCAGCTGGCCAACCACGTCGCCCTGCGCCTGGACCGCGCGGGTGTGGCCGAGATGTCGTGCATAGCCGGTGTCGGCGGGGACGTGCCCAGCCTGGTGCGCACCGCACGCTCGGGCCGCCCCATCATTGCGCTGGACGGCTGCCCGCTCAACTGCGTGCAGGGCTGCCTCTCGCGCCATGGCATCACCGCCGACCGGCACTACCAATTGCAGCAATACGGCGTCAAGAAGCGCCGCCATGAAGACTTTGACCCCGCACAGGCCGGCACCGTGCTGGAGCAGGTGAAGGCCGACCTGCTGGCGCATCCGCTCGGCGGCCCGGCAGCCCTCCCGGCAACCGACACTTCTGCCTTGCGCGTCGCATGAACACGACTGCCGCCCCTGCCGGGGCGCCCCAGCGCATCATCGTCGGCATCTCGGGCGCCAGCGGCGCCATCTATGGGGTGCGCCTGCTGCAGGTGCTGCGCGAATGCCCCGGCGCCGAGTCCCACCTGGTGGTGTCCGACGCCGGCTGGCGCACCCTGCGCCATGAGCTGGGCCTGGAGCGCCCCGCCGTCGAGGCGCTGGCGCACCAGGCGCACGACGCCCGCAACGTGGGGGCCAGCATTGCCAGCGGCTCGTTCCAGTGCGCGGGCATGGTGGTGGCGCCGTGCTCCATGCGCACGCTGGCCTCGGTAGCGCACAGTCTGTCGGACAACCTGCTCACCCGCGCCGCCGACGTGGTGCTCAAGGAGCGCCGCCGCCTGGTGCTGATGGCGCGCGAGACGCCGCTGCACCTGGGCCATCTGCGCAACATGGTCAGCGTGACCGAGATGGGCGCCATCGTCTGCCCGCCCGTGCCCGCGTTCTATATGCACCCGCAGACCGTGTCCGACATCGTGGATGCCAGCGTGGCGCGTGTGCTGGATTTGCTGGGCGTTGCGCATGCGCTCCACAAGCGCTGGGAGGGACTGGAACCTCCCCCAGGCTGACCAGCTGTTATCCCTTCACAGCGGCGGTACCGGTTCCTGCTCCGCCGAGCCCGCCCCGCCATCCTCGGCCGGGCCCCGGGGATCCATCTGCAGCACGGCCTGCGAGCCAGCGCCCATGGCCACAAAATCCGCCTTCTGCGCGGTCGGCACCGGCGGCGCAGCCTTGAGGCGCTGGAACGAATACAGCGCCAGCGCGGCCAGCACGGCGGCATAGAACAGCATCAGGCTCGACGGCCCGGCCACATCCATCACCGCGCCTGCCAGAATCGGCCCGACGGCCGCCCCCACACCGTGGATCAGCAGCAGACCGCCGGTAAATTCGACCAGCCGCGACGAATCGATCACATCGTTCACGTGCGCCACGCACAGGCCGTAGATGGAGAAGATCAATCCGCCAAACAGCAGCGCCAGCGGCAGCAGCGCGTCCACCGCATTTTCGGCCAGAAGATACCCCACGGCGCTCACGAACGCGCCCAGAACGCACACCCACAGCAGCACCACGCGCCGGTCGTGGCTGTCCGAGAAGTGGCCCACGGGCCACTGCAGTGCAGCGCCGCCCAGAATGGCGGTGGCCATGAAGCTGGCCACCCCGGCATCGGAGAAACCCACGGATTTGCCGAACACCGCGCTCATGCCGTAGAACGCACCCGTCAGCAGCCCCGAGGCCAGCGCGGCCGCCATGCCCATGGGTGAGGCTTCATACAGATTGCGCAGGCTGAACCGGGGCGCCTCCACAGGCTCCGGCTCATCCACCTCGGTCATGGTGATGGGCAGCAATGCAAACGAAAACATCACCGACACCAGGGCAAACGGCACGAACCCCAGGCCCCCACCGACCAGCACCAGCCACTGGCCCAGCGCCATGGCCACAAAATTGATGGCCATGTACACGGCAAACAGCCGCCCGCGCAACGCGTTGGGTGCGAGGGTGTTGAGCCAGCTCTCGATGGCGATGAACAGGCCGACCATGCACATCCCGGTGACCAGGCGCAGCAAGCCCCAGAACCAGGGGTCGATCCAGAAGGCGTGCAGGATCGGCATCGTGGAAGCCAGCGAAGCCATGGCGGCAAACGCCCGGATATGCCCCACCTTGCGGATCACCACCGGGCAGGCAAACGTGCCTGCCACAAAGCCCACAAAATAGGCCGAGGTCACCAGCCCCAAGGTGATACTGGAGAACTGCTCCATCCCCGCGCGCAGGCCCAGCACGGAAAACAGCAGGCCCAAACCCAGCACCAGCATTCCTGCGCCCAGCAGCAGCGTGGACAATCGCCACAACAGGGGACCCACCGCCGTGTCGGCTCTCAATCGTTCAGTCACTAGGCTCCTTCATGTCCCACGGCCTGCCCAACCGCGCCGGGCAAAAGCCGTTGATTATGACAACCGTGGTCGGACGGCCCCTTCATCGGGTTACTCTGCGATGAATCAAAAAGAGTAGCTGGCGCCGCAACCCACACCAGCGCAAAAGCCCTATTTCGCCTGAAAATCCTCCC
>JAMLIQ010000140.1 GCA_023954095.1 Burkholderiaceae bacterium | reverse complement strand
AGCAATCGCCGACTCGCCCGCCTGCATGCGCGCGGCGCAGCGGTAGGTGTATTCGCGCGCCACGTTCACCTGGGTGGCCATCTCGGCCAGCTTGTGGCGGATGACCTGGTGTTTGGACAGCGGCTTGCCGAAGGTGGTGCGCTCCTTCACGTAGGCCAGGCATTGCTCCAGCGCGAGCTGCGCCGTCATGGTCGCCATGATGGCGAGGCTCAGGCGCTCGGCCTGGAAGTTGGCCATGATGGTGAAGAAGCCCGAGTTCTCCGGCCCCAACAGGTTTTCCGCCGGCACGCGGCAGTCCTGGAAGAACAGCTCGGCTGTATCGGACGCCCACCAGCCCATCTTCTTGAGATTGCGCCCCACGGTGAAGCCGGGCGTGCCCTTCTCGATGAGCAGCAGCGAGACACCGCCAAAGCCCGCCTCGCCCGTGCGCACGGCCACGGTGTAGTAGTCGGCGCGCGCGCCCGAGGTGATGAACGTCTTGGAGCCGTTGACCACGTAGTGGTCGCCGTCGCGCACCGCGCGGGTCTTGAGGTTGGCCACGTCCGAGCCGCCGCTGGGCTCGGTGATGGCCAGGGCGATGATCTTCTCGCCCGCGAGCACCTGCGGCACGATGCGCTGCTTGAGCTCGTCCGAACCCGTGCGCCAGACCGGCGGCAGGCCGATGTCCAGCGAGCCCAGGCTGGCGACGAAGCCACCCGAGCCGCTGCGCATCAGTTCCTCGCTGGCGGCTACCTTCAGGAACACGTCCTGCTCGCCCGAGCCGCCGAACTCGGTGGGGTGGCCTATGCCCAGCAGGCCCAGGCTGCCGGCCTGCTGGTGCACCTCGCGCGGGAAACCACCCGCCTCTTCCCATGCGTCGATGTGCGGCTTGACGGCCTCGTTGACGAAGCGGCGCATGGTGTCGCGCACCATGCCATGCGTTTCGTTGAAGTAATCCACATACACGCTGGCGAGGGCGGGATCACGCATCCTGGAACCTCGCGTTTTCCTGCGCCATCTGGACCAGAATGGCCGCGGGCTCGAAGCGCGCGCCATGCTGCCGCGCCAGTTCACGCGAGCGCGCTACGAAGCGCTGGACGCCCATGGCGTTGATGAACTGCAGCGCGCCACCCTGGTGCGGCGCGAAGCCCCAGCCGAAGATGGAGCCGATGTTGGCGTCGGCCACCGAGCGCACCACGTTTTCCTCGAAGCAGCGCGCGGCCTCGTTGGCCTGGATGAACATCAGCCGGTCCACCAGCTCCTGCTGCGTGGGCTGGTCGGCGCGCGGCGGGTACAGGGTGGTCAGCTCCGGCCACAGGGTCTTTTCCTTGCCCTGGTAGTCGTAAAAGCCCTTGTCGGCCTTCTTACCGACGCGGCCCATCCCGGCGCACAGCTTGCGCAGCACCGCCTCGCCAGGGTGCGTGGGGTAGCTCTTGCCTTCGGCCTCCAGGTCGCGGCGCGTCTGGTCGCTCACGTGCAGCGACAAGCTCAGCGACACCTCGTCCTGCAGGGCCAGCGGCGGCATGGGCATGCCGGCCTTGACGCCCGCCACCTCGATGGAGCGCGGGTGCACCCCCTCGGCCAGCATGGCGATGCCCTCCATCACGTAGGTGGCGAACACGCGCGAGGTGTAGAAGCCCCGGCTGTCGTTGACCACGATGGGCGTCTTGCCGATCTGCAGCACGTAGTCGAAACCGCGTGCCAGCGTGGCGTCCGACGTCTTCTCGCCCACGATGATCTCGACCAGCGGCATCTTGTCCACGGGCGAGAAGAAATGCAGGCCGATGAAGTGCGCAGGGCGGCGGCTCACCTGGGCCAGGCCCGTAATGGGCAGCGTGGAGGTGTTGGAGGCAAACACCGCGTCCTCGCCGATCACGGCCTCGGCCAGTTGGGTGCAGTTGGCCTTGATGGCACGGTCCTCGAACACGGCCTCGACCACCAGGTCGCAGCCCTGCAGGTCTTCGTAGCGCGTGGTCGGCTGGATGCTTGCCAGCAGCGCATCGCGCTTCTCCTGTGTGGTCTTGCCGCGCGACAGGGCCTTGTCCAGCAGGCCTTGCGAGTAGGCCTTGCCCTTGTCGGCGTTCTCTTGCGTGGTGTCGAGCAGCACCACGTCGATACCAGCCTTGGCCGACACATAGGCAATGCCCGCGCCCATCATGCCCGCGCCCAGGATGCCGACCTTTTTCACCTTGCCCTGTGGCTGGCTGGCGGGGCGCGACTGGCCCTTCTTGATGGCATTGAGCTGGTACCACAGCGTGCCGATCATGTTCTTGCTGACCTGCGAGACGATGCAGGCCGCGAAGTAGCGCGACTCGACCTGCAGCGCGTTGTCGATGTCGAGCAGGCAGCCCTCGAACAGGCAGCTCATGATGTGGGTGATGGCCGGGTAGTTGCCATGGGCCTTGGCGTTGGCCATGGAGGGCGCGATGGCCAGCATCTGCACCACGGACGGGCTCTTGCTGTCGCCGCCGGGGATGCGAAAGCCCTTGGCGTCCCAGGGCTGCACGGGCTTGGGGTTGGCCAGGCACCAGTTACGCGCCTTTTGCAGCAGTTCCTCGCGCGTGGCGGCCAGGTCGTTGACGATGCCCAGGCCCTTGGCCTTGGCGGGGCTCAGCTCCGTGCCCTGGGTGATGAGTTCAAAGCTCTTCTGGATGCCGATGAGGCGCGGCAGGCGCTGCGTGCCACCGGCGCCGGGCAGCAGGCCCAGCTTGACCTCGGGCAGGCCGATCTTGGCCTTGGGGTCGTCGATGGCAAAGCGGGCGTGGCAGGCCAGCGCCAGTTCCAGGCCGCCGCCCAGCGTGGTGCCGTTGAGGGCTGCTACCACGGGCTTGCCGCATTTTTCCATGCGGCGCAACAGGGCCTTGAGCTCCTCGCCCAACTGGAAGGCCTGCTCCACCGTGGTGATCTGGCTCAGCTGGTCGATATCGGCGCCCGCGATGAAGCTGGACTTGCCCGAGGTGAGCACCAGGCCCTTGAGGCCCTCTTCCTGCTCCAGGCGATCGAGCAGCGTGGCAAAGCGGCCCAGCAGTTCGGGCGTGAGCACGTTCATGGCGCGGCCGGGCTGGTCGAAAGTGACCAGACCGACGCCGCTGGCGTCCACTTCGAAAGTGACGGAATCTTGCTGTGTCATGGGTTCGCCTCGTTCAAACGCGTTCGATGATGGTGGCGATGCCCATGCCGGCACCGACGCACAGGGTGGCCAGGGCCGTGGATTGGCCGGTGCGCTCCAGCTCGTCCAGCGCCGTGCCCAGAATGATGGCGCCCGTGGCGCCCAGCGGGTGGCCCATGGCAATGGCGCCGCCGTTGACGTTCACGCGGTCCAGCTGCACGCCCAGGTCGCGCGCCGTCTTCATGGGCACGGTGGCGAAGGCTTCGTTCACCTCCCACAGGTCGATGTCCGACACCGCCATGCCCGCCTTGGCCAGGGCCTTGCGCACAGCGGGCGTGGGGCCGGTCAGCATGATGGTCGGCTCGGAACCGATGACGGCGCACATGCGCACCTTGGCGCGCGGCTTGAGGCCGGCCTTCTCGCCCGCCGCCTTGCTGCCGAGCAGCATCAGCGCCGCGCCATCGACGATACCCGAGGAGTTGCCCGCGTGGTGGTGGTGGTGGATTTTCTCGATGGTGGTGTACTTGTCCAGCGCCGTGGTGTCAAAGCCCATGCTGCCCATCATCTCGAACGAGGGGTTGAGTTTGGCCAGCGACTCCACCGAGGTGCCGGGGCGCACGGTCTCGTCACGGTCCAGCATCACCATGCCATTGATGTCCCTGACCGGCACGATGGAGCGCGCAAAGCGCCCTTCCGCCTGGGCCTGCGCGGCGCGGCGGTGCGACTCGGCGGCGAAGGCGTCCAGATCCTGGCGGCCAAAGCCTTCCAGCGTGGCGATCAGGTCCGCGCTGATGCCCTGCGGGATGAAGGCCGTGCCGCTGTTGACGCGCGGGTCCATGACCCAGGCGCCGCCGTCGCTGCCCATGGCCCAGCGGCTCATGGACTCCACGCCGCCCGCGACGACCATGTCTTCCATGCCCGACATGATCTTGGCAGTGGCCAGGTTGACGGACTCCAGGCCCGAGGCACAGAAGCGCGACTGCGTCACGCCCGCCACGGTTTGTGCCCAGCCCGCGTCCAGCACGGCGGTGCGGGCAATGTCGGCGCCCTGCTCGCCCACGGGTGTGACGCAACCCAGCACCAGGTCATCGACCAGCGCGGTGTCGAGCCGGTTGCGCGCCTGCAGCGCCTGCAGCAGCGTGCGCAGCAGCCACACGGGCGTGGCCTGGTGCAGACGGCCGTCCTTCTTGCCCTTGCCGCGCGGG
>JAMLIQ010000014.1 GCA_023954095.1 Burkholderiaceae bacterium | reverse complement strand
TGGGGCCTGTAGAGAATGAAGAAAAAGAAACGGCACTACGGCCAGTGCGAAAACGCGGGTTCAAGCGCGCAATTGTGCCCCATCCGGCCTCTGCTGCACATGCGTGCCACAATGAAAAAGGCTGCTCCCTGTAGCCCCATTGTCTGAGCCGCCCATGCACCGCCAACCCGACTTCCTCAAGAACCTCCAGAACGAACTGGCAAACGGCCGGTTGTGGGTGGACCGCAGCATCGTGCTGGCCTATGCCATTGCCGCGGGCCTGAGCGTGGTGGCATTCACCCTGCTGGCCAACTGGGCTTTTGCGCAGTTTGAGCGCATCCTGCACTGGCAGGGTGGCTGGGCGGTGCTGGTGTGGACACCGGCCTGCACGGCGGCCATCGTCTGGGCCACGCGCCGCTTTGCGCCCAGTGCTGCGGGATCGGGCATTCCACAGGTCATGGCCGCTCTGGACCCGGCGGTGGACGACACGCAGCGCAGCCGTTTTGTCTCGCTGCGCCTGACGGTGGCCAAGATCGTGCTGGGCGGGGCGGGCTTTCTGGCGGGCCTGTCGATCGGGCGCGAGGGGCCCTCGGTGCAGGTGGCTGCCGGTGTGATGCAGCATGCGCGCCGCTGGCTCGGGCCGCATTCGGGCATCACGGGCCACGGCCTGCTGGTGGCCGGTGGCGCGGCGGGGATTGCGGCGGCCTTCAATGCGCCCCTGGCGGGGGTGGTGTTTGCCATCGAAGAGCTCTCGCGCAAGCTCGAGTCGCGCAGCAGCGGCCTGATCATCACCGCCATTGTTCTGGCCGGCCTGATGGGAGTGTCCGCCTTTGGCAACCGGAGCTATTTCGGTGTGATCCAGGTGACGCGCCTGGGGTGGGACGCGCTGCTGCCCGGCCTGATGGTGGTGTTCACCTGCGGCGTGCTGGGCGGGCTGTTTGCCAAGCTCATGGCGGCGTCACTCACGGGATCACCCGAGCGCATGAACCGCCTGCGCGCACGTTTTCCGGTGCGCTTTGCGGCAGGCGGCGGGCTGGCCATTGCGGTGATCGGCCTGGTGACGGGGGGCGCCACCTTTGGCGCGGGCTCCGAGGCGGTCAAGCACATGCTGGAAGGCCACGCCGATGTGCCGTCGTTCTACGTCACGCTCAAGTTCATTGCCACCTGGCTGGCCGCCTGGTGTGGCGTGCCGGGCGGTATCTTTGCCCCCTCGCTTTCCATTGGCGCAGGGGTGGGGCACAACGTGTCGCTGCTGGCGGGGGCGGACATTGCCCCGGCGCTCATCGCCATGGGCATGGCTGCCTTTCTGGCGGCGGTCACGCAGGCGCCGCTGACGGCCTTCATCATCGTGATGGAAATGGTGGACGGCCACGCCATGGTGCTCAGCCTGATGGCCTCGGCCATGCTGGCCAGCCTGGTTTCGCGCATGCTGGCACGCCCGCTCTATGAAACCCTGGCCTTGTACATGGTGGCCGGGGTGACTGCGCCGCCACCGCCCGATCCGCCGCCGCCTTGAGCAATCAATGCCCGCCGCTGCTGCCCTGCCGGGGCACCGGATGCAGGCCCCAGCCCAGTACCAGCCACACCGTGCACAGCCCCCCGGTCACGGCAAACAGGGTGGGCACATCGGCCCACTTGACCAGGGCGCCGCCCAGGGCGCCGCCCGCAAACAGGCCCAGTGACTGCAGGGTGTTGTAGGTGCCCAGCGCCGCGCCGCGCACCTGGGGCGGGGCCATGCGCGAGACCAGGCTGGGCTGGCTGGCCTCCAGCGCATTGAAACCACAGAAGAACACGAACAGCAGCAAGCCCAGCAGCCACAACGTGGGCGTGCCGCCACTGGCCGCCAACAGCCCCAGGCCCCCTTGCACGAGCAGGATGAGGGCCATGGCACCCAGCAGGGCGCCGCGCAGATGACCGCGCCGTTCCAGGGCAAACAGCCCGCCCATGGCCACGAAGGACAGCACCACGGCTGGCAGATACACCTGCCAGTGGTCGGCGCGGGCCAGACCCGCCTGTACCAGCATGGCAGGTACTGCGACCCACATCGAGAGCTGCACGGTGTGCAGGGTGAAAACGCCCAGGTTCAGGCGCAGCAGATCGGGGTTTCTGAACACTTCGGCCAGACCGCCGCGCGGGGCCTGTCCGGCGTGGCCCGTTTCCGGGGGAACCCACCACAGCACCACGGCAATACCGGCCAGCGCCAGCGCGCAGGTCAGGCCAAACAGGCCTGCCAGACCCACCTTCGCCGTGAGCAAGGGGGCAGCCACCAGGGCCACGGCAAACATCAGGCCGATACTGCCGCCCACCAGGGCCATGGACTTGGTGCGCACGCCGTCGCGCGTCTGGTCTGCCAGCAGGGCGGTGACGGCGGCCGACACCGCGCCCGCGCCCTGCAGCGCCCGGCCTACGAGCAGGCCGGTCACGCTGTCGGCCAGCGCCGCCAGCAGGCTGCCGCCCGCGAACACCAGCAGGCCCAGCACGATGACACGTTTGCGCCCGAAACGGTCCGACGCCATGCCCAGCGGCAACTGCAGCACGGCCTGCGTGAGGCCATAGATGCCCATCGCCAGCCCGACCAGCGCCGGATCGTCGCCCCCGGGGTATTTGCGCGCCTCGAGCGCAAACACCGGCAGCACGAGAAACAGGCCCAGCATGCGCAGCGCAAAGATCAGCGCCAGGCTGATACTGGAGCGGCGCTCCAGCGCGGTCATGGTGGTGGCGGGGTCTTTGGCGCGCCCGGCCTTGGCCGGGATGGCGGAGGAAGAAGCGGCAGGTGGGGACACAGTGGACTCGGGCACGCAGTGCAGCGCCGACCGCAGGCGGGACGGCGATGGTGAAAACCCTGATTGTCTGCGATCCGGCCCGGGATGGGTGGAGTACGCCCCAAGTCCCCTTTTGACTATCATGGAGAGTTCCCTTCATTGCGCGCTGCGCGCCCACCGTGACCCCTTTGCCCTCCACCCGCCCCGACGACGAAGCGCCCGCGCAAGGCCGCCCCCTGGCCGAAGTGCTGCGCCAGCAGGCGCGCATCAGCATCCGCGGTGCGCGCACGCACAACCTCAAGAACATCGACCTGGACATCCCGCGCAACCAGCTCGTGGTGGTGACTGGCCTGTCGGGCTCGGGCAAGTCCAGCCTGGCGTTCGACACCTTGTACGCCGAGGGCCAGCGCCGCTATGTGGAGAGCCTGTCGGCCTATGCGCGCCAGTTTCTGGGGCGGCTGGACAAGCCCGATGTCGATCTGATCGAAGGCCTGTCGCCCGCGATCAGCATCGAGCAGAAGGCCACCAGCCACAACCCGCGCTCCACCGTGGGCACGGTGACCGAGATCCACGACTACCTGCGCCTGCTGTACGCCCGCGCGGGCACGCCCTACTGCCCCGACCACGGCCTGCCGCTGGCCGCGCAGACCGTGAGCCAGATGGTGGACGCCGTGCTGGCCCTGCCCGAGGACACGCGCCTGATGCTGCTGGCCCCCGTGGCGCGCGAGAAGAAGGGCGAGTTCACCGAACTGTTCGCCGAAATGCAGGCCAGGGGGTATGTGCGTTTCCGCGTGGATGGCCAGATCTACGAGCACGGCGACCTGCCTGCGCTGAAGAAGACCGAAAAGCACAACATCGACGTGGTGATCGACCGCGTGAAGGTGCGCGCCGACCTGCAGCAGCGCCTGGCCGAAAGCTTTGAGGCCGCCCTGCGCGTGGGTGGCCAGGACGCCAGTGGCCGCGTGCTGGCGCTGGAGATGGACACGGGGCAAGAGCACCTGTTCAGCGCCAAGTTTGCCTGTCCGGTGTGCAGCTACTCCCTGGGCGAACTCGAACCGCGCCTGTTCTCGTTCAACTCGCCCCTGGGGGCCTGCCCGGCCTGCGACGGCCTGGGCCAGCGCGAGGTGTTCGATGCAGCGCGCGTAGTGGCCTTCCCCAGCCTGAGCCTGGCCAGCGGCGCCATCAAGGGCTGGGACCGGCGCAACGGCTACTACTTCGCCATGCTCGAAAGCCTGGCGCGGCACTACGGCTTCGATGTGGAAGCGCCCTTCGAGTCGCTCCCCGCCCCGGTGCAGCAGGCCGTGCTGCACGGCTCGGGCGAGGAAGACATTGCCTTCAGCTACATCCTCGACAGCGGCGCCTCCAAGGGCAGGCCCGTGGTCAAGCAGCACCCCTTCGAGGGCATCCTGCCCAACATGGCGCGGCGCTACCGCGAGACCGATTCGGTGGTGGTGCGCGAAGATCTGGCACGGCTGCGCAGCACCCAGCCCTGCCCCGAATGCCACGGCGCGCGCCTGCGCCGCGAAGCCCGCCACGTGAAAGTGGGCGAGGGCGCGCAGGCCCGCGCCATCTATGAAGTGAGCCACGCCACGCTCAGCGACGCGCATACCTGGTTCAGGCAGCTGCAGCTCACGGGCGCCAAGGCCGAGATTGCCGACAAGGTGGTGCGCGAGATCGCCACGCGGCTGCAGTTCCTGAACGACGTGGGCCTGAACTACCTGAGCCTGGACCGCAGCGCAGAGACGCTCTCGGGCGGCGAGGCCCAGCGCATCCGCCTGGCCAGCCAGATCGGCTCGGGCCTGACGGGCGTGATGTACGTGCTCGACGAGCCCAGCATCGGCCTGCACCAGCGCGACAACGACCGCCTCATCGCCACATTGGAGCATTTGCGGGACATCGGCAACAGCGTGATCGTGGTGGAGCACGACGAGGACATGATGCGCGCGGCCGACCAGATCATCGACATGGGCCCCGGCGCCGGGGTGCACGGCGGGCGCGTCATGGCACAGGGCGACTACGCCGCTGTGCGCGGCAACCCCGCGTCGCTCACCGGCCAGTACCTGGCGGGCACCCTGTCGATTGCCGTGCCCGTGCGGCGCACGCCCTGGCTGCCGGTGGCGGCCAGCGCGGCGCACGCCCCTGCACCGGCCAAGGGCAAGTCGCGCTTCCCGGAAACCGAAGCCAGCAAGCGCCGCGCCGAGCGCCTGGCCGAGCACCATGCCCGCCAGGGCGCGGTGCAGGCGCTGCGCGTGGTGGGCGCCAGCGGCCACAACCTGAAGCACGTGAGCGTGGACTTCCCCGTGGGGCTGCTCACCTGCGTGACGGGCGTCTCGGGCTCGGGCAAGAGCACACTGGTGAACGACACGCTCTACGCCGCCGTAGCGCGCCAGATCTACCGCGCGCACGACGAACCCGCCGCGCACGAAACCATCGAGGGCATCGAGTATTTCGACAAGGTCATCAACGTCGACCAGTCGCCCATCGGCCGCACGCCGCGCAGCAACCCCGCCACGTACACGGGCCTGTTCACGCCGATCCGCGAGCTGATGGCCGAAGTGAACACCGCCAAGGAGCGCGGCTACGGCCCGGGCCGCTTCAGCTTCAACGTGGCCGGGGGCCGCTGCGAGGCCTGCCAGGGCGACGGTGTGGTGAAGGTGGAGATGCACTTCCTGCCCGACGTGTACGTGCCCTGCGACATCTGCCACGGCCAGCGCTACAACCGCGAAACGCTGGAAGTGCTGTGGAAGGGCAGGAACATCGCGCAGATCCTGGACCTCACGGTGGAGGACGCGCATGCGTTCTTCAAGGACGTGCCCACCATCGCGCGCAAGCTGCAGACGCTGCTCGACGTGGGCCTGTCCTACATCCGCCTGGGGCAGAGCGCCACCACGCTCTCGGGCGGCGAGGCGCAGCGCGTGAAGCTGGCGCAGGAGTTATCGAAGCGCGACACGGGCCGCACGCTCTACATCCTGGACGAGCCGACCACCGGCCTGCACTTTGCCGACATCGCCCTGCTGCTCAAGGTGCTGCACCAGCTGCGCGACGCGGGCAACACCATCGTCGTCATCGAGCACAACCTGGACGTCATCAAAACCGCCGACTGGCTCATCGACATGGGCCCCGAGGGCGGCGCCGGGGGCGGCACCGTGGTGGCGCAGGGCACGCCCGAACAGGTGGCCGGCAACCCGGCCAGCCATACCGGCCACTACCTGCAGAAATATTTGGTCAAATAGGGCTCCAGCGCTGATATGACAAGCGCTTTATGCTCTCATTTTCATAGAAACAACGTACGCTTACGATAACCCCCCATAATGGAGCACCACGCCGCCCCGCGGCCCCCCAGGAACAGGCCCATGCACTCCATCACACTGCGCTTCATGGCATCCCACAACGACGGCGTCCATGCCGCGGGCAAGATCAGCGGCGGCACGGTGCTGCGCTGGGTGGACGAGGCGGGCCTGGCCTGCGCCACCGGCTGGGCCCAGGGCGCCTGCGTGACGGCCCTGGTCAGCGGCGCGCAGTTTGCCCGCCCCATCCTGGTGGGCGACCTGGTGGAGGTGCAGGCCCGGCTGGCCTACACACGCACCACCAGCATGGGCATTGCGGTCGAGGTCTACCGTTGCGCGCTGCCGGGCGAACCGCTGCAGCAGGTGCTGCGCTGCGCGACGGTGTACGTGGCGGTGGACGGCGCGGACCGCCCGCGCCCCGTGGACACCTGGAGCCCCCAGACGCCCGGCGACATGGCGCTGGCCGAGCAGGTGCGCACCCACATCCACGCCGCACGCGCTGCCTGACGTACCACCGCCCCATGCCCCCATCCACCCGCGCCATGGGCGCCGTCGATCTGTTCAGCGCCCTGGCCGTGGTGGTGATCTGGGGGCTGAACTTCATCGCCATGAAATGGGGTTTGCTCCACTTCACGCCATTCCAGCTGGGCGCCGTGCGCTATGTGTTTGCCGCGCTGCCCATGGTGCTGCTGGTGCGCCCGCCGCGCCTGCACTGGCGCTGGGTGCTGCTGTTCGGGCTGTTCCAGGGCGTGGGGCAGTTCAGCTTTGGTTTCTTTGCCCTCAAGCTGGGCATGACGGCCGCGCTGGCCAGCGTGCTGATGCAGACGCAGGTGTTCTTCACCGCCCTGTTCGCCTTTGCCGCGCTGCGCGAAACCCCCAACCGCCCGCTGCTGCTGGGCATGGGGCTGGCCGCCATCGGCCTGGCGTGCTTCGGCATGAACTTCGTGGGCCCGCAGACCGGCGGCGCGGGCGGCGCCACGCTGATCGGCATCGTGCTCACCTTGTGCGCGGCCGCGTCGTGGTCGGTCTCCAACATCATTTCGCGCCTGGCGCAAAAGGCTTCGCCGGGCTTTGACCCGCTCTCCTTCGTGGCCTGGAGCAGCCTGGTGCCGGTGCTGCCGTTTGCCGCCCTCTCGGCCGCCACCGACGCCAACGCCAGCCAGTGGCTGCACTGGCAGACCTGGGCCGCACTGCCCGCAGTGGCCTGGGGCTCGGTCGCCTACCTGGGCTGGGCCGCCACCATCATCGGCTACGGGCTGTGGACGCGGCTGCTCACACGCTACCCGGCCAACCGCGTGGCGCCGTTCAGCCTGGGCGTGCCCGTGGTGGGCCTGGCCTCGGGCCTGCTGGTGCTGGGCGAGGTGGTGACGGCCTGGCAATGGGCGGGCACGGCCTGCGTGGTGGCCGCGCTGGGCTGCGTGGCGCTGGGCCCACGGTTTGGCATGAAATAGCGCTGCAACGCTTATAGATATTGCGCCAGCAGCTATCAAATATAAAGTGCATATGAGCCCACTTCTTCCCCCCGTTGCCCCCAGCCTGCAAGACCGCCTGCGCGCCGCACAGCCCTGCCTGTGGACGAACCCGGGCCGCAGCGCCGCCGTGGCACCGCAGCTGTCGGCGGGCACGGCGATGGTGGGCGTGCAGGATATGCAGGCCGCCGACCAGCGCTTTGCACGCTTTGCCGGGTTGCTGGCCACGCTGTTCCCCGAGCTGCAGGCCAGCGGCGGCGTGATCGAATCCCCCCTGGTGCCGGCACCCGCCCTGGGCCATGCCCTGGGGCTGGCCCCGCAGGACGGCGCCCTGTGGGTCAAGTGCGACCACGGCCTGCCGGTGGCCGGTTCCATCAAGGCGCGCGGCGGCATCCACGAGGTGCTGGAGTTTGCCGAAGGGCTGGCGCTGCAGCACGGCCTGCTGACGCCGGGGGGCGACTGCGGCGCCCTGGCAGAGCCCGCCGCGCGGGCGCTGTTTGCGCGCCACCAGGTGGCCGTGGGCTCCACGGGCAACCTGGGCCTGTCGATTGGCGTGGCGGCGTCCCGCCTGGGCTTTCGCGCCGTGGTGCACATGTCGCTGGAGGCCAAGGAATGGAAGAAAGAGCGCCTGCGCTTGCGCGGCGTGGAGGTGGTGGAGCACGCGGGCGACTACGAAAAGGCGGTGGCCGCCGGCCGCGCCCAGGCCGCGGCCGACCCGTTCTGCCATTTTGTGGACGACGAGCGCTCGCTCTCGCTGCTGCGCGGCTACAGCGCCGCCGCCCCGGCGCTGCAGGCCCAGCTGGCCCAGGCCGGTGTGCAGGTGGATGCCACGCACCCGCTGTTTGTCTACCTGCCCTGCGGCGTGGGCGGCGCACCGGCGGGCATCACCTTGGGCCTGCGCCAGCTGTTCGGGCCGCATGTGCACTGCTTCTTTGCCGAGCCGGTGCAGTCGCCCTGTTTTCTGGTGCAGATGCTGACCGGGCCGCACGACCACCCCAGCGTGTATGACTGGGGCCTGACCAACCAGACCGAGGCCGACGGCCTGGCCGTGCCCCGGGCCTCGCTGCTGGCCGCGCTGCTGGTGCAGCCGCTGCTCTCGGGCATCTACACGGTGCAGGACGAGACTTTGTTCCAGCACCTGGCGCTGGCCCACGATGCTGCCGGGCTGCGCATCGAGCCATCGGCGGCCGCGGGGTTCTCGGGCCCCGGCATGCTGACCGGCACCGACGAAGGCCGCGCCTGGCTGCAGGCACAAAAGCTTGCGCCCCACATGGCGCAGGCCACCCACCTCGTGTGGACCACGGGCGGGCTGTTGGTGCCCGCATCGGAATACGCTATGTTTCTGCAACGCGGGCGCGCACTGCCACCAGCAGCCAGCGCCCCACGACCTCAGGAGGCTCCCCATGGAAACGCTTGACTTCGCCATCATCGGCGCCGGCATGGCCGGGGCCAGCGTCGCCTGGCAACTGGCCAGCCAGGCCCGTGTGCTGCTGCTGGAACGCGAGTCGCAGCCCGGCTACCACACCACGGGACGATCGGCCGCGCTGTTCCTGGAGACCTACGGCACACCGCAGATACGGGCCCTGACCCGCGCCAGCCGGGCCTTCCTCGATCAGCCCCCACCGGGTTTTGCCGACAGCCCCCTCCTCTCGCCGCGCGGCGTGCTCTATATCGCCGGGCCCGACCAGATGGACCTGCTGGAAGCCACCTGGCAGGAGCTGCACACCCATTCGCCCAGCCTGCAGCGCCTGGGCCCCGCCGACATGGTGGAACGCGCCCCTTGCCTGCGCCTGGAGGCCCTGGGCGGGGGCCTGGCCGAATCCGGCGCCGCCGACATCGACGTGCATGGCCTGCACCAGGGCTACCTGCGCGGCCTGCGCCAGCGGGGCGGCGCGGTGCGCACCCACGCCGAGGTCACGGGGCTGTCGCGCGCCGATGGCCTGTGGACCGTGCAACTGCAGGATGGCAGCCGCGTGCAGGCGCGCACCGTGGTCAATGCCGCCGGGGCCTGGGCCGACGTGGTGGGCCAGATGGCGGGGGCCGCGCCCATCGGCCTCACGCCCTGCCGCCGCACGGCCTTCACCTTTCCGGCACCCGACGGCCTGGACCTGCCCCGCCTGCCCGCCATCATCGCCGTGGACGAAAGCTTCTACATCAAGCCCGACGCGCGCCAGCTGCTGGGCTCGCCCGCCAACGCCGACCCCACCTACCCGCACGACGTGGTGCCCGAGGAGATCGACGTGGCCACCGGCATCTTCCACATCGAGCAGATGACCACGTTCCAGATCCGCCGCCCCTCGCACACCTGGGCCGGGCTGCGCTCCTTCGTGCCCGACGGCGACATGGTGATCGGCTGGGACGGGGCAGTGGAGGGATTGTTCTGGGTGGCTGCCCAGGGCGGCTACGGCATCCAGAGCGCGCCGGGCTACGCACTGCTGGCACGCAACCTGGCGCTGGACGAGCCCCTGGACGCCACGCTCACCGCGCAGGGCGTGGAAGCAGCGGCGCTGTCGCCCCAGCGCATGCGCTAGCAAATCAGGAGCTATTTGCGCTTGTATTTATTGGTTTACAGCATTAAATATTGCCGAAACCCAGTATCCACCAGCGCTACCAGCTCCTGTTTTTGATGAATCCTCAGGGTAAAGGGATCGCCGCCTGCAGCAGGTTGCGCGTGCGCTGCGCCTCGTGTCGCGCGGCGGTGGCGAAGTCTTCGCCGTTGCTCGCGTAGAGGATGGCGCGCGAGGAGTTGACGATGATCGGGCCATCAGGCCGCCAGCCCGCGCGCACCGTGGCGGCAGCGTCGCCGCCCTGGGCACCCACACCGGGGATGAGCAGCGGCACCTGCGGCGCGATGGCGCGCACGCGCTCGATCTCGGCCGGGTAGGTGGCGCCCACCACCAGGCCGAGCTGGCCGTTCTTGTTCCACGGGCCTTGCGCCAGCCGCGCCACATGTTCGTACAGCAGGGGCTGGCCGTCCACGCTGGCCAGGCGCTGGTTCTGCAGGTCATCGCCGCCGGGGTTGGAGGTGCGGCACAGCAAAAAGGCGCCCTTGCCGGGGTACTGCAGGTAGGGCTCGACCGAGTCGAAGCCCATGAAGGGCGAGAGCGTGACCGCGTCGGCACCATAGCGCTCGAAGGCCTCGCGCGCGTACTGCTCGGCGGTGGAGCCGATGTCGCCGCGCTTGGCGTCCAGAATCACCGGCACATGCGGCGCATTGGCGCGCATGTGCTGCATCAGGCGCTCGAGCTGGTCCTCGGCACCATGCGCGGCAAAGTAGGCAATCTGCGGCTTGAAGGCGCACACCAGGTCGGCCGTGGCGTCCACGATGGCGGCGCAGAAGTCGTAGATCCTGCGCACGTCGCCCTGCATGCCGACGGGAAAGCGCGTGGGTTCGGGGTCCAGGCCCACGCAGAGCATGGACTGGTTGCGTGCGGCCGCATCGCGCAGCATGTCGAGGAAGGTCATGGGGCGATTTTATGCAGAGCGCTCGAAATGGAACACGGCCGTGCCGGCGCGCGCATTGGGCAGCCAGCGCACGGTTTCGCCTTCGTGCAGGCCGAAGGAGTCCAGGATGCGCAGCGCGTTCCTGCCGGCCAGCACTTCAAAGTCCTTGTACGTGCCGACGCGGATGTTGGGCGTGTCATACCACTGGTAAGGCAGGCGGCGCGTGACCGGCATGCGCCCGCGCAGCACCGACAGGCGGTTGGGCCAGTGCGCAAAATTGGGGAAGGCGACGATGCCCGCACGCCCCACGCGGGCGGTTTCGCGCAGCATGGTTTCGGCATTGCGCAGGTGGGGCAGGGTGTCGATCTGCAGCACCACGTCGAACGAGTTGTCCTCGAAAATGGTCAGCCCTTCCTCCAGGTTGAGCTGGATGACGTTGACGCCCCGGCGCGTGCAGGCGAGCACATTGGCGTCGGCAATCTCCACGCCGTAGCCGCTGCAGCCGCGCGTGCGCTGCAGATAGTCGAGCATGGCGCCGTCGCCGCAGCCCAGGTCGAGCACGCGGCTGCCTTCGGGCACCAGGCGCGCCAGCGCCTCCATGGTGGCTTTCTCGGTCATGCCAGCTCCTTTGCAATACGGTCGAAATACGCGCCCACCACGCCCAGGTAGCGGGCGTCGTCGAGCAGAAAGGCGTCGTGTCCGTGGGGCGCGTCGATCTCGGCGTAGGTCACGCTGCGCCGGTTGTCGAGCAGCGCCTTGACGATCTCGCGCGAGCGCTGGGGCGAGAAGCGCCAGTCGGTGCTGAAGCTGACCAGCAGAAAATGCGCCGTGGCGGGCGCCAGCGCCTGGGTGAGGTCGCCGCCGTGCCTGCGGGCCGGGTCAAAGTAGTCCAGCGCGCGCGTGATGAGCAGGTAGGTATTGGCGTCGAAATAGTCGCTGAACTTGTCGCCCTGGTAGCGCAGGTAGCTCTCGATCTGGAATTCGATGTCCTGCGTGCTGTAGTGGTAGTCGCGCAGCAGCGTGGCCGGGTCGCCCGGCGGCGCTGCCTGGCCTGCCAGCAGCTCGCGCGGCCGCAGGCTGCGGCCAAACTTCTCGTTCATCACGTCGTCGCTCAGGTACGTGATGTGGCCGATCATGCGGGCGATGCGCAGGCCGCGCTTGGGGATCACGCCATGGCGGTAATAGTGGCCCCCATGGAAATCCGGGTCGGTCACGATGGCGCGGCGCGCCACTTCGTTGAAGGCGATGTTCTCTGCCGTGAGGTTGGGCGCGCTGGCCACCACCACGGCATGGCGCACCCGCTCAGGGTACTGCAGCGTCCACGACAGCGCCTGCATGCCGCCCAGGCTGCCACCGAGCACGGCGGCCAGCTGCACGATGCCCAGCCGATCGAGCAGCCGCGCCTGGGCGCCCACCCAGTCCTCCACCGTCACCACGGGAAAGTCGGCGCCATACACCTGGCCGGTCTCCGGGTTCTCGTGCATGGGGCCGGTGGAGCCAAAGCACGAGCCCAGGTTGTTCACGCCAATGACGAAGAAGCGGTCGGTATCCACCGGCTTGCCCGGGCCGATCATGTTGTCCCACCAGCCTTCGCTTTTGTCCTGGCCCTCGTACACACCGGCCACATGGTGCGAGGCGTTGAGGGCGTGGCACACCAGCACGGCGTTCGAGCGCTCGGCATTGAGCGAGCCGTACGTCTCATACGCGAGGGTGTAGTCCCGGATCGACGCACCGCTTTGCAGTGCCAGTGCGTCGGGGAAATGCATGAATTGGGGAACGGCAATCATTGGCATAAAAAAACCCGGTAACGCTAAAAACGGTACCGGGTGGCATGTCGGACGGTCTTTAGCTGAATTTATTAAGCGCCCGCAAGCTGTGGCAAATCGGCGCGTGGGGTAACTATAGCAAAGCGCAGCCACCCATTCCCACGGCAGGGGAACGCTCCCGCAGGCGTGCCTGTTGTGCCTCCTCTGGCGCCCGCCTTCCAGGCGCCTTGAAAATAAATACGTGGCGGCCAGGGGAATTGATTGATAATGGGCTGGTTTTTCTGCCGGTATTTCCAGCAGGGACAACAGTGAGTCAGCGGTGAATGGTCAGTTTCGCGTCTTTGAAGTCGTCACAGGTTTGTTGATTGCGTCGGACTCCATCGCGTTTTTTGTTTTTTCAGGAGTCCTTCATGGGCAACAAACTTTACGTGGGCAACCTGCCCTATTCCTTCCGCGACAACGATCTGGAGCAAACCTTCAGCCAGTACGGCTCGGTTTCCAGCGCCAAGGTCATGATGGAGCGCGACACCGGTCGTTCCAAGGGCTTCGGTTTCGTGGAAATGGGCAGCGACGCTGAAGCCCAGGCCGCCATCGCTGGCGTGCATGGTCAAAATTTCGGCGGCCGTGACCTCGTGGTCAACGAAGCCCGCCCCATGGAGCCCCGTGCTCCCCGCAGCGGCGGCTTTGGCGGTGGCTACGGTGGTGGCGGCGGCTACGGCGGTGGCCGCAGCGGCGGCGGTGGTGGTTACGGCGGTGGCCGCGGCAGCTACTAAGCACAGCCAACAGGGCCCTGCGCCCCTCTTGCCTGCCAAAAAGGAGCCTTCGGGCTCCTTTTTTTGTATCTTGTCGTACCACAGATCGTAAAAACCCTTGCTACAGGCCCAATACCCGGGGTCATAATGCGCCAGCGGGAATGGCCCGAGTCTGGTTTGCGGTGATCCTTCTGTTGCACGCATAGAGCGTCGTCGAGATGAGCTGGTTGCGTTTCCGGGACTCCATCGCTTTTTCTTTGTGTTTTTGAGGAGTCCCTCGATGGGCAACAAACTGTATGTGGGCAATTTGCCATACGGCGTGCGCGACAACGACCTGGAACAGGCCTTCAGCGCCTTTGGCAGCGTCACCAGCGCCAAGGTGATGATGGAGCGCGATACCGGCCGCTCCAAGGGTTTTGGTTTTGTCGAAATGGGCAGCGACGCCGAGGCCCAGGCCGCCATCAATGGCATGAATGGCCAGTCGCTCGGTGGCCGTGCCATCGTGGTGAATGAGGCCCGCCCCATGGAGCCTCGCCCCCCCCGCTCAGGCGGTTTTGGTGGCGGTGGCTACGGCGGCGGGGGCCGCAGTAGCGGCGGCTTCGGCGGCGGCCGCAGCGAAGGAGGCTATGGCGGTGGTGGCCGTGAAGGCGGCGGCGGTTATGGCGGCGGAGGCCGCAGCGAAGGCGGTTTCCGCAGCCCCTATGGTTCCGGCCCCCGAGGTGGCGGCGGTGGACGCGGCAATGGCGGCGGCTACGGCGGCGGCAACAGCTACTGAACGGCGCCCTGCGCCATTCTTGAAAGGCTCCTCTGGGAGCTTTTCGCGTTTTCAGCCCCCTTCGGCCTGGCGGTGCTTGCGCGGGCGCCCTGCCAGCAGCCGGTCAAACAAGGGGTTGGGCAACAGCCGCAGCACTTTGGCGACCACGCCCATCTGCCAGGGAATGACGCGGTAGCTGACACCCCCTTCGATGGCGGCAAAGGCCTTGCCGGCAAAATCCTCGGGGCGCATGAGAAACGGCATGGCATAGCGGTTCTTGCGCGTCAGCGGTGTATCGATGTAGCCGGGACAAAGGGTCGAAACGCCCACCCCGGTGCCGCGCAGTTCCCCGCGCAGGCTTTCGCAGTAGCTGATGAGTGCCGCCTTGCTGGCGCAGTAGGCCCCATGGCCGGGCAGGCCCCGGATACCGGCCACACTGCCAATGCCCACCAGCCGACCGCTGCCGCGCTGCACCATGGCCCGGACAAAGGGCTGGAACGTGGCGGCGGCGCCCACGGTGTTGGTGGCAAAGACGCGCGCCATGGTGTCCAGATCGGCGCGTTCGGCCGTGTCCACGCCCACGCTGATGCCCGCATTGGCGATCACCACATCGGGCACGCCCTGGTGCCGCACGCAGGCCTCACCAGCTGCCACGATGCTGTCGATGCTGGAGACATCTGCACTATAAATCTCATAGCTATCGGCGCTCAACCCATTTGCCTCCGCCCATGATTTCATCTCCGAAGTTCGGCGCGCCACCAGCGCCAGGCGCCAGCCTGCACGGTGGTACCGGGCGGCCAGGGCCTGGCCAATGCCGCTGCTGGCGCCGGTGATGAAGACAAGCGGTGGGGTCATGGTGGCTCCGGGCGGGATGCTCAACGCACGGGGGCAAACTCTCCCCGGACGCGGCCGCGCAGTTGCAGCACCTGTTCGAGGTTGTCGTATTCCATGCTGTCGGCGGTAAAGCGGTTGTTGCCGCGGGTGAGAGTGACCGGCTGGTCTGAGCGCACCCGTTCCAGCTGGGGCCAGGCGTGCAGGAAGTTGCCCCGGAATTCCAGTCGCGGCTGGGCGGCACCGCGGGCAGGCTGCATCGCTTCCCGGACCACGATGGCATTGCCGTGGAGTTGAACCTCGGTGCCGTCTGCATTGCTCACCGCGTGGTCGGCAGAGCCCTGGATGACATGCCCGGCCCGTGTGACCGAACGCAGGCGCACGGCATCGATTTCCAGCGTATCGGTATCAGGATAGTGGCGCGCGACAGCCCCCCGGACTTCATTGTGCAGGCGGCCGTCGCCAGCGAAGCTCTTGACCGAGAAATCCTTCATCAGGTAATCGGGTTCGTGCCGCGCCACCGTGTCGGCGTGGGGCAGCGCCACTGCAGGGGCATTGCGCACCAGCCACCAGGTGCCCAGCGCCAGCAGGCCCATCAGCAGCACCGGCAGGTAGATCGACAGCCGGTCCCAGGCATGGCGCAGAACCCCGATCATGTGCAATAGGACTCCAGCAGGGCGGCATAGCGGCCGCTGGCCATGAGCAGCAGGTCGCAGAACTCACGGGCGGCGCCCTCACCGCCGCGCGCGTGCGTGACATGGTGGGCGCTGGCCAGAACTTCGGCCTGGGCATTGGCGGGTGCGCAGGCAAAGGCGCAGCGGCGCATCACGGGCAGGTCGGGCCAGTCATCGCCCATGGCGGCGGCCTGGGTCCAGTCCAACCCCAGCGTGGCCAGAATCTGCTCAGCGGCGGGGCGCTTGTCCTCGGTGCCATAGACGGCGTGCTCCACGCCCAGGGCGCGCAGGCGCGTGCGCAGCGGCGCTGAATCCCGCCCGGTCACCACGGCGGGTACGATGCCCGCCTTCTGCAAGAGCTTGAGGCCGTGTCCGTCCAGCGTGTTGAAGCGCTTGAGGGTCTCCCCCGTTTCGCTGAAGAACAAGCCTCCATCGGTCAGAACGCCATCGACATCAAAAAAGGCCACGCGCACGTTCTGGGCCGCGAGCAGCAGTTCCGGGGGGAATTGCAGTACGGGAAAGGTCATATCACCTTCGCACGCATCAAATCACCAATGTGCACGATGCCCTGGAGCCTGCCGTCGGCATCCACCACCAGCACACTGGTAATGCCATGGGTTTCCATCAGTTCGGCGGCATCGACCGCGAGGGCGTCCGGGGCAATGCTGCGCGGGCCGGGGTGCATGATCTGCTGCGCCGTGGCGTTGCGCAGATCGGCGCCCGCCTCGATGCGGCGGCGCAGATCGCCATCGGTAAAGATGCCCAACACCTGGCCCTGCCCATCGACCACAGCCGACGCGCCCAGGCCCTTGGCGCTCATCTCGCGCATCAGCACGCCGAATGGGGCCTCGGGTGGTACCTGCGGCATCTGGCCACCGGTGCGCATCACATCGCTGACGTGGGTGAGCAGCTTGCGCCCGAGCGCACCGCCCGGGTGCGAGCGGGCGAAGTCCTCGGCCCGGAAACCACGCGCATCGAGCAAGGCGACGGCCAGCGCATCGCCCAGGGCCAGTTGCGCCGTGGTGCTGGTCGTGGGCGCCAGGTTCAAGGGACAGGCCTCGCGTTCGACACTGCAGTCGAGCACCTGGTCGGCATGCTGCGCCAGCGAGGACTGCAGGTTGCCGGTGATGGCAATCAGGGGCACGCCCAGGCGGTGCAGCACCGGCAGGATGGCGGTGAGTTCAGCGCTTTCGCCACTGTTGGAGATGGCCAGCACCAGGTCTTGCGCCGTGACCATGCCCAGGTCGCCATGGCTGGCCTCGGCCGGGTGCACAAACAAGGCCGGGGTGCCGGTCGAGGCCAGTGTGGCGGCAATCTTGCGCCCGACATGGCCGCTTTTGCCCATGCCCATGACGACGACACGCCCCTGGAGCTGCAGCATGGCCTGGACGGCCCGGGCAAAACGGTGGTCCACCCGCTGGCCCAGTGCATGCAAGGCCGCAGCCTCGATGTCGAAGGTTTCCCGGGCCAGACGCAGGGCCTGGTCGGCATCAAAAGGGCGGGAGGCGCCGGTGGCAGCTAGCATGGGCCCGATTCTATCGGGCGGCGCCGAGAACCTCGGATAGCATCGGTACATGTCGTCCCTTGCCCTGACCTTGCTGTACCTGCTGGCCGCAGTGCTGGGCGTGGTTGTGTGCCGCAGCCTCAAGCTGCCGCCGATGCTGGGCTATCTGGCAGCGGGCGTGCTGATCGGACCCAATGCCCTGGCGCTGGCCCAGAACTCCGAAAGCGTGCGTCACCTGGGTGAATTCGGCGTCGTCTTCCTGATGTTTGCCATTGGCCTGGAGTTCAGTCTGCCCAAACTGCGCGCCATGCGCCGCCAGGTATTCGGCCTGGGCCTGATGCAGGTGGCAGTGACCATGGCCATTGCCTTTGGCGGCACGCTGGCCCTGGCCGCCTTGCTGGGGGGCGTGTGGGACGTGGGCTGGCAGACGGCCCTGGCGCTTTCGGGCACGATGGCCATGAGCAGTACGGCCATTGTGGGCAAGCTTCTGGCCGAACGCGCCGAAATCGAAAGTGACCACGGACGGCAGATCATGGGCATTTTGCTGTTCCAGGATCTGGCCGTGGTGCCCCTGCTGGTCCTGATTCCCGCCTTGGGATCGTCACCCGACCGGCTGCTGGTGGCCCTGGGGCTGGCGTTGGTCAAGGCCACCGTACTGGTCGGCCTGCTGCTGACCGGCGGACAGAAGCTGATGCGCTGGTGGCTGACCCTGGTGGCGCGGCGCAAGAGCGATGAACTGTTCATGCTCAACCTGCTGCTCATCACCCTCGGCCTGGCCTGGCTGACCGAGCTGGCAGGCCTGAGCCTGGCCCTGGGGGCCTTCATCGCCGGGGTGCTGGTGTCGGAAACGGAATACCGCCACCAGGTGGGCACCGATATCCGGCCGTTCCATGACGTTCTCCTGGGACTGTTCTTCATCACCATCGGGATGATGCTGGACTGGCACATCCTGCTGGAGCAGTGGGCGTTGGTGCTGGGCCTGCTGGTAGTGCCCTTGCTGCTCAAGCTCAGCATCATTCTGGTGCTGGCGCGCAGCATGGGTGCAACCACCGGAGTGGCACTGCGTACGGGGCTGTACCTGGCGCAGGCGGGTGAGTTCGGCTTCGTGTTGCTCTCACTCACGCAGCAAAACGGCCTGATCCGCCCGGCGCTGATGAATCCCATCCTGGCGGCCATGGTGCTGTCGATGCTGGCCACGCCCTTCCTCATCATGTACAGCAACCGCATCGTGATGAAGCTGGTGGCCAGCGACTGGCTGCAGCAATCCCTGCAGATGACCACGATTGCCCGCAAATCCATCGACACCAGCAGCCACGTCATCATTTGTGGCTTTGGGCGTTGCGGACAGAACCTGGCCCGCATGCTGGAGCAGGAGGGCATCGCCTACATGGCGCTGGATCTGGATCCGGACCGGGTGCGCCAGGCCGCTGCTGCGGGACAGTCGGTGGTGTATGGCGACGCCTCGCGCCTGCAGGCGCTGATGGCCGCAGGCCTGGTGCGGGCCAGCGCCGTGGCCATCACCTATCTTGACATCCAGTCGTCCCTGAAGGTGCTGGCCAATGCCCGCGCCCACGCACCCCAGGTGCCGGTGGTGGTGCGCACGCAGGACGATATGCATCTGGACAAGCTGCGCTCGGCCGGCGCCACCGAGGTGGTGCCCGAAGCCATTGAGGGCTCGCTGATGCTGGCCAGCCATGCGCTGGCGCTGGTGGGTGTGCCCATGCGACGTGTGCTCCGCCTGGTGCAGGATCAGCGCGATGCGCGCTACAACCTGTTGCGCGGCTACTTCCATGGTGCCGACGACGACACCGTGGCCGAGCGCGACCAGGAGCGCATGGCCACGCTCACCCTGCCGCCCGGTGCGCAGACGCTGGGCAAGCCCCTGGGCGACCTGGCTTTGCACACCATGGGGGTGAGCGTGGTCAACTTGCGCCACAGCAATGGGCGCATGTCCATCGCCCAGGATGCCACTGTTCTGGCGGAAGGCGACACACTGGTACTGTCCGGGCATCCTGCCGCGCTGGCCCTGGCGGAAGACCGCCTGTTGCGCTGACGAACGGCATGGGCGCTGTCAGCCTTGCGCCATGTCCTGCGCCGGCCCCGGCCGGCCAAACAGATAGCCCTGGAAACGCTGGCATCCGTTACGCAGCAAGAATTTGCGCTGGCCTTGGGCTTCCACACCTTCGGCCACCACCTCCAGTCCCAGGCTGTGCGCCAGCGCAATGACGGTACATGCAATGGCGGCATCGTTGGGGTCCGTGAGCACGTCACGGATGAACCCCTGGTCGATCTTGATCTGGTCCAGCGGCAGCCGCTTGAGATAGCTGAGGGACGAGTACCCGGTGCCAAAGTCGTCCAGCGAGAAACCCACCCCCTGGTTGCGCAGCACCTCCATTTTGGTGATGCTGTCCTCCACGTCTTGCAGCAGCAGGCTTTCCGTCAGCTCCAGCTTGAGCAGGCCTGGATCGGCGCCGGTCTGCCGCAGAATCGCCAGCACCTGGCGGGCATAGTCGGGGTGGCGGAACTCACGCGCACTGACGTTGACCGACACGCTCCAGTGGCTGGTAGCGGCATGGGTACTCCAGTGCACCAGTTGCTCGCAGGCCGACTCGAGTACCTGGCGCCCGAGCGGCAGGATCAGCCCCGTACTTTCAGCCAGCGGAATGAAATCACCCGGATAGACCATGCCCCGCTGGGGATGCGCCCAGCGCACCAGCGCCTCGGCGCCCAGCACCGTGCCGCGCGCATCCACGAGCGGTTGGTAGTGAAGCAGGAATTCGCCCCGCTGCAGGCCCTGGCGCACATCGGCCTCCAGGGCCGAGCGCGCTGCCGCCGACGACTGCATGGCCGGATCGAAAAAGCACATCGTGTTGCGCCCCTGCGCCTTGGCCTGGTACATGGCCAGATCGGCGCGCTGGAGCAGTTCCTGCACTGCCTGCTGCGTGCTGTGGAACATGGCAATGCCGATGCTGGGTGTGCTGTGCATCTCGCCCCCCTGAAAGTCATAGGGCTGGTTGAGTGATGCCAGAATCTTCTGCGCCACGGTTTCCGCCTCGGCCGCTGCATCGGTCTCCTTGCCGTGCAGGCCCTGCAGCACCACGACAAACTCATCACCGCCCAGTCGGGCTACCGTATCCGTGGCGCGCACGCAGCGGACCAGTCGCTCACCCGCCTGCACCAGCAGCCGGTCGCCCCATTCGTGCCCCAGGGTGTCGTTGACACGCTTGAAGTTGTCCAGGTCCAGAAACAGCAGGGCCCCATGGGCCGCGCTGCGCTCACTGGCGGCGGCGGCACGTTCCAGGCGTTCGAGCAGCAGGCGCCGATTGGGCAGGCCTGTCAAATCGTCGTAGAACGCCAGCCGCTCGATTTCCGCCTCGATACGCTTGCGGTCGGTAATGTCACGGGCCAGACCGCGGTACCCCTGAAAGCAGCCTTCACTGTCGAAAATGGGTTCACCGCTGACCGATATCCACAGGGTCTCGCCATCCATTCCTTGTTGCTGCATCTCAAAGTCGTGGAATACCTGCCGCGCCTCCAACTGTGCGCGATGGGCGCGCCACTGCGGTTCGCTGACATGGGCATGGGGCAGCTCCCAGCGCCTCAAGCCCAGGTGCTTCTGGTCGGGTATGCCCCCTTGCGATCGGCCTTCGAGCCGGACGAAGCGCAGCTCTGCATCCTGCTCCCAATACCAGTCCGAGGACAGCTGGGTCAGACTGCGCCAGCGGGCCTCGCTCTGGCGCATGGCCTCCTGTGCAGCCATATAGTCCGTCACATCGGTGAAGGTACGCACCCAACCCCCATCGGGCAGCATGCGGGTGCGCACTTCGAGATACCGGCCCGCCGTGGTGCGCCGGACATACCGCTCGCGTGAACCGCGATAGGCTTCAGGCGGAGCCTCCAAGGCCAGATCGAAGGGCTGGCGAACCGCAGCGAAGCTGTCGATTTCCGTATAGCCGTCCTGAAAATCGCCCCGCTCGAGCTGCAGGCGCGCCAGATCGTCGAAGCGCGGCCTGCCTTCGAGCAGTGCCGCAGGCAGATCGAGCAGTTCCAGGTAGCGCTGGTTGTAAATGCAGATCCGGCCTTCCTGGTCGACATGGCAGACGCCCTGCGCGACGCTGGCGAGGGTCAGCTCCAGCAATTGCGTTTTTTCTGCCAGTGCGGCACTGGTGTGCGCCAGTCGCGCCTCCACGTCCCTGCGCTCCTTGTCGGCGCGCCGGGCCATTTCGAGCTGGCCGACGCTGCTGAGCAGCGGCTGCAGGAAATCGATATCGTCGCGGCCATAGCCCCCAACCCGGTTGGCCACGCCCACCATGGCGACCAGCTGGCCGGACGCATGGATGGGCAGCCCCATGAAGGCCGTCAGGGGGGGGTGCCCTGTGGGCAGGCCACCCGAACGCGCGTCGGTGCCGGGCTGGTTGCTGATCAGGGGCTCTCCGCTGAGCATGGCCGCCCCAATGAGTGAACGCGGGTTGTCAAACACCATGCCTTGCTCGGCCACCTGGGCGTAGCGCTGGCGCGAAGCATCGTCCCAACTGATATCGCTGATGGCGTGCACCCGCAGACAGGGCGCACCATTCGGCCGGTGCTCCACCTGGCCCACCATGCCAAAGGCGCTGTCGGTCAGTGCCAGCACCTCCTGCAACAAGACCTCGAATGTGGTGCGGGGCGGCGCGCTGGCGATGAACAACTCCTGGGCCCGCGCAATCGCCTGCAAAAGCCGGTGCTGGCGGGTCTGCAGTATCTGCCCTGTCTGCAGCGCATGGCGCGACGCACCGCGCGCCAGGACTTCCTCCAATTGGGCGGACAAAGTCAACAGGTACTGCTGGGCAGCGTCCTGCACCACGAAGTCGGCAAACCCATGGCGCAAAGCCCAGGCGGCATGCGCCTCCTCCCCTTCGGGCAGGAGCACCACAACCGGCAGGGCGGGCAAAGGGGCCAGCATGTCGTAGGCCGAGCCGTCAGCCAGGCACCGGGCGGACAGCACGAGATCCACAGCGTCGCTTGAAAGCAGGGTTCTGGCCTGCACCACCGTTGCCACCCGCAGGACACGCCATTCCTGCCAAGGGATTTCCAGTGCCTGGCGCATGGCCTGGGCACGGGCGTCATTGCCTTCAATCAGCAGAACGGTGACAGGCATGGTCTGCTTTCAAGCACGGTACGTGCAGGCGGACTGCATCGTCCGGGAGAAAAGAGGTGACTGATTATGCGAGCCCTCTCCCTTTCATGCACGATTTTCGACAAAGATGCCGCCTGCCGCCTGCCGCCTGCCGCGCGCCGGACGACAATGCACAGGCAGGGTCCCAGGTGATTACACTCGGCTCCCGGCGCGGCGCCCGCCGCCTCCCTACAGGACCTCCATGCAAGCCCTCAGCGTCAACGACTACCTCCGCCAGCACATCCGTACCGTCCCCGACTGGCCCGCTCCGGGCGTGCAGTTCCGCGATATCACGCCGTTGCTGCAAGACCCCAAGGTGTTCAGGGTGCTGATCGACGCGTTCGTGCACCGCTATATGGACAAGGCGCTGCGTCCTGACGTGGTGGCCGGGCTGGATGCCCGGGGATTCATTCTGGGCGCCGTGGTGGCCTACGAGCTCAATGTCGGCTTCATACCGATCCGCAAGAAAGGCAAGCTCCCGTTCACCACGGTGGCGGAAACCTACGAACTGGAATACGGCAGCGCGACCGTGGAGCTGCACACCGACGCAGTGCAGGCAGGCGACCGCGTGCTGCTCATTGACGACCTGATCGCCACCGGCGGCACCATGATGGCGGGGAAAAAGCTGCTGGAAAAACTGGGCGCCAAGGTCATGGAAGGCGCGGCCATTGTCGATCTGCCCGAACTGGGCGGCTCCTTACGCCTGCGTGACAGCGGTTTACCGCTGTTCACACTGGTCGATTTCGCGGGCCACTGAGACGCGCTGCGCGCGATCGCTCACAGGTCGCCGTACTGGGTTCCGCTGAGATCCTGCGGCCGTGAATCACTCTCGGGCATTTCGGTGTCGGCAAAATCGTTCTGCAGCAAAGGCGAAGAACGCATGGGACCCGAGCGCACCGGCACACCCGGAGACGCCGTGGCCGCAGGCCGTCCAGCCGACGCCAGGGCCTGCTTGAATGCAGCCACCTCGTCGGCTTCGATGGGATCGAAACGCGCAGCGGCGGGGCGCATGACCGGCGCCGCCGGGGGCACGGCACCCGGCGCTGCAGAGCGGGCGGACGCTGCTGCGGCAGCGGCCGGAGTGCGTATCGGGGGCACTGCAGGCCGGGGCTGCACGGCAGCGGGCGTCCGGGCTGGCGGCACGCCCTGCAGGGGAACGCCGACGGCAACGTGGTCATTCAGCCGCCAGTACACCGCATTGACCGAGATGTCGTAGCGCGATTTGGCGGTCTGGGCGATCAGGGCCTCGATCTCGCTCAGGCGGGCGGTGTCGCCACCGTATTCACTGGCCAAGTCCATCATCACCAGAAACTGCCGACCCCGCTGGTCCAGCGAAAGCACCTTGAATTTGTAGCTGGCCGAAAGCACGGCCGCACGCACCATGGCATCGCGCACCACGGCGTACAGCAGTTCGCGCCGCTCCATGCGTTCGTTCTTGCGGTTGGCAGCATGTTCAGCGGGAGCCGCCTGCGCCACAGGCCTGCCATCGCGCCCGGGCGTCATGGGCACCGTGGCATCGGCATTGAGCAGGCCCGAGGGCTCGGCCATGCGAGGCTGGGCCGAGGCGGGCTTGCGCGTGAACCAACTGAACAATGACATGGTTTTCTTTCTTCGATAAGCGCGGAAACTCAGAGAAAGAGTGTAACTTGCGTCCTTGCTTCTGTGAGCAAGCTTCCGCACCCTGCCAGCAAGGGAACCCTCCCGGTGTCAGGTCGCTGCAACGCGGCGGCGGCGGTTTGCCAGGCGTTTGGCCATGACCCCGCCCACCGCCATCGCCAACGCCAGGGCAATGGCAGGCTGGCGATTGGTCAACTCGGTAAACCGCAGCGCCGTGAGCGCCCACAGCTTGCTGGCGGCTGCGGCCTGGACGGTGGCGCTGCGCGGACGGTGCGAAAAAAAAGCCCCCTCGCCCACCACCGAACCGGCGGGAACGATGGCCATGCGCACGCGGGACTTCTCATCTTCGAAATGGACGCTCAAGCTGCCACTTTCGACGAGATAGAGCGTGCGGTCTGCAGCTCCCTGGTTGAACAGGAGCTGGCCTGCGGCCAGGCTGCAGGGCTGCAGGTAGGCCGACAAGGTATCCCACTGTTCCGAGTTGAGGGGATTGGTAAGACTGTCTTCGGCACTGGCCTGCGCGATGGCATGGACCAGCCCTTGCAGATCCAGTCGGGTCAGGGTAGGGATAGCGGCATTCATGATCCCGATGAAGCTATCCGCAATACCCGCCGCGCACAAGCATTGTTTACCCCTGCTTACATCTTCAGCAAAGGGAGCGGCTGCCCTATTTTCCGATGCAGAAGTGGCGTTTTCGCCGCATGCTGTTGATTTGCAAGAGAGTCTTCGATGCCCGCCTCGGCGAGGCGTTCGGTGTAGCGGATCGAGAGGTACTGGACGCCACGGTCGGAGTGATGGATCAGGCCGCCTTGCACCGGGCGACGGGCGTAGACGGCCTGCTCCAGCGCGTCAAGCACGAAGTCCGTGCGTGCCGACGAGGACAGCCCTGCTAACCGGTGCGCTTTGTCCAGCACCGCCCACTGTTCCGGCGTCGTGATCGGCACTGTTCGGTCGCGCCCGCCCTTGGCCCATGAGCCTTTGATTGCGATGTGGTCGCCACGGTCGGGTTGGTCACATAGCGGCGGTCCGCGATGCCCAGCTTGGTGTTGTCCGCTGGCAGGATGCCTGCCTTGCCGACCTTCTCTGCCCACCAGCGCAGGTACGCCATGCGGTTCTTAATCGTGCCAGCCGACAGGCCTTCAGCTTGCCAGCGCTGTAACAGAGCTTCGACATGCTTGCCCTTGAGCGAGGTGGCCCGCATCTGGCGGAAGCCTGCTTCGCGCAGTTGGCGGGCGGCCAGGGTCAGCGACCGTTGCCGGTCGGCCTGGGTGGCGTGGCTGCCGTCGCGGTTGCGCAGGCAGAGCTGGCGCAGGGTATAGGTCAGGTCGTCCATCGCGGTGTCGTTCCATCGGTTGCCGGGGGCTGAGAAGCAAACGGTCAGTGTTTTTGCCAACTCGCCAAGGCGAGATCCCCGAAGGGCAAGGGCAAGGGCCAGGTGCTCAGTTCGCAGTGGGCGGCGATCGGAGCGGTGGCCGGCAAGATTGGCTGCACGTCAGAGATCCCCGCGGACAAGACCTACATCCAGCAGCGGCGCGTCTACGACGGGCAATGCAAGGCAGCGGGCCTGAGCAACATGCACGGTCTGCGGCATGGCTATGCCCAAGCGCGCTATCTGGTGCTGACAGGCGGGAAGGCTCCGGCGGCAGGCGGTCCTTCGACACAACAACTGACACCCGCACAACACAGCCAGGACCAAGTTGCGCGACAGACGATCAGCCGCGAATTGGGACATGAACGACTGCAAATCACGACGGTGTACCTAGGTCGATGAATGGATTCTCCTGACACCAGTCTCGCGACTGGAGGGCGAGCTACCGGCTCGGTTGTCCTCAACAAAAATGCTCTATAAGCATTGGAATTGATATACTATGCTTATAGAGCATATTTACGCCACCAAGATAACCTATGGTCAACAGCGTCGCTGATCTCATTCGGGTCGCCCGCAGTGGGCGAACCCAGGCGGAGTTCGCCACTGTTCTGGGCGTTTCGCAGTCCCAGTTGAGCCGGTATGAGCGGGGGGAGTACGACCCACCCGCCAAGGTGATCAATGCCTGTATGCGGGAGGCGCATATCGGCAATGGGGTATCGGCGCCATCGGCTGACGACTTGGCCCAGAGGGTGCGCACGATGTTGGCCAGCCCAGATAAGGAGCAGGCACGCTCCGCCATCGCCAGCCTGTTAGCGGTGCTTGCTCATGAATAGCGATGGCAAAAAACTTCTGGTCGTACTGAGCGGCCCGGCACGCACATAGGACAGGAAACAATGGCACCGAACGACAACAACGGCGGCAACCTCGGCTTCGAAGCGGAGCTGTTCAAAGCCGCCGACAAGCTGCGCGGCAACATGGAACCCAGTGACTACAAGCACGTTGCGCTGGGCCTGATCTTCCTCAAGTACATCTCTGATGCCTTCGAGTCCCGTCATGCTGAATTGCTGGCAGAGGACGCCGCCGCCGAGGACAAGGACGAATACCTCGCCGACAACATCTTCTGGGTGCCCAAAGAGGCGCGCTGGTCGCACCTGCAAGCCAACGCCAAGCAAAGCAGTATCGGCACGTTGATCGACGATGCCATGCGCGCCATCGAAAAGGACAACGAATCCTTGAAGGGCGTGCTGCCGAAGGACTACGCCCGCCCCGCGCTCAACAAGGTGATGCTCGGCGAGCTGATCGACTTGATCTCCGGCATCACACTGAACGAGGGTAACGACAAATCGAAAGACGTGCTGGGTCGCGTCTATGAATACTTCCTTGGCCAATTTGCAGGCGCGGAAGGCAAGCGTGGCGGCGAGTTCTACACCCCGCGTTCCGTGGTACGCACGCTGGTGGAAATGCTGGAACCGTACAACGGGCGCGTGTATGACCCATGTTGCGGTAGCGGCGGCATGTTCGTGCAGAGCGAACGGTTCGTCACCGAACACGGCGGGCGCATCGGCGACATCGCCATCTATGGTCAGGAAAGCAACTACACCACCTGGCGCCTAGCGAAGATGAACCTGGCCGTGCGCGGCATCGACTCTGACATCCGTTGGAACAACGAGGGCAGCTTCCACAAGGACGAACTGCGCGACCTCAAGGCCGACTTCATCCTTGCCAACCCGCCTTTCAATATCAGCGACTGGGGCGGGGAGCGCTTGCGCGAAGACGTGCGCTGGCAGTTTGGCGCTCCGCCCGTGGGCAACGCCAACTATGCGTGGTTGCAGCACATCTTCCATCATCTTGCGCCGCATGGCGTCGCGGGAGTGGTCCTGGCGAATGGCTCGATGAGTAGCCAACAAAGCGGGGAAGGTGAGATCCGCAAGGCTATGCTTGAGGCCGCTGACGGCGCAGGCGTGGTGGACTGCATGGTTGCCATGCCCGGTCAGTTGTTTTATTCCACTCAGATTCCGGCTTGCCTATGGATTCTGGCGAAGGGCCGTAGCAATGGCTTGGTAAAGAAGACCAAGCTGCGCGACCGTCGCGGTGAAGTACTGTTCATTGACGCGCGCAAAATGGGCTTGCTGGTGGATCGCACGCGGCGCGAACTAACCGATGCCGAAGTCAAGCGCATTGCCTTCACCTATCACGCGTGGCGAGGGGAAGCCGACGCGGGTGAATATTCGGACATCCCTGGCTTCTGTAAGTCCGCCACCCTCGAAGAAATCCGCAAACATGACTATGTGTTGACACCGGGTCGCTATGTTGGTGCGGAAGCACAGGAGGAGGACGGCGAAGCTTTTGCCGACAAGATGCTGCGCCTGACCGCACAGTTGTCCGAGCAGACGGAGCGTGGCACCGAACTGGATTCGCTCATCCGTAAGAAGTTGGAGGCGTTGGGCTATGGCCAAGCTGTCTGACGTAGCCGCCATCAACCCAACCCGCAAGGTCAAAAAAGGCGAATTCGTGCCATTTGTCGAAATGGCCGCGTTGCCTTTGAGTGGGCGAGACATTTTGGTTTCAGATGTTGAAATTAGGATTGCAAAGGCGGCAGGTGCACATTTCCAGAACGGCGATACGCTACTTGCGCGAATCACGCCGTGCCTTGAAAACGGCAAGACGGCACAGGTCAATGTGCTCGCAGATGGAGCTGTCGGGGAAGGCTCAACTGAGTTCATCGTGCTTTGTGGTCACGATTCGGCGGACAACGACTTCGTTTACTACTTGTGTAGGGAACCGGAGTTCCGCAAGTTCGCCATCTCTCGGATGGAAGGCACGTCAGGGCGTCAGCGCGTTTCGTGGCAATCCATTGCAGGGTATCCCATCGAACTGCCGTCGCCTGACATTCGGCGTGATGCTGCAGGTTTTCTGGCAACCCTCGACGACCGCATCGCCAATCTGCGTCAGACCAACACTACTCTGGAAGCCATCGCCGCCGCGCTGTTCAAGTCGTGGTTCGTGGACTTCGACGGCGTGCCACCCGAGGACATGCAGGAATCGGAACTGGGCTTGATTCCGAAGGGGTGGCAGGTGGCCTCGATCGATGCGATTGCCGATTACCTTAACGGCTTGGCGCTGCAAAAATTTCCGCCAGAAAGCGAAACCGAGTTCCTGCCCGTCATCAAGATCGCACAACTTCGCGCCGGCAATACGCAAGGCGCGGACAAAGCCAGCGCCAAGCTCAAGCCTGAATACGTCGTCGAAGATGGGGACGTGCTGTTTTCGTGGTCTGGCTCACTGGAAGTCGAGGTGTGGACGGGCGGGCGCGGTGCATTGAACCAGCACCTGTTCAAAATCACCTCGCGGGAAGTACCCAAGTGGTTTTACTACTTCGCCACGCGCCTTCACCTGCCGGACTTCCGGGCCATCGCCGCAGGCAAGGCGACAACGATGGGGCACATCCAGCGTGGCCACCTCACGGCGGCCAAAGTCGCCGTGCCACCGTCAGACGAGATGGTGAAGCACGATGCTGTCATCACGCCACTGTTCGAGCAGAAGATCAACTGTGCATTACAAGCTCGCACCTTAGCCAACCTGCGTGACGCGCTGCTACCTCGCCTCATCTCCGGCCAACTGCGGGTGAACCAATGAGCATGGACTGGTGCCCTGGCATCCGCGAAGCCTGTGCGCATTGGCGCGATGCGCCAATGCTGCAACAAACCTTCGAGGCGCTGGAGCGCACCTTGGAGCAGGACAACGACGCATGCATCGACTGCGCGAAGTCCATTGTCGAAGTGTTCTGCCGCATCGTTGTGGACGAACTGGATTCACCCGCTCAACCCGTCAAGCCGGCAGATGCGGCCCCGAGTTTTAGTGCATGGGTCAGCGCGGCAGTGCGCGTACTCAAGCTTGGCGAGAACCAGAACAACAAGTTCCTCAAACTGGTGTCGCAGCACCACAAACTGACGACGGCCCTGAGTGATCTTCGGAATGAATCCGGGCCAGTCAGCCACGGTCGGGACGGATTCCTAGCTAAGTTGTCTGTCCATCATCGGCGCTCAGCGGTCTTGTCGGCGGACGCGCTGGTGATGTTTCTGCACCAAGCCTATCTGGAGGCACAGCGCGATCCAGTCAGTTCTCGTGAGCCGTGGGAACGGTTCGAGGCGTTCAATCAACTGATCGACGCAAACGTAGGGCTGGAGTTGGTGACGGACGATGACGGCAACCCGGAACTTCGGGTTCTGCTGCCCGGCAGCGAGTATCTTTCCCTCAATGTTCCCGTTAGTCGCTTGCTCTATCAGCTCGACCGGGATGCCTACATCGAAGCCCTGAACGCTGCGCGTGGCGTTCCCGCGGCCATCGTGGAACAAAACGAAGAACAAGGGGAAGCCTGATGGCCTTTCTGTCCGAAGCCGCAGTTGAACAAGCTCTGCTCGAACAGTTACGCGGGCTGGACTATGCCATTGCCTCGGACGACACCATCGGCCCGGACGGCAGTGCGCCGGAACGCAACAGTCACGATGTTGTGATCCTGCAAAAGCGGCTGGAGGATGCCGCGCTGCGGCTCAATCCGCGGCTTCCGCCGGAAACGCGGGCGGATGCCATCCGCAAGCTCACCCAATCCGTCTTTCCCGCTCTGCTGGAAGAAAACCGTCGCATCCACGCGCTGCTGACCGAAGGCGCAGATGTTGAATACTACGGCGACGATGGCGTCCTGACGGCGGGCAAGGTTCAGCTTCTGAACTTCGATGCGCCTGAACGCAACGACTGGCTGGCGGTGCAGCAGTTCGTGGTCATCAACGGCCAGGTCAACCGCAGGCCGGACGTAGTGCTGTTCGTCAACGGCCTGCCGCTGGCGGTGATCGAACTGAAAGCGCCGGGCAGCGCGGGCGCGCATCTGGCCGGTGCGTTCAACCAGTTGCAGACTTACAAGCAGCAGATTCCAGCGCTGTTTCACACCAATGCACTGCTCGTGACAAGCGACGGCATCGCAGCGCGCGTGGGGTCGCTGTCTGCCGATCTAGAACGCTTCATGCCGTGGCGCACCACGGATGGCAAGTCCATTCTGGAAAAGGGCCTGCCGGAACTGCCAACGCTGATCGAGGGCGTATTTGAGCGGCAGCGGTTTCTCGATCTGCTGCGCTACTTCACCGCGTTCGGCGAAACCGGCAGCGGCCTGGCGAAGATCGTGGCGGGCTATCACCAATACCACGCGGTCAACCGCGCCATCGATTCCACGATTCGCGCCTCCGACCCACGGCACGGCGTAGCCGAGGAACCGGCATCCTACGGGCTGCCCAGTGTGGCGACGCAGCCCCAGGGCGACAGGCGTGCGGGGGTGATCTGGCATACGCAAGGTTCCGGCAAGAGTCTGCTGATGGCGTTCTACGCCGGGCGACTGGTGAAACACCCGGCGATGGAGAACCCGACGCTTGTCGTGCTGACCGACCGCAACGATCTGGACGACCAGTTGTTCGCCACCTTCTCGATGTGCCGCGACCTGATCCGCCAGACACCGGTGCAGGCCGAAAGCCGCGAGCATTTGCAGCAACTGCTTGCCAGGGCTTCGGGGGGGGTGATCTTCACCACCCTGCAGAAGTTCGGCGAGGTGGCGGAACCGCTGACTACGCGCCGCAACGTAGTGGTCATTGCCGACGAAGCGCATCGGTCGCAATATGGCTTGCGCGCCAAAGTGGATGCCAAAACCGGCGAAGTGTCCTACGGCTTTGCCAAATACCTGCGCGACGCACTGCCCAATGCCTCGTTCATCGGCTTCACGGGCACGCCCATCGAGGCCACCGACGTGAACACTCCAGCGGTGTTCGGCAATTACATTGACATCTACGACATCAGCCGTGCAGTGGAGGACGGCGCGACCGTGCCGATCTACTACGAATCGCGGCTGGCGCGCATCGAACTGGATGAGGACGAGAAGCCCAAGCTCGATGCTGAGGTGGAAGCGCTGACTGAGGACGAGGCAGTCACCGAACAGGAAAAGCTGAAGGCGAAATGGGCGACCGTCGAAAAACTGGTCGGCAGCGAAAAACGCCTCGCATTGGTGGCTCAGGATTTGGTCGCCCATTTCGAAGACAGGCTGGCAGCGCTGGATGGCAAGGCGATGGTGGTGTGCATGAGCCGCCGCGTCTGCGTAGCGCTGTACGACGAGATCGTCAAGCTACGCCCAGACTGGCACAGCAGCGATGACAATGTCGGAGCCATCAAAATCGTGATGACCGGCGCAGCCAGCGACCCACCCGAATGGCAGCAGCACATCGGCAACAAGGCGCGGCGTGACCTGCTCGCCAAGCGCGCCCGTGACGCCAAAGACCCGCTCAAGCTGGTCATCGTGCGCGATATGTGGCTGACCGGCTTCGACGCCCCTTGCATGCACACGATGTACGTGGACAAACCGATGCAAGGTCACGGGCTCATGCAAGCCATCGCCCGCGTCAATCGCGTGTTCCGCGACAAGCCTGCGGGTCTGATCGTGGACTACATCGGCATTGCTCAGAGTTTGAAGTCGGCACTGGCACAGTATTCGGCACGCGACCAGAAAACCACGGGCGTCGATGAAGCGCAGGCTGTGGCCGTGTTGCTGGAGAAGTACGAGGTAGTGCGCGACATGTACCACGGCTTCGATTACGCAACGGCTCTGAACGGCACACCCCAGCAACGCCTGACGATGATGGCCGGAGCCATCGAGTGGATTCTGGATAAGCAACAACAATGGGCGGCGGCGGAGACCACCGAGGAAGGCAAGAAGAACGCTCAGCGGCGTTATCAGGACGCGGTACTGGCCTTGTCGAAGGCGTATTCGCTGGCGTCGGCCTCCGACGAGGCACGCGGCATCCGCGAGGAAGTCGGCTTCTTCCAAGCTATTCGCGCCGCGCTGGTCAAGTCGAGCACGGGCTCCGGCGTGACCTCACAGGAGCGTGACTTCGCCATCCAGCAGATCGTCAGCCGCGCGGTGGTCAGCACCGAGATCGTGGACATCCTGAAAGCGGCAGGCATCCGGTCACCAGACATTTCCATCCTGTCCGACGAGTTTCTTGCCGAAGTGCAGCAGATGCAGAAGAAGAACCTTGCGCTGGAAGCCCTGCGCAAGCTCATCAACGATGGCATCCGTTCGCGCAGCAAGGCCAACATCGTTGAAACGCGGACGTTTTCCGAACGGCTTGAAGCCGCCGTAGCGCGCTACCACGCCAATGCCATCACCACCGCCGAGGTGTTGCAGGAACTGATCCAGTTGGCGAAGGACATCCGCGCGGCGCGGCAGCGTGGAGAGGAGTCCGACCTCTGCGACGAGGAAGTCGCCTTCTATGATGCACTGGCCGAGAACGAGTCGGCAGTGCAGGCAATGGGCGATGACAAGCTCAAGGTAATAGCCCATGAACTGCTGGTCAGCCTGAAAGGCAACGTCTCGGTGGACTGGGCACACCGCGATTCGGCGCGCGCCCGAATGCGTGTATTAGTCAAGCGCATCCTGCGTAAGTACGGCTATCCACCGGATTTGCAGGACGCGGCGGTGCAGACGGTGTTGCAGCAAGCCGAGGCACTGTCTGCTGGGTGGAGCACTGGCCAATTTGATTGGATGGGAGCAGATGCCTAATCACTATTCCACCCTTGCTCGCGAGATGGCCCGAATAGAAGCGGATCGCGTTTCTTGGCATCAGGCAATGGCCCAAACCGACGCCATCGCCAGGCAGATGCGGGAGCTTTCGCTAGGCAACTCCGCTTCGGCCCAGCTCGCCAAAGCAATGAAGTCGCTGCAGTCCCCGGCAATGACATTTGCACAGCAGTATCAAGACCTGCTGAGTGGAAACTCTTCAGCCATGCAGTCCATCAAGGCTTGGCAGAAGACCGAACGCATCCAGAACGAACAAATGCGACGGCTGCTCGATCCTTTGGATGGCATCCGCCAAAGCCTGCTTTTCGACAACTCGACTCAGAAGCTCGTCAAGGAATTGACGGCCGCCAATTCCATCCAAGACCACATCAAACAGCTTGTTGATGAAACCTCTGGGATCGGATCTGTAGCCAAGATGCTGGCCCAGCAGGTCGAAGAATCGAGGAACCAGCACAGGCGACTGCTCGATAGCGTGACTGGTGGCAGCAGCATCCAGAATTACCTCAAAGAATTCGAAGCCATCAACAAGCAGTGGATGGTGCCCAACGAGGTGCTGGGTATCGTCGGTTCGTTCAAGGAAATTCAAGAACAGCTTGGCAGGGTTGCTCTGCCCACCATCGATTGGGGATCTGCTGGTGCTCTGGCAAAGGTCTTGGGGGCAGAGGGCATCAAGGAGCAATTGGCGTTGCTTGGCATCGGGGCTGACGGCACGATGCACCTGCCCGCTGAAATGCCGGAACGAGGCATTCTCAGCCGCAAGCAATCCGATGCCGTGGCGCTCGTGAGCCTGCTTCTAGCATTCTTGTCCATCCTTTATGCTGCCTATCAGGAGGTTTCGAGTCAGCAGGACAAAGCCAAGACCGAAGCCTTCCAGAAAGAGACGACGGCCGCATTGCAAGTACAGGCTCAGCAAATTCAAAACCTGACAACCCTTATTGGTCAGGCACTGGCGCAAGCCGCCCAAGAGCCGGAAATGCGTTTTGTTGTGCGTGAGCGCCCGGCAAAGGTGCGGGCGACGCCGGAGCACGGGGCACCAGTGGAAGGGAAACTGCTGCCCAACGAGGTAGTGCGCGCCATCGACCGCAAGGGTCGCTGGGTTGAAGTCGAGTATTACCACTGGCTGCATGAGGAGTACCGCACAGGCTGGGTGTTGAAGCACTACTTGGAGCGCGTTCCTCCGAGCTTTTCCAAGGAAGACAAGAAGGTGGGAGATGGCTAACCACTACCCGAACCTCAACCCGGAGAAGGCGTTGATCTGGCGCATCGTCCACCGTGACAACTTGCCGTGGATTTTGCGCAACGGCCTGCACAGCAAGAATTCGCCGACGCAAGACCCTCGTTATGTGGTCATCGGCAACACCGATCTGATCGACCGTCGCAGCCATCGAGTAGTGCCGGTCGCGCCGGGTGGAATGCTGTCCGACTACGTGCCGTTCTACTTCACTCCGTTTTCGCCGATGCTCTACAACATCTACACGGGCCGGGGTGAAGTTCCCCGACGGGCGAATGAGGAAATCTGCATTCTGGTGTCCAGCGTCCACAAAGTGCGTGACCTAGGCTTGGGCTTCGTGTTCACTGACCGCCACGCCTATCCGCCGTTGGCTCGCTACTTCAACGATGTCGCGCACTTGGGCGAGATCAACTGGCTGCTGCTTCAGGCTCGAAATTTCAAGCGGAACCCTGATGACCCGGAGCAGATCGAACGGTATCAGGCCGAGGCGCTGGTTCATCGGCATGTGCCAATCGCCGGGCTTATCGGTATCATTTGCTACACCAAGGCTGTGAAATTCGACCTTGACGCTCACATTCAGGCCCAAGGCTTGCAGTTGGACGTCCGGGTCATGCCACAGTGGTATTTCTAATGATCACGTTTACCCAAGGCAACCTTCTTGAAGCCCGCGCCGAGGCGCTGGTCAACACCGTCAACACCGTGGGTGTGATGGGCAAGGGCATCGCACTGATGTTCAAGGAGCGGTTTGCCGACAACTTCCATCGCTACGCGGCCGCCTGCAAGGCCAAGGAAGTGCGCACGGGCGCGATGTTCGTCACCGAGGTGCACGAACTGGATGGTCCGCGCTGGATCGTCAACTTCCCGACCAAGCAGCACTGGCGCGGCAATTCGAAAATCGAGTGGATCATCGACGGGCTGCAAGATTTGCGCCGTTTCCTGATAGAAAACAATGTCAAATCCATTGCCATCCCCCCGCTGGGTGCGGGCAATGGCGGGTTGAACTGGGCCGAGGTGCGACCGCACATCGAGGAGGTGCTGGCCGGTCTGGACACCGAAATTCTCGTGTTCGAGCCCACCCAGAAGTACCAGAACGTCGCCAAGCGTACCGGCGTGGAGAAGCTGACCCCCGCCCGCGCCCTGATAGCTGAACTGGTGCGCCGCTATTGGGTGCTGGGCATGGAGTGCAGCCTGCTGGAGATCCAGAAGTTGGCCTGGTTCCTCGAACGCTCCATCGAGCGCACAGGTCAGACACCGCTGGATTTGCGCTTCGCACCACACAAGTACGGCCCTTATGCCGACCGCCTGCGCCACCTGCTGGAGGGACTGGACGGCAGCTACCTGCACTGCGATAAGCGCATCGGCGACGCTGACCCGCTGGACGTGATTTGGTTCGACGACGGACGCAAGACCTTCGTTCAGACCTATCTCAAGAGCGAAGCCAAGGACTATGTCCCGGCGCTGGAAGCCACGGCAGCGCTGATCGACGGCTTCGAGTCGCCCTACGGCATGGAACTACTGGCCACGGTGGACTGGCTGCTGTCACAGGAAGGCATTGCCCCGACGGTGCCTGCCGTGCGCGAAGGGCTGCATCACTGGGGCGGCGGCCCGGGCGCGGCAGCCCGCAAGGACCGGCTGTTTGACGACCGAGCACTAAGCATCGCGTTGGAGCGACTGGCACCGAGTGTGGTGGCGGCCTGATCCCGCGACTACCCGGGGCAGTTGTCAACCAATGGTTGATAACTGCCGCCGGGAGCAAGGCCGCAGAGAGCCTGCCCTTTTCAGCGCACAAATGGAAAGGCAAGGGAATGGAGGCCAAGGGACAACGGCCCTACCCGGAAAAGGAAAAGGCCCCCTCAAGCCGAAGCGGCACCTATCACCAGATTCCCCGATGGCACCAGCCCGTCGATGTAGTCCGACCACGCCTGCAACATCTCCCGCCGCTGCTCGGCGTACTCGGCCCGGTTGTAGACACCGCGCACACCGCCGATGGTGTGGTTCAGCGCCTTTTCCACTACATCCGAAGGCCAGCCCTGCTCGTGCAGCAACGTCGATGCGGTGCGCCGCAGGTCATGGATGGTGAAAGCAGGGATCTGCTGCCCCTGCAATGACACCTTCAATGCCTGGTTCAGCGCATTGCTGGCGAAGGGCTTGGCCAGGGTGCCGCGCCCCGGCAACACCCAGTCGCTGCTGCTGGTCAGCGGCTTGAGTTCCTTGAACAGCGTCTGTGCCTGCGTGGACAGGTAGACGATATGGGGTTTGCCGGTCTTGGAATTTTCTACCGGAATGTGCCATTCGCCTTCGTCCAGATGCACGTTCTTCCACTGCGCCAGCATCAGCTCGGACTTGCGTACCAGGGTCATCAGGATCAACTGGAAGGCGATCTTGAACTGGCGGCGGATGTTGGAGGTCTGCATGGCGCGCAGGAACTGCCGGATCTCGTCCGGCGTCAGCGCCCGGTCACGGGCGGCGGCGCGATAGACGTGCCGCATCGGCAGGGCCATGACCGGGTTGGCCTGGATCAGGCCGCAGGTCAGCGCGTAATCGAACATGCGCTTGAGCAGGCCGCGCACCTGGCCTGCGGCGGCATCGAAGCCTTGTTCCTTCTTGCGCCAGATGACACTGCGCACGTCCTCGGCGGTGATGTCCCGGATCGGTTTGCTGCCGATGTGCGGCAGGATGTCCTTTTCCAGGTAGCGGCGGGGCATGGTCACGTTCTTGCGGTCGCGTGACTGGATGTCCTTGAAGAAGCGTTCGGCGAATTCGGCCACAGTGGCGTCTTCTGCGCCGGCCACCTTCTCCTGCTGCTTCTTCCTTGCCGGCGACTCACCCATCGCCACCTGGTGGGCCGCCTCGTCCCGCTTCAGGCGCGCATTCTTCAGCGTCAGCGCGGGGTACTTGCCCAGCGTTAGCTTCTCGTACTTGCCATTCAGCCGGTAGCGGTAGCGCCAGACGACGCCTCCGGTCGGGAAGACCTCCACATACAGCCCCCGGTCGTCGGTAACCGTATAGGTCTTGTCCCTGGGCTTGAGCGCCTTGAGCGCGGTATCGGTCAGTGCCATCTCATCCTCCGTATGTCCAAGCAGAGGGATGGAGAGCAAGAATCCCGCTACTTGGTATCAAACTTGGACATATCAGTGAGTGGCTTCGACTGTATCACCGAACTTGTCTGCAGACAAAAATTCCTTTATATACGCTAACTTAAAGTCATTCTGAAGACGTCAGTGGATGTCCTTGGACATCGATTCACTTCCCGATGCAGAAACTAGAGAAGATGACCCCCAGCAAGTCGTCTGACGAAAACTCTCCCGTGATCTCGCTCAGCGCGTTCTGTGCCAGGCGCAGTTCCTCGGCCAGCAAGTCGAGCGCCGGGCCCGGTGCATCCAGCTGCTGTGCGGCCATTTCAAGGTGGCCCTGCACGGACTGCAGTGCATTCACATGGCGCGCACGGGCGATATACACGCCCTCAGCCGACGATTGCCAGCCCGCCGCTGCCAACAGCGCCTGGCGCAAGTCCTCCAAGCCTGCGCCGGTGCGCGCAGACACCCGAACGCCTGCATCGGCAGCCGCGGAGTCGCCGCAATCGCTTTTGTTCCACACCTGGATGACCGGCACCGACCGGGGCAGGCTCGCAGCCATGGCGCGGGCGATCGCATCGTCGGCCGACTGGTAGTCGGGCAAACCGCAGCGTGTCAGGTCATGCAGAAAGAGCACCGCATCGGCGCCTGCGATTGCATCCCAGGCACGGGCGATGCCGATGCGCTCGACCTCATCCTGGCTGTCGCGCAGTCCGGCGGTGTCGATCACATGCAACGGAACGCCTTCGATCTGGATGGTCTGCTGCACCTTGTCGCGGGTCGTCCCCGCGACCGGCGTGACGATCGCCAGTTCGGCCCCGGCCAGCGCATTGAGCAGCGAGCTTTTTCCGGCGTTGGGCTGGCCTGCGATCACGACGTTGATCCCTTCACGAAGCAACGCCCCCTGGCGCGCCCGCTGCTGTATCTGGTGCAGAGACTGCTCTAATTTCAGGAGCTGCCCGCGCGCATCGGCCTTGCGCAGGAAATCGATTTCCTCTTCCGGAAAATCCAGTGTGGCCTCGACCAGCATGCGCAGCTGGATCAGCGCGTCACGCAGCGCATGGATCTCCTGCGAGAACGCCCCCGAGAGCGAGCGGCTCGCACTGCGGGCCGCTGCTGCCGTCGAGGCATCGATCAGGTCGGCAATGGCCTCGGCCTGCGCCAGATCGATCTTGTCGTTCAGAAAGGCCCGTTCGGTGAATTCGCCGGGCTGGGCCACACGCAGTCCGGGCAGGAGGGGCTGACCCGTAATGGGGTGCGCCAGGGCCGCAGCTTCCAGGCAGCGTGCCAGCAGCAGTTGCAGCACCACCGGGCCACCATGGGCCTGCAACTCGAGCACGTCCTCGCCGGTGTAGGAGTGGGGTGCAGGGAAATACAGGCCCAGGCCCTGGTCTATCGGCTGGCCTGCGGCGTCGCGGAAGGGCAGGTAGGTGGCCTCACGCGGCTGCAGAGCGCGTCCGCACAGCACCTCCATCAGATCCGCAAGCCCCTTGCCCGAGATGCGCACGATGCCTACGCCGCCGCGCCCGGGGGCCGTGGCAATGGCGACGATGGGGTCGTGGTGGCGGGGCAGCATAAGGCACTCTCAAATCAGGAGCAGCCAGCGCTTGATAAACATCGAGTTCAGATGGTTTTTTATCTGGAATTCAATGGATTCGAGCGCAAACCGCTTCTATTTCAATAGCACCACATGGATGCATCACTTGAACTTGGGCAGGTTGAACTGGGGCGGCACGCCCATGCGGGTGTTGATGATCCACTGCTGAACAATCGACAGCAGGTTGTTCGTCAGCCAGTACAGCACCAGGCCGGCCGGGAAGAAGAAGAACATCACACTGAACATCAGCGGCATCAGCCACATCATCTTGGCCTGCATCGGATCGGGCGGTGCCGGGTTCAGGGCCGTCTGCAGCAGCGTGCTCAGCGTCATCAGCACCGGCAGGATGAAGAACGGATCGGGAGCCGACAGATCATGAATCCAGCCCACCCATGGTGCATTGCGCATCTCCACGCTCGAGAGCAGCACCCAGTACAGGGCAATGAACACAGGGATCTGGATCATGATGGGGAAGCAGCCGCCCATGGGGTTGACCTTCTCCTCGCGGTAGATGCGCATCATCTCCTGCTGCATCTGCTGCGGCTTGTCCTTGAGGCGCTCGCGCATCTCGGTGATCTTGGGGTTGATGGCCTTCATCTTGGCCATGCTGGCGTAGGCCTTGGCGTTGAGCCAATAGAACATGATCTTGAGCAGAAGCACCAGGCCCACGATGGACCAGCCCCAGTTGCCCAGGATCTTGTGCAGCTGGTCCAGCAGCCAGTACAGCGGCTTGGACAGAATGGTCAGCCAGCCGTAGTCCTTGACGAGCTCCAGCCCGGGGGCGAGTTTCTCCATGGACGTCTCGACCTGGGGTCCGACGAACAGCCGTGCGTCCAGCGTCTTGCTGGCGCCCGGCGCAATACTGTCGAGAGAGGCGATCATGCCCACCGAATACAGATTGCTATCGACCTTGCGCGCGAAGTTTTCCCGGGGCAAGCCATCGGGCAGCAGCCAGGCCGACGCGAAGTAGTGCTGCACCATGGCGACATAGCCACTGCTGCTTTGCTTCTCGAATTCGGCCTTGTTCTCTTCGATGGCCTTGAACTCGACCTTCTGGTATTTCTTTTCCTGGGTGAACACCGCAGGGCCCGTGAAGGTGGAATAGAACGATGACTCTCCTGGCGGCTTGTTGCCGTCGCGCACCAGCTGCAGATAGAGCTTGGGCTCCACGGGCGTCGTGCCCGTGTTGACCACTTCGTGCCGCACCGCGATGTCGTAGGCGCCGCGCTTGAGCGTCCAGGTCTTCACGAGCTTGACGCCACCGAGGTCGGGCGACTCGAAGCGCACGCTCAGCTCCTGCGCGCCGTCCTTGAGCTCGCGCTCGCCCGGCACCACGTGCATCACCGTCTTGTGCGTGGGAAAGCCCCCGCCAATCAAGCCCGTCTGGGCCAGGTAGACACGCTGGGCGCTGTCGTCGAGCAGCACAAAGTGCTTGCTGTGATCGACCAGGTCCACGTGCTGGAGCAGCTCGGCGTGGATGAGCGATCCGCCTTCACTGTCAAAGCGCAGCCGCAGCACATCCGACGAAACCTCCACAGGCTCCCGACGCACCGGTGCGGCCGCCGGTGCGGCGACGCCCGGCACGGCGGCCGCCCCCGCCTGCACGGCCGCTGCGGACGGCACCGAGGCCGCCGTGCTCGCGGGCAGCGTGGCTGCTGCACCGTCTGCCGCAGGCGCCGGGGCCGTCACGGCAGGCGCTGGGAAGAAAAGCGCCTTGCGGCCGTTGTGCACCTGCCATTTGTCCCAGAGCAGGACCATGGAAAAACCAAATATCACCCACAGGATGGTGCGCCGGATGTCGTTCATGGAGACTTCTTTGGAGAGGATGTGGAGGAGGCCGGGGCAATCAGCCGGGAAAACAGCCGCGTGGCGCGTGGCGCCTCCTGCGGCACCGGGTCATGGCCGCCGTCGCACCAGGGATGGCAGCGCGCCAGGCGGCCCACGGTAAGCCAGACTCCCGCCGCCGCGCCATGCTGCTGGAGTGCCTGCAGCGAATACTGCGAGCAGGTCGGCTCGAACCGGCATGCCGAACCCAGCCAAGGGCTGAGCAGCAGGCGGTAGCCCTTGACCAGCAGAATCAGCAGGCGCTGCATCATGCCGACGCCCGCCCAGGGGGAGAGGAACGCAGAGCCGCGCGCTCGAACAGCTGGAGCAGTTCCGTCCGCACCGCTTGCTTGAGCGCATCGGAGCTGGCACTGAGAAACTGCTTGCGATCAAACGCGGCACGCAGGCGCACCACATGGGCATCGGGCGGCAACTGCGGCTCCAGGGCCGCGGCCACGGCATAGATTTGCCGCTTGATGGCATTGCGCGTCACGGCCCGACGCGCCCAGCGTTTGGGCGTCATGGCACCCAGCCAGACACCGGGCACACCGAACAAGGACGGCCCACCCGGCTCCAACGAAGCACGCACAACATCGCCCAGCACCAGGCGGTGCAGGGCGAAATGGGCAGTACGGGCCACAGTTTCACCGGCCATGGTGGCCTGGAATTGCGGGCGCGTTTTCAGCCGTTGCATGAAGACGCCCCCGCTGGAGCCTGGCGGCGCAAACCGGGGAGCGATCCGAGACCCGCAGGGCCTCAGACAGCCAGGCGCTTGCGGCCCTTGGCACGGCGGGCGTTGATGACGGCGCGGCCACCACGGGTCTTCATACGCACCAGGAAACCGTGGGTGCGGGCGCGGCGCGTCTTGGAGGGTTGGTAAGTGCGTTTCATGGGAGTTCCTAGGGGATTTCAGGGAAAAACGCGCCTTCATCCAGAACGACGCGCACAGTCTCATTGCCCTGAACATTCAGGGAAACCCGGAATTATCGCAGATCTGGCGTCTGGAAGCAATGCCGTCCGGCGGATCAGCAGCAAAAATTGCCCCGCCCCCGCCGCTGGAAGGAGCTTGCGGCATTGTGGATAACTCCTTGACAAGCTACAATCCCCGGCCCTGAACCGTTCCCTCTATCCACAATAAAAAGCCCCCCAATGACAGAGGAACGCACACGCGCAATGCCCCCGTCCAACACCAATGATGCAGGCCAGGCCCTGTGGCAGGCCTGCATCGAGCAACTCTCCCAGGACCTGCCCGCCCAGCAGTTCGCCACCTGGATCAAACCCCTGGTCTGCCAGGTCGCGGACGACTTCTCCCGGATCACTCTTTTTGTCCCCAACCGCTTTACCCTGGACTGGGTTCGGGCGCAGTATGTCGGCCGCATCGCCGCCGTTCTGGAATCCTTGTACGGGCAATCCATCACTCTGGAGTTAGCGCTTGCTCAGCGTCCCGCCGTGGCTCGGTCTTATACACAAACCAGCCCACAAACCAGCGCGCCACCACCGGAAGTGTCGGCAACGGCTGCGCCGGGCGACGATGGCTCGCGCGGATTGCTGCGCAACCGGCTGAATCCCGCGCTCACGTTCGATACCCTGGTGGAAGGCACGGCAAACCGCATGGCGCGCGCCGCTGCCATGCACGTGGCCAGCATGCCGGGGCACCTGTACAACCCGCTTTTCATCTACGGCGGCGTCGGACTGGGCAAGACCCACCTGGTACATGCGGTGGGCAACAAACTGCTGGCCGACCAGCCGGAGGCCAAAGTTCTCTACATCCACGCAGAACAATTTGTTTCGGATGTGGTTAAAGCCTACCAGCGCAAGACTTTTGACGAATTCAAGGAACGCTACCATTCGCTCGATCTGCTGCTGATCGACGACGTGCAGTTCTTCGCCAACAAGGACCGCACGCAGGAAGAGTTCTTCAACGCCTTCGAAGCACTGCTGGCCAAGAAGAGCCACATCGTGATGACCAGCGACACCTATCCCAAGGGCCTGGCCGATATCCACGAACGGCTGGTCTCGCGTTTCGATTCAGGCCTGACCGTGGCCATCGAGCCGCCCGAGCTGGAAATGCGCGTGGCCATCCTGATCAACAAGGCACGCGCCGAAAGCGTGGAAATGCCCGAGGAAGTCGCCTTCTTCGTGGCCAAGAACGTGCGCTCCAACGTGCGCGAACTGGAAGGCGCGCTGCGCAAGATCTTGGCCTACAGCCGCTTCAACCAGAAGGAAATCTCCATCCAGCTGGCGCGCGAGGCCCTGCGCGATCTGCTCTCTATCCAGAACCGCCAGATCAGCGTCGAGAACATCCAGAAGACGGTGGCCGACTACTACAAGATCAAGGTCGCCGACATGTACAGCAAGAAGCGCCCGGCCAGTATTGCGCGCCCGCGCCAGATTGCCATGTACCTGGCCAAGGAGCTGACGCAAAAGAGCCTGCCCGAGATTGGCGAGCTGTTTGGCGGGCGCGACCACACCACCGTGCTGCATGCCGTGCGCAAGATGGCCGCCGAGCGCCAGCAGCTGACAGAGTTGAACCAGCAACTGCACGTGCTGGAACAGACCCTCAAGGGCTGATGCCTTGCAGGTGATGCGGTCACCCATGAGAAACGCCCCCGCAAAAAGGCAAAATGGCGTGTTGCGCAGCCGGGAGAGGCACCACCCATGCCGCTGTGCGCGCACCCTTCCCAGAAACACAAGAGGTTGACATGATCGTCCTGAAGGCAACACAAGACAAGGTTCTCGCGGTTCTGCAATCGGTCGCCGGCATCGTCGAGCGTCGGCATACGCTGCCCATCCTGGCCAATGTGCTGATCCGCAAGACCGGCAATGCACTGCAACTGACCACCAGCGACCTGGAGGTGCAGATCCGCACCACGGCGGAACTGGGCGGCGACACGGGCGACTTCACCACCACCGTCAACGCCCGCAAGATCATCGACGTGCTGCGCACCATGCCCTCGGACCAGACGGTGAGCCTGGAAACCAGCCAGGACAAGCTCGTTCTCAAGGGCGGCAAGAGCCGCTTCACGCTGCAGACCCTGGCGGCGGAGGACTTTCCGCTGGTGCAGGAGGCCGCCAGCTTCGGCCCGGCCTTCAGCGTGCCGCAAAAGACCCTCAAGCACCTGCTCGGCCAGGTGGCCTTTGCCATGGCGGTGCAGGACATCCGCTACTACCTCAACGGTATCCTGTTCGTCGCCGAAGGCCAGACGCTCAGCCTGATCGCCACCGACGGACACCGTCTGGCGTTTGCCAGTGCCACGCTGGACGTGGAAGTGCCCAAGCAGGAAGTGATCCTGCCGCGCAAGACCGTGATCGAACTGCAGCGCCTGCTCAGCGACGCGGATGGGGCGCTGGAAATGCGCTTTGCCGGCAACCAGGCCAAGTTCAGCTTTGGCGCGCTGGAATTCGTCACCAAGCTGGTTGAAGGCAAGTTCCCCGACTACAACCGTGTGATCCCGCAAAACCACCACAACAGCGTCACCCTGGGGCGCGCACCGCTGCTGGCCAGCCTGCAGCGCACCGCCATCATGACCAGCGACAAGTTCAAGGGCGTGCGCCTGAACCTCGAACCCGGCCAGCTCCGCGTGGCCAGCAACAACGCCGAACAGGAAGAGGCCGTGGACGAACTCGACATCGACTACGGCGGTGATGCGATCGAGATCGGCTTCAACGTCACCTACCTCATCGACGCCCTGTCCAGCATGCAGCAGGACATGGTGAAGATCTCGCTGGCCGACGGCAACAGCTCGGCCCTGCTGACGCTGCCCGACAGCGACCGCTTCAAGTACGTTGTCATGCCCATGCGCATTTGATTTTTGCTACCGTATTTATAGCTGTAATCACTTATCTATCATGCGTTACAGCCATTTTCTCTGTTCTTCCAGGGGACATCCCCCGTTTCCCCCTGACCGCCAAGGCCGACCATGACCGCTGAATCTACCCTGCCAGAACCCGACGACATGGGCAACGGCGCCCCCGAGGCGCCCAAGATCGATGCCCACCAGGCGGGTGCGAGCGAAGGCTATGGCGAAGGCGCCATCACCATCCTCGAAGGCCTGGAGGCGGTGCGCAAGCGCCCCGGCATGTACATCGGCGACACGTCGGACGGCACCGGCCTGCACCACCTGGTGTTCGAGGTGGTGGACAACTCCATTGACGAAGCGCTGGCCGGGCACTGCGACGACATCGTGGTCACCATCCACTCGGACAACTCCATCAGCGTGACCGACAACGGCCGTGGCATTCCCACCGGCGTGAAGATGGACGACAAGCACGAGCCCAAGCGCAGTGCCGCCGAAATTGCGCTGACCGAACTGCATGCCGGCGGCAAGTTCAACCAGAACAGCTACAAGGTCTCGGGCGGCCTGCACGGCGTGGGCGTGAGCTGCGTGAATGCGCTCAGCAAGATGCTGCGCCTGACGGTGCGCCGCGAAGGCAAGGTGCATGTGCTGGAATTCAGCCGGGGCTTCGTGCAGAACCGCATCATCGAAACGGTGGACGGCGCCGAAGTCTCGCCCATGAAGGTGACCGGCGAGACGGAAAAACGCGGCACCGAGGTGCATTTTCTGCCCGACACCGAAATCTTCAAGGAAAACAACGAGTTCCACTACGAGATCCTGGCCAAGCGCCTGCGTGAGCTCTCGTTCCTGAACAACGGCGTGCGCATCCGCCTGCTCGACGAACGCACCGGCAAGGAAGACGACTTCTCCGGCGCCGGCGGCGTACGCGGTTTTGTGGAATTCATCAACAAGGGCAAGACCGTCCTGCACCCCACATCGTTCTACGCGGCGGGTGAACGCCCCGCCGAAACCTATGGCGGCATCTCTGGCACGCACATCGGCGTCGAAGTGGCGATGCAGTGGAACAGCGGCTACAGCGAGCAGGTTCTCTGTTTTACCAACAACATCCCGCAGCGCGACGGCGGCACCCACCTCACCGGCCTGCGCGCCGCGATGACGCGTGTCATCAACAAGTACATCGAAGAGAACGAGCTGGCCAAGAAGGCCAAGGTCGAAGTCACCGGCGACGACATGCGCGAGGGGCTGTGCTGCGTGCTGAGCGTGAAAGTGCCCGAGCCCAAGTTCAGCAGCCAGACCAAGGACAAGCTGGTGTCGAGCGAAGTGCGCGCGCCCGTGGAAGACATCGTGGGCAAGCTGCTCACCGACTACCTGCAGGAAAAGCCGAACGACGCCAAGATCATCTGCGGCAAGATCGTGGAGGCCGCCCGCGCCCGCGAAGCCGCGCGCAAGGCCCGCGAAATGACCCGCCGCAAGGGCGTGCTCGACGGCATGGGCCTGCCTGGCAAGCTGGCCGACTGCCAGGAAAAAGACCCGTCGCTGTGCGAAATCTACATCGTCGAGGGCGACTCCGCCGGGGGCTCGGCCAAGCAGGGGCGCGACCGCAAGTTCCAGGCCATCCTGCCGCTGCGCGGCAAGATCCTGAACGTGGAAAAGGCGCGCTACGAAAAACTGCTCACCAGCAACGAAATCCTCACGCTGATCACCGCGCTGGGCACCGGCATCGGCAAGGCGGGCGGCAGCACCGGCAACGACGATTTCGACGCCGCCAAGCTGCGCTACCACCGCATCATCATCATGACCGACGCCGACGTGGACGGCGCGCACATCCGCACCCTGCTGCTCACCTTCTTCTACCGCCAGATGCCCGAACTGGTGGAACGCGGCCACATCTACATCGCCCAGCCCCCGCTCTACAAAGTCAAGGCGGGCAAGGAAGAGCTGTACCTCAAGGACGCCCCGGCGCTCGACAGCTTCCTGCTGCGCATCGCCCTCAAGGACGCCAGCGTGACCACCGGCGGCGCCCAGCCTCAGACCCTGGCAGGCGACACCCTGGCCGAACTGGCGCGCAAGCACCAGATGGCCGAAAGCGTGATTGCACGCCTCTCCGGCTTCATGGACTTTGAAGCCCTGCGCGCCGTGGCCGATGGGGTGTCGCTGAACCTCGAAACCATGCAGGATGCCGAGGCCAGCGCCCAGTTGCTGCAGACCCAGCTGCGCGAGCTGACCACCACCGGTATCCCCGCCGACGTGGCGGCCGAGTTCGACTCCCGCACCGACAAACCCCTGCTGCGCATCAGCCGCCGCCACCACGGCAACATCAAGAGCAGCGTCATCACGCAGGATTTCGTCAACGGCGCCGACTACGCCGCGCTGCAAGAGGCTGCCAACACCTTCCGCAACCTGCTGGGCGAGGGCGCCCGCGTGCAGCGCGGCGAAGGCGAACGCCAGAAGGAAGAAAAGGTCGGCGACTTCCGCCAGGCGATGCGCTGGCTGATCGGCGAAGCCGAACGCACTACCAGCCGCCAGCGCTACAAAGGCCTGGGCGAAATGAACCCCGAGCAGTTGTGGGAAACCACCATGGATCCCAACGTGCGCCGCCTGCTGCGCGTGCAGATCGACGACGCGATCGAGGCCGACCGCGTGTTCACCATGCTGATGGGCGACGAGGTGGAGCCGCGCCGGGACTTCATCGAGACGAACGCGCTGCGGGCGGGGAATATTGACGTTTGACCTTGTAGGTTCTCATTGATCTTGCAAATATTCTCAGTACTTGCAAATCGCACTTAAAAAAACGCCCACTGAGTTGGGCTTTTTTTATAGCTATATCAATGAAAGGATTCCACGAACCACTCAGTAGTACCCTCATCCTGAGTGCGAATTCAACGTCAGCGCACTGACGCAATTGTTTCCGCCTGCTTCAACTACGTGAGCACGGCTTTCGGTAGTTGGGCTGTCGGGAACTATCCGTTGGCATAGCAGCAGACCGAAACCTTTCAATTTGAGCTGGATACGCTCCAGTTGCAAGATTGGGCGAACGCCTGCCCTATCGATTGGAGTGCATCAAGACCTCCTGGGCACAGCCAGATCAAAATTGTTGATTCATCAGCACAACTGAGCCAGTGATCACGTCGAATACTGAGCCACTGGGTTGATGGATGTTCTGGCTACTCGGTTGTGGATAAGTCTATCGGGTCTGCTGCTTTTCGATCTCCTTTCTGAGCTTTGTTGCGTTGCTTTGGCGGTGCCGCACCAGCGGCACTGGAATGCTTGAATCGCCAGCTCTCATTGCCTGTCTCCACGATGTGGCAGTGGTGCGTGAGTCGGTCGAGCAAGGCGGTGGTCATTTTGGCGTCGCCAAAGACGCTGCTCCATTCTGAGAAGGTGAGGTTGGTGGTGATCACCACGCTCGTTCGCTCGTAAGAGTGAAGCCATCGAACGGATTGGCCCCCTTCGCGCAGGTCTTTCCCTCGCTGTTTTTGAGGCCGTGGATATGCACACCAACGAGGCCCTTGCCGTCGGCCCAAGCCTTCTTGATCTCATGGTTGATCCACTTGCGGTTGGCCGTAGCCGACCCGATCAGCACGACCACGCAGCTGCGGCCTGACATCTGCTCATCGATCCACTTCTCGATGGCCTTGTCACCGCCCTTCGTGACAGTTTCCCAATCGTTGTCCTTGGCGGGTTTGTTGTCCTCGATGGCGCCGATATTGCGTACTTGAGAAACCCGCCAGCTGTCGGGCTGGTAGTGGAAGCTGTAAAAAACCTTGCGTGCCATGTTGATCCCTTT
>JAMLIQ010000139.1 GCA_023954095.1 Burkholderiaceae bacterium | reverse complement strand
GCGCCGGGGACACTGGTGCCGCACTTCGGAGCAGCATGATGCTTCTTATTTGATAGCTATAGGCGCTTGATGGACGGTCACTAGGGGCTTTTTTAAGCTACGCCCTCATCCGTGAATTCCTGCAACCTTTATCTGCATTGCCCGGACATACCTTGATTGCTCAGTTTCGCCGTGAACATCTTTCCCCGCACGGTGGCGCATGCGAAAGAGCGGGAGTGATAGTTCACGTTGGCACGGCTTCCTGGCGAGCTGATGGTTTCATTGTGACCAGGGTGGATGGGGCCTGCCAGGCCATATTGATCGTTGCCACAGTTGAGCGAACGGCCCCAGGAATCCGGATCAGGATTGACGTGGCAGAAAGCCACGAAGACCACCTCCTGACACCGATTCATCGCCTTCCACGTACCTTGGTAGCGTTCGATGGTGGCGCATTGGTTGCGCACGGCTTCATCTCCTGAAGGCGTGTCGCGTCCGACCGATGGCGTGGGTGCCGGGGCTGGCGTTGTGCGGGTGGCGGTGGAAGTGGTGTACGGGCTTTGCGTCACCGAAGGCGCAGGGGTGGGTGTATAGGTTTTTGGCATTGGCTGGGTGGCCGGAACTGCCGCCCCCCTGCTCGCCGCTACACCTTGCGCCACACCCCCAAGCACCGCAGCAAATGTGGAAAGCCCGCTGCCGCTGGAGTCATTGCTGCTGGCGGTACTGTATGAGCGCACCTGGGCCCCGTTTTCGTAAACCCTTGTATATCCGTCCCTTTGGGTGATTTCAGTTCCAGAAATGAGACTGCCGTTGCGGAACGTTCCTGCCATCGTGATCGGGCCGATGCCATCGGTCTGGACGGTCAGGGTTCCGGAGCCATCCATTACGCCCCGTTTGACTTGGCCCGTGTAAACCCGCATCTCGGTGGAGCCGCTATAGCCTCGCAGTTCGCCATATCCAGCGGCGTAGCCTTCTTCGCAAGTGCCTGTCCATGTGTAGCGATCCCAGCCTCCATAAACAAGGCAGTTGGATTGACCTTCAACATTGATAAGGCGAACTGGGCCGCGCTTGGGGGCCGAACATGCGCTTAGCAACAGCACGAGCAGCACTGCGGAAATTCTATAGACGGGGAGGGGTGCAACGGCTCGGATATTCATGAGAGCAAGAAGGCGGGAATTTGAAGCGGATGTGTTGTGTTCCATATGGATGGCAACCCATCAGGTTGCCTATTGGGCAGTTTCAACCCCTTTCGTTCTCCATGTCAAGAGCGGTTGCTATCAACCTATTGGGTTGACACGGAGCAACCTGATGAAGAACGACTACGAGCGCAGCATTGCAGTGGGAGTAGGCGCAGCCCTTCGCGCCCGCCGGTTGCAAGTTGGGCTGTCGCAAGACCAGTTGTCCAAACTGTTGGATAGGGCCAGAGGCCGTCTCGCGCATGGGGCGGGGCGTGATGATGCTGACCATCCCTCGGTTGGTCGAACTGTCCAATGCGCTGGACTGCCCTGTAGAAGCTTTCATCCCCAAAGTCAGCGGTTCCACACGTTCCAGCACGAACGAGATCGCCAAAATGCTCAAGCCCCTGAGTAAGAGGGACATGCAGTTTGTCATGGATATCCAGCGCACCTGCACTCATCGGACTTCCTCAAATCGGGCAGCGGTGAAATCCCAGCCTCTGCCACTTCTGTCTAAAATCATTGCCAAATGGCAACCTATTGATTTGAACAGGAGTGCCCATGCCTAATGCCCAATCCTCCTCTGCTGCCGCCCTGCTGGGCGGCGTCAGCGTACTGCCCATGCTGCCGCGCGGCGCGATGGACTGGATTCCCCTGGTGCGCCAAGGGCTGCCCTCCGCCTCTGTCGATGCCCTGGTGCGCAGCACGCGCATCACGCAGGCCGAGTTGGCCCATGCGCTGGCCATTCCCGAGCGCACGCTGGCCCGCCGCAAGCGCGAAGGCGCCTTGTTGTCGCCCGAGGAATCCGCCAAATTCGTGCGCTTTGCCCGCGTGGTCGAGCGTGCCGAGGCGGTGTTCGAGGACACGGGCGGCGCTCTGTCGTGGCTGCAAAGCGCCAACGCCGCGCTGGGCGGGGTCACGCCCATGTCCTTGCTGGACACCGACATCGGCGCCGACAGCGTGATGGACACGCTGGGCCGCATCGAGCACGGCGTTTTTGCCTGAGATGGCGCAAACCGTCTGGCGCATCACCACCGCACGCTTTGCCGCCACCGCCTTCAGCGGCGAAGGCGCCCGGCTGTACGGCGGGCGCTGGAACCCCAAGGGCTGGGAGGTGGTGTACACCGCGCAGTCCCAGTCGCTGGCGCTGCTGGAACTGATGGTGCAGGACGACCCGCTGCGCGCGCACTACGTGCTCGTCCCGGCGCAACTGCCTGCGGGCCTGCCGGAGATACGCATCGAAACCGCTCAACTGCCCGACGGCTGGCGCACCCTGGGCGGGCGCGGTGCCCTGCAGGCCATGGGGCAGGCCTGGCTGCAAGAGGGCAAAGCGGCCGTGCTCAACGTCCCCAGCGCGGTGCTGCCCGCCGAGCGCAACATCCTGCTCAACCCGCGCCACCCGGACTTTGCGCGCATCGCCATGGGCACGCCGGAAAGCCTGCAGACCGATACCCGGCTGCTGCGCAATCTGGGGGCTTGAGGGGCAAGGCGCACCATCCGGCATCCTGCCGCCGGACATAATTGCTCATATTTCAATAGCTTTCAGCGCTTTCTACACAAGCGCTGGAGGCCGATTTCATATCAAACCATGAATACGGCCCGCATCGACTTCACCCAGCCGCTGGACGCAGGCGCGCCACGCCTGCGCCAAGCCTTTGCAGCACCGCGCACGGTGCTGGCTGCCCACGCGCTGGCCGAGGTGCGCGGCGTGCTCGATGCCGTGCATGCGGCCGCGGCGGCGGGGCGCTGGTGCGTGGGCTACGTGCGCTACGAGGCCGCGCCCGCGTTCGATGCGGCTCTGCAAACGCATGCCGCCGACGGCCCCCTGGCCTGGTTCGCCGTGTACGACGCGCCGCAGCCCTGGCCGCAGGACGAGGCCGCCGGCAGCGCGCAGGGCCCGCACCAGGTGCATTGGCAGGGCGGCCACGACCGCGCCGCATTCGATGCCGCCATGGCCCGCATCCAGCAGGCCATTGCCGCGGGCGAGCTGTACCAGGTCAACCACACCGCGCCGCTCATGGGCACCCTGCAGGGCAGCCCGGCCGCGCTGTTCGCCGCGCTGCAGCGCGCCCAGCCCGGCGGCTACGCGGCCCACATCGACGCGGGGGCACAGCAGGTGCTCTCGGTCTCGCCCGAGCTTTTCTTCGACTGGCAGGATGCGCCGGGCGGCGGTCGCATTCTGGCCCGCCCCATGAAGGGCACGGCCCCGCGCGGCGCCACGCCCGAAGCGGACGCGGCCCAGGCCGCGCACCTGCGCACGGCGCCCAAGGAGCGCGCCGAGAACGTGATGATCGTGGACCTGCTGCGCAACGACCTCTCGCGCATCGCGCTGCCGCACAGCGTGCAGGTGCCCGCGCTGTTCGCCACCGAGGCACTGCCCACCGTGTGGCAGATGACCTCGGACGTGGTGGCGCGCACGCGGCCCGGCACCACGCTCACCGAGGTGTTTGCCGCGCTCTTCCCCTGCGGCTCCGTCACGGGTGCGCCCAAGGTGCGGGCCATGCAGACCATCCGGGCGCTGGAGAGCGCGCCGCGCGGCGTGTACTGCGGCGCCGTGGGCGTGGTGCGGCCTGGTGACAAGGGCGGCATCGCCGCCACGTTCAACGTGCCCATCCGCACCGTGGTGCTGCAAGGGCCGACACTGCGCTGCGGTATTGGCAGCGGCATCACCTCGGGCGCCGAGGCCGGCGCAGAATGGCGCGAGTGGGCGACGAAGCGTGCCTTTGTGGAGCGGGCCAGCATGCCTTTCGAGATTCTGGAAACCCTGGGGCTGCATGACGGCAGGCTGCCGCATGCCGAGCTGCACCTGGCGCGCATGGGCGAGGCGGCGGCGCACTTCGGCACCCCGTGGGACGCGCATGCCGCGCGGCAGGAGCTGCAGGTGGCCGTGCTGGAGCACCTGCGCGGCGACTGGCGCGTGCGCCTGCTGCTGGACGTCGGCGGCGGCCTGCGCACCGAGGCCCAGGCGCTGGCACCCTCCGCCGCTCCCGTGCGGCTGCGCCTGGCGGACCGCGCTTTTGAAGCGGCGCACGGCGAGTTCGTGCGCTACAAGACCACGCGGCGCGAGCACTACGCCGACTTCGCGCCCGCACCCGGCGTGTTCGACACTGTGCTCTGGAATGAGGCCGGGGAGATCACCGAAGGCACCTTCGGAAACATCGCCATGCTGCTTGACGGCCGCTGGGTCACGCCGCCGCTTTCGTGCGGCCTGCTGCCCGGCGTGGGCCGCGCCGTGGCGCTGCGCGAGGGGCGCGTGCAGGAGGCCGTGGTACGCC
>JAMLIQ010000138.1 GCA_023954095.1 Burkholderiaceae bacterium | reverse complement strand
GGGCAAATGCAATTATGCCCCAACACGGCAGTATTCTTGCTCGCTGTCTGGTGCGTGCGTGCCTGGGTGCGTGTCGGCGTCAGTGGTGTGCGTGGGTTTTGTGATGTGGCGTTCGGGGAGGGGGGGCAGGGACAGCGAACACCCTCATCACCACGCAACTGGCTCCCGCACAGAGCACCCCGCTGCAGTTACTGGCGCCTCGCCCCTCTGCTGTGCTGCTGCGATGCCTCCTAAGCGTCCTGTGGTGGCGAGTGCCGCCGCGGCAGCCGCGGCACCCGCAGCGGCAGCCGCGGCGGCACCTGCAGCGGCAGCCGCGGCGGCACCTGCAGCGGCCGCCACCGCCCTTCCACTGATTGACGTCTACGGTGCAGCTGTCGAGGCTACGAAGGACCCTGCTGTCCTATCCCTCATCGCAACCATAGGTGCGTGGGCCGTTGTTGCACTTGCTGCTTCTTGGCATGGCTGTCCTGCACGGGATCGCTTCCCCTTTGCAGTTGGGCGCAGCATCGATGCCCGCCTTGGTACTGGGTATCCGACGACTGCGACAGCGGGCACCACGGCTCGCGTGGCGCCCGCTGCAGCGTCAAGTGCTGCAGTGCCAAGCCCCGGGGCTGGTTTCGCTTCGCACCACGTTGGTGGTCGCGTTACTGGGCGCCTGAACTGGACTGAGGCGGAGCGCGGGGGTACGTTGTCACGGTTTGGTGGGTGGCGCGTCTCGAGCGACGTCTCACGCGAGTTCCACCCCTCGTTGCGCGCAGGGCTTGTGACATGCGTGGAGGGCATGCTGAATGACTACTGGAGCATGCCGCAAAAGGCGTTCTGGGAGCGCATTGCGCTTCAGCACAACGCTGTCTTCCACAGCGGGCGGACGCCAGACACCCTCTTGCAGCGCTTTTCACGAATCGCGCAAGGCAGAGAAGGCAATGATCACACCTCAGGTGCGTTCGCATGCACGTGCTTGACATCCGGGGCTCTTCGTAGTCGTTAGTGCATGCGCCGCCTCCCCTCCACTTTGCAGGTTCGGCAGCCACGCCACTGTCGGACCGCGCAATGTACTGCCTCAATGTGATGGTGGCGGTTCCGCGGAAGGACGACAGGTCGGTGGACCCAGCGCACCACCATTCTGTCCTCGATGCAGCAGCCAGCAGGTTGGCCGTCATGCAGCCAACGTTGGAAACGAGGCTGCCTGATGATGATGTGGAGGATGTGCTGCCAACCGTGCCTTCCAAGCGCTCCAGGCTGGTGGAGCTGTTGGACAGGAGCGCGGGCACGATGCCTGTGCTCCAGCCACTGCGAACAACGACAGAGCAGACCGGCACATCCACTTCGCTGTCTCCTGCCGCCGTCCGCTACGATGCCATCCGTGGTCCGCCGTCAGTTCGCGGGCTGCACCGTCGCATGCAAGATGCGGCCGCTGCCGTTGCGGCGACGGTGCAGCAGTTACAGCTGCCACCGGCCAGTGTGCCAACAGTTGCGGCGGCAGCTGTGCTGCCACAGCAGCCGGCAGCAGGCGGTGCTGGTGCACTTACGGAACGCGAGGTGCACCTTCGTATTGTTATGAAAGCGCTCCGGCAGTTTGCGCCAACGGCAGTTGCTCATCATGTGGAACGCCTGGCGGCTCAATTCCCGAATGTGAGCATTGACGACGTCCTGAGCATTGCGTCGCTGCCGCCCGCTTGCGCGGCAGAGCCGGATGTGGCGGCAGTGCCGGCAAAGCCGCCACTCACCGTGGCCCCCCTTGCCCCCAAAGACTCGAGGGCAACAACGCATGCAATGGGGCGCACGGACTCGGGCGCAGCAGAGGCCATTTCCCCGCTTGGCGACGCACATCTCGCACCGCCGCCACCACCCCCGGAACCGCTGCACTTGCTGCCACCGTCACCACTGCCATCACCGCTGCCCCTGCCCCTGCCAGGGGCGCCACCTTGGGCGCCACCTGCACCCCTTCCAACAGCTCTGCCGCCGTCGCTGCCACCTCAGCCGGTTCTTCCGCCACCGCCGCTGCCCCTGCCGTCGTCGTGGCGCCTGCCGCACACTGGCGCAACTGGCGCAGCCGGCCCTGCCGTAACTGCCCCGGCGTCAAATGACGTGCCTGACACCGGAGGCGACATTGTGGCTGTGGCGACACGCCACCAACGCCACCGAGGCGAGCCGTCGCCCCTCTCGGATGACCTGTCAGGGATGAAGCGCAGGCGCAAGCCTCGGAGCATTGACGACTAGCGCGTCCACTCGTGCGCCACTCACCTTCAAATGTGGCTAGAGCTCATCGTCAACCGGGGCGGGCACCACAACGTGCAGATCGGAGGCTCGCAGCAATTCGTCTGAGAACTCGGCCAAAATCTCATTGTAGCCAAGCATTCGGGTGCGAAAGTTGAACAGCCGTGCCACCACCAGCAGCACACACTCGCGCAAGAGGCTGTTGCAGCTAAGCGGGTTCCTTATGCGAGGAAAACAATACTGCAGCCCCCGGAGGCCCCATTCCACAGACTGTCGTCGAAAGATAACCCACCGATTGCGCCGCAGAACCGCGGCACGCGCGGCAGCCTCAGCGGGGAGCGGCTCCCCTGACACCATTGGGGTTGTGAACATATCTGCCAGATGCGCGCCGCGGAAGCCAGCGTCTGCCAAGATGGTGTAGGGAGGCGGTAGCCTTCGTGCGCGATCGCTGAGGATGAACGTCCGCAGCGGCACGGCACATCGGCTGTCATGAAACGAGCCCGGTGAGTTGAGGTGGAGGTAGAAGATGCAGCCGTCGGGACCAAAAGCAATGATATTGTTGACGCAGCAGTACTTGTGGAACCCATTGTAATGCAGCGCTGCAGCGTCTTCGTCAGCTGGCGTTGGAATCTTCAGCGCGCACCCGTCAACGAAGCCAATGGGAAACACGCCATCCGGCGGCGGCGGCCCGTCTGACATTCGAATTGCCTGGGCAAACACAGCCATGGTGGCTGGAGAAGGCCACACGATGTCAGCGTCCGCCACAGTTGGAAGGGCGACTACCAGCGCATACAAGCCATTGCGCAATTCGCGAGAGACACATGCGCTGGTGACGCCGAACACCAGCTGGAGGTCGTCCATCCCCCCTCGCGTTCCGAGGTAGCGCAATGTAAGGGCGACAACGTCAACAACGTCCAGCAAATGGGGGCGCCCGACATGAGGCACCACGGGGCGTTGCAAGACAAGGGCGGCAGCCTCTACAATGGCAGCGAACGAGGCGTGATCGAAGCCGAGAAACTGCATCAAGGCGCGGTCGTCTGCTGCACCATACACCTCGCGCCAGGGGGTCTCGCCATGCGGAGGCAGCAATACCCTTCGAGTAAAGCGTGCGCGCTCCGAGTGCAAAGACAACTGATCATATTATGCCTGTTCCAGCACAAAGATTTGGGCAACAATGCGGCAGTCCTCCGCGCGGCCTGCCTCAGCAAGCTCCAAAACCAGCTGCGCTAGGCGCTCCAGATTCCTCACCATCCACGACTTCATTTTTGCCCTCACGCGCACTGCCCGGCCGCCAACAGCACCAATCGCAAACTACGCAATGAAGCTATCGAGCGCAGCAAATGCTGCGCTCATGCACACACAGCCTCGCAAGATCGGCGCACGTAGATGGAGACACGGCACTCTTCCGATTTTTTCCCACAGTTTTCTCACTTTACCTCGAATTACGGAAACCTCCCATTGATTCTAGGCCTGGCCCAAGGCACCCTGAAGCCTGAAGCACCAAACGTGCCAAACCTGGCGTGCGCCAAGTTGCGCGCAGCCACCAAGCAGTTGCACAGCGGTAGCAGCAGCAGCAGCAGCAGCAGCAGCAGCAGCAGGGGGACGCGCCTTCCTCTTCCCTCCCCCCCCCCCCCTCCTGTGGCGTCCGCAGGCCCCCCGCACAGCGCATTCAATGGCAACGCTCGCACGCACAGACACACAAACAGACGTGCGGTTCACACAGGCAGAGCGCAGCAGTGATCGCGGCACTGCGACCAACCAGCCCGCATGCAGACAGACACAGCGGGCTGGGTGCTGCGGTAGTAGCAGGCAGCGGCGGGGTATGGGGGGGCCACAGTGCAGCGCCACCCTACTAGTGGCTGCCGCCGCTGCCTCCTGCAACGACCGCCACCGCAGCCTCTGCTGCACCCACCGCACCCGCCACATCCGCTGCGGCGTCGTGCGCCGCCTGGAAGCTCATGGCAAACGTGGTGAAGTGGCCAGCGTACTTGGCACGCAGCGACGGCAGCAGGCAGTCGCGACCCGTGATGGTGCCACGGCACGCCGCCGTGCCACACCCGCACTTGAAGGGCTCATGGCTGCTCGACTCTGTCTCGCTGGTGGCGTAGTCGTACGTGATCTCCTCGTCCGTTGCAATGTCGCGCGCCGCAATGCACAGCTCGTCGCCGTCAAACAGGCAGTTGGGGTCACAGCTGTGGTTCATGTACTCGCCCTTGTCGCTCTCCACACCAAACCGCACCCCTGCACAACATCAGCGTCGGTGCATGTGCATGTGCATGTGTGGGCGTGGGTGTGCGTGTGGCCGTGTGTGTGTGCGCGCGCGTGGCCTGCCTGCAGCAGCGCGTGTGCAGTCCACGCACCTGCATACGTGTTTTCTGCCACCAGGTACGCGCCGTTCATGAAGAAGTTGCGCTCCTCCTCAGACCACGCGTTGATCTGGTCAATGGTGAACCAGAAGCG
>JAMLIQ010000137.1 GCA_023954095.1 Burkholderiaceae bacterium | reverse complement strand
GTCATCGATTGAAAGAGAATTTGAAATACCTTAAATATTGACAATTGTTAGATCGCTATTCTTTTCATTTTGACAATTTTGTTAATTTGTTAAAGATTGAATATCAACTGTATGTGTTTTTTATTTCGGTTTAAACCGGTTTATCATTGGTAGTTCAAACTAATTTTTTGATTCTTGCCAAAGTAAATATTAAATGTAAAACTACTTTATGTTGAGACCCTATGTTATAATACTGCTCACTTTAGTGATTCATTCTGTCACTTTTGGACAAAACAAGAAAAAAGCTGTTGTAGCATGTTTTGAAATTCCATATAATCTTGATATGGGTGAATATTCATCCAACAATACTTTATATAAGATGACAGTACTTTTCGAAAACAATCTGCAAAACTTAGGAATGTACGAACTAATAGATAGAGCGTGGTTGGGCATTGGGATCGATGAAGACATATTAGATGACAATGGAGCATACAGTAAACAATATATGGCGAAGTTAAAAGATGTAGATTATTTAATCACAGGAACGCTGTCCGGATTCTCTACCAAAAAATACGAAGATGAAGTGAAGAAAAGTCAAAGCCAATCTTACAAAGTAACACAAGAAGTCAGAATCTCATTAACAATTAAATGTATTGACATAACAACAGGAAGAATCTTCTTTTCTTCAACTGATTCAGCAGAAACAATATCGAATAATGAACAAACCTATTCAATTTTTAATCAACTTGAAGTTGATACAAAGCTAATCGATAGCACCTCCGAAAAGGTAGTATCTAAACTAATTAATCATATTAGTGAATATAGTAAAAAACAAAACTAAAACTACCTATAAATGACAAAAGAAGATAAACAAAAAACAGAAGGTGACTGGAAGGGTGGATGTTTATTCATCATAATCATACTATGTGCTATAGGATATTTTTTTGGAGACGGTAATTCAAACTCAACTAACAGTTCTAATACAATAGATGGTACTTATTCACATATAGATGAAGAAAAAAATGTGGCACTTATTCTAAGAATCGATGATAATAACGACGATAGTAGAGATGGGCATTTCTTCCTCACTTTAGTTCAAAAGTATATGGTATCTTCTGTTTCCTTTAAAGGAAAATTTATTGATCTCAATGACACAACTGAGGAGGATGGCTTTTTATCTGTAACACATATAAATACCAATGGTAAGGATTGGATACAACTTTCTAATGATTTACGAGACAATATCATCTTTTATGAAAGAAAAGGCAATGGTGTATATTTCAAAAAAGTTGCAACCGAAAATCCAATAATTATTGAACTCCAAAATTGTGAATTCAATAAGGTGAAAGATAAATAACAACGCAATTCCCAATAGCGATAATAACAATATATGCACACTAAATCTATTTTATATATAGCAACTATTTTATTCTTACTGTCTTGTAAAAGCAAAAACAATACTCAAATTCTTCCAAACGACATATTTGATAATCTGAATTATGAACAAGGAGAATTAAATAAAACTGGCACATATTCAGGAGAAGATGACAGGGTTTTATACAGTATTACAATTATTGGAGATACTTGGTTTGGAGAACATACAGAAAAAAATATGGGCTTTAATCTAGCATCAGGTAATGGAACAATTGAAGATAATAAAATAATTGATGAAAACGGACTTATAATAGGTGAAATCTATGATAACGTAATCTCCGTTCTAATTGGCTCTAAATATATAACCTTAACTAAAAATAAATATGACTGACGAACTAAAGAAACTAATAGAACTTGCTATCATTGATGGCAAAATTGCTGATTCCAAGAAAGCATTTCTTTATAAAAAAGCTCAAGAAATTGGTATTGAAGAAATCGAATTAGATATTTATATAGATTCTATTATATCAAGTAAACGAAACATCTTAAGTAATTTTGAAAAAATAGATATTAAAAAGAATATTGAAAGACTTGGATCTGCAACTGGATCAGAACTACCAAAATCGATATCCAAAATAATAGGTATCATTTCCGGTTTGTTAGCTATCATAAGTACCTTTTTTCCATGGTTGCAATACAAGTATCATTCAAGTTTTATGGATGCTTCTAGTTCGGGTTCCATATCTATATCAGGCTGTCATAGTGGCTTGGGATTTATGATTTCACTTTGGATTTTGATAGGTATAATTCTATTACTATTGAAAAAGCGATATTTTTGGGTATTTGGTATAATTGCTTTTATAACAAGTATCTATTACATACGTACTGTCAACAGTATGAACGTTGAACTCAATTATGGCAGTTATGGGGGAGCAAGCTACAAGTGGGAAGTTTCCACTGGGTATTTAATGTTCATGCTTTTTACTGCTATATTCACTCTAACTGGTTTAATTAGTCAAATAAAGACAATTTTTAGAAAGATTACACGAGCATAAACAATGTAATTTATTTTAAAAGTGCTTATTCTGAAACTATTCTTCTTATCTAGATATTTTTCAACCTATACTAAGTATCAATACATTCAAATATTAGAGAAATGAAGTCAATTTTAACATTGTTTTTTGGAATACATATCATTATGTATTTTTCTTGTGATCACCAAAAAGTTACTTCGAAAGATTACTATCCTGATGGTTCATTGTTCTCCGAAACAGAGATTATTATAACCGAGAAAGGAAATAATGTTAAGAATGGGAAATATTTAGAATATCTACCAGATGGCTCTAAAGTAGAACTAAAGACTTTCCTAAATGATACCTTGAATGGTCCACATATTAAATGGTACCCGAATGGAGAAAAGAAATTAGAAGAAAACTACGTTTATGGTAAATTAGAAGGGAAGCGAATTAATTACAAATATGGCAAAATTAGTAGCGAACAAATGTACAAGAATGGTCAACTAAATGGGGTATCAAAATCTTACTTTTCAAATGGACAGCTGTATTCAGAATCAAATTACTTGAATGGAGTCAATCATGGCGTAAGCAAAAAATTCACTAATTCCGGATTGTTATTTGCAGAGGATTATTATGAAAATGGGACTTTAGTGGAAGACAAATCACCAATTAAAAGCCTGGTTTTCAATTCAGACCAAGCAAATAAAATGTTTGTAGAGTATAATAAAATCATTACTTCAATCATAGGAAATGAAACTAACAATTTACAGAACGTAAATCTAGAATTATCCGAACTGTCCTTAAAAATATTTGAAGCTCTGAGAGGAAGTGATGAATATGACGTTTGGAACGAGTATCATCGTAAAACACAACTACTTATTACTCGATAATATTTTTTTTGAATAATTAGGCGTTTAGTCTATATTTTTCTAATATTATAAATAAACCGTCTTCTATCAGTTATATCCTTTTCTCTTTCGATTAATAAAACTCCTGTTTTAATTTGGTGTTGAGTATTTAACTCTTTGATAAGCTGTGAGCGTTTGAATTTTTTAGATTCTTCAGGTTGAACATGATCTATCTCCAATAATACATCCAATTCCTCTTGTGTCAAAGAATTATATGATAATAATTTGTGTATTAATGGATGATAAGGCACTAAAACTTCTGTATTATCCTCTAATGGAGCTATTGATGGAGTTTCCAAAGTTTTCTTAGCTCGTTTTTTTCTTTTGGTTAAGTAAAATATAAAACCAATAATAGAGATTAAAGCTACATAAATAGAGAAATACAAGACTTTGAACTTTAAAGTAGATAAACTTGGAATATATTCAAATAACTTAAAGTCATCAGCATATATATCAGTTTCAAATAACTGATAATCATGCGTATAATGACTAATAGTATCACCTGTGATGTGCATCAAACCTTTTTCTACATAAGACTTTTTTATACCTTTGAAGGAATCAAGATATGAAAAATATAATTTTTTATCTTTCAAGTTAATAATTGCTGATATCCAACAAGATGTAGAGGCCATATCATGAGCAATATGATGTATATTTTTTTCGTATTCAGGTGGTATTTTGGAATTGAGATAATTTATATCATGATTATTTAAATTTATAGTATAATTTTCATGAGAATTAAAGACACATAAAATACTATCCTCTAGAATTGAATATCCATTCATTAGGTTTTCAGTTCCTGGAACGATTTCCCACTCGCCTTTTTTTTCAACAAACCAAATTAATTGACCATGAAATCGCCAAAAACCATACCCTCCAAATGAGTAGATTTTATCATTATATATAAATTTTCTGCTATAAATATTATAACCTGTGTATTGGTTAGTATATAAGTTATTCCATCTATTATATTCCCATTTAAATACTAAAAATGTTCCATCTACTGTTAAATAATACTTATTCCCTTTTTCAAAAATATCAATCCTTCCTGAATTGAGTTTTTTCTGAATTGAAAATGCACTATCAATAATTTGTTTTGTTGATTCTAAACTGTTATATGGTAATTTGTCATTATATACTATTTGAGAATAAGATAGATATAAACAAATTGTAATAAAGAAAAGTGTAAATAAATATTTTAATTTCATGAAGTTATTTTAAATTTCAATCATACTACCTTTTTAGCATGATGTTATGTTAATGAAATTTTATACTAAATTTGCATATGCAGAACTTTAGTAGTGTTACAAAGATAACAATTGCAAAGAAAAACAACCAGATGACAACACTGTGTACACCGGACATACCTCCTACTGTCGGCACGTCGTGTACACGCAATCGTT
>JAMLIQ010000136.1 GCA_023954095.1 Burkholderiaceae bacterium | reverse complement strand
GTGTTCCTGGAGTCCGAGCGCTTCGACCGCCGTGCGCCCTGGCACGACACCCCGGCCGACGCGCCGCCGGGGCGCATCGGCATGGTCTCGCTCATGGTGTACGACGCGCAGTACGTGGGCGAGGTGGACAACTGGGCGGCCACGGCCGAGCGCATGCAGGCCCGCGCCCTGCTCCCGGCCGAGGACGCACGCACGCTACGCCTGCTCGAAGCCTATGGCCGCCTCATCGGCAACACCGACCGGCACTACGGCAACATCTCGCTGGTGCTGGTGGAGGACGACTGGCGCCTCTCGCCCACCTACGACATGTTGCCCATGCTCTACATGCCCATCGCGGGCGAGCTGGTGGCGCAGGACCTGGGGCTGGCGCGCATGGCGCCCACGGCGGCCACGCTCGATGTGTGGCCGCAGGCGCGCGCGCTGGCGCGGGAGTTCTGGCAGTGCGTGGCCGACGATGCGCGCGTCTCGCAAGCTTTTCGGGAGATGGCACGCGCCCATGTGGCCCCACTGGCCTCCGCGCTGCCTTGACCCCGGCCCACCGTCCGGCACTGGGTCGATGCTAGGATGAACGGGCGCAGGCAAAGCGTTGCGTCCGCTGCTTTGCAGCGTTCAAGCACGGGCTTTTGCAGGGCGCGTGCCGTGTGTGTCTGTAGGTCTTCTCTCAGAGGTGGAGCATGTTCAAGTTGCTGCGTCGTTGGCGTTCTGCGGTCTGGGTGTTGCGGGCGCTCGATCGCTCCACGGCCATCGTGCACCTGGGCCTGGATGGCAAGGTCATCAAGGCCAACCCGCTGTTTGGCGATATTTTTGGTTTGCGGCCGCAGGAGCTGGAGGGCCAGCCGCACGCCATGCTGTGTGTGCCGGACTATGCCGCAAGCGCGCAGTACCAGGATTTCTGGCGGCGCCTGAGTGCTGGCGAGACCTTTGGTGGCTTGTTCCAGCGCCGCCACAAGGATGGGCACCTGGTCTGGCTGCGTGCCACCTACAACCCGGTGTTCAACGCTGCCGGCAAGGTGACGCGCATCGTCAAGCTGGCCTCGGACGTGACCGCGCAGGTGGAGGACCGCCTGCGCAGCACCGGCGTGTTGGAGGCCATCGACCGGTCCATGGCCGTGATCGCTTTCAGCCCCGACGGCCACATTCAGCACGCGAACGGCAATTTTTTGCAGTGCATGGGTTACCAGCTCGATGACGTGCTGGGGCAGCACCACCGCATGTTCTGCACGCGCGACTACGCAGCCAGCCCTGCCTACGCATCGTTCTGGGAAGGTTTGCGCCAGGGGCGCTACCACCAGGGGCAGGTGCAGCGGGTGAGCCGCCAGGGCCGCACCGTGTGGCTGGAGGCCAGCTACAACCCCGTCTTCACCCAGGAGGGCACCGTCTCTGGCGTGGTGAAGGTGGCCACCGACATCACCGACAAGGTGCTGCAAGGCCAGGCGCGCCAGCAGGGGGTGGACACGGCCTACCAGATCGCGCACGAGACACAGGGCCTCTCCACGCAGAGCGGGCACACGGTGCAGCAGGCGGTGCAGCGCATTGAGGCCATGGCGGCGGCCTTTGAGGACGCGGTGCAGCGCGTGACGGCGCTGGGCCGACAGACCCAGGGCATTGGCGCCACCGTGGGCGCGATCCGGCGTGTGGCCGATCAGACCAATCTGCTGGCGCTCAATGCCGCCGTTGAGGCCGCGCGGGCCGGGGAGTCTGGCCGCGGCTTTGCCGTGGTGGCGGGCGAGGTGCGCCAACTGGCGGCCAACAGCAAGGCGGCCACGGACGACATCAGCCAGACCATTGCCGCCATCCAGACCGAAGTGGCCGCTCTCACCGCGACCATGCAGGCCGGACTGGCCACGGTGCAGGAAGGGGTGGTTTTGGCCAACCAGGCCGTGCAGTCCATGGAGCTGATCCAGCAGGATGCACGCAAGGTGGTGGACGCCGTGCAGGCCTTGCGCTCCGAGGGCGGCTGAGTAGGCCTGCCGTGCGCCGTCAGACCGCGCGCACCACGCGCAGCACGTCTTCGCCGTAGGCTTCGAGCTTTTTCGCGCCCATGCCGCTGATGCCCTGCAGGTCGTCCAGCGTGGCTGGGCAGCGCTCGGCAATCGCCGCCAGCGTGGCGTCGTGGAAGATCACATAGGCCGGCAGGTTGTGCTCGCGCGCCACCTCGGCGCGCCAGGCCTTGAGGTTGATGAAGCGCACCTGCGCCTCCTGGCCCAGGTTGGCGGCGGCCGCGGGCGGCGCGGCGGCGCGGCGCGCCTTCTTCGGCGCGGCGTGGGCCGTGGCCTCGCGCAGCAGCACGCTTTGCTCGCCGCGCAGCACGGGGCGCGAGCCGTCGGTGAGGGTCAGCGTGTCGAAGCTGTGGCCGTTTTCCATGCTCACCTTGTGCAGGCCCACGGCGCCGGTGGCCAGCAGCTGGCGCAGCACGCCGCGCAACTGCGCCTCGGTGTACTCCTTGCCCAGGCCGAAGGTGGAGAGCTTGTCGTGCCCGAACTGCTGCACCTTCTCGGTGTCCTTGCCGCGCACGATGTCCATGATGTGGCCGGTGCCAAAGGTCAGCCCGCTCGCCGCATGCACGCGGTAGATGGTGGAGAGCAGCTTGCGCGCCGCGTCGGTGCCGTCCCACACCGGCGGCGGACTCAAACAGTTGTCGCAGTTGCCGCAAGGTTGCGAGGCTTCGCCGAAGTAGGCCAGCAGGCGCACGCGCCGGCAGTCGGTGGCCTCGGCCAGGCCCAGCAGGGCGTCGAGCTTGCCGCGCATCACGGCCTTGAATTCCTCGGCGGCGGGGCTCTCGTCGATCATGCGGCGCTGGTTCACCACATCCTGCAGGCCATAGGCCATCCAGGCGTCGGCAGGGAGGCCGTCGCGGCCCGCGCGGCCGGTTTCCTGGTAGTAGCCCTCGATGTTCTTGGGCATGTCCACGTGGGCCACAAAGCGCACGTCGGGCTTGTCGATGCCCATGCCGAACGCGATGGTCGCCACCATCACGATGCCTTCCTCGCGCAGGAAGCGGTCCTGGTGGCGCTGGCGCACCTCGGGCGCCAGGCCCGCGTGGTAGGGCAGGGCGTTGAGGCCGGCCTCGCACAGCGTGTCGGCCAGCTCCTCCACGCGCTTGCGCGACTGGCAGTACACCACGCCCGCGTCCTCGGGGTGTTCGCGCTCGATGAAGCGCAGCAGCTGCGTGGTGGCGTCTTTCTTTTCCTCTAGCCGATAGCGGATGTTGGGCCGGTCGAAGCTGCTGACGAAGTGCTCTGCCTCCTGCAGCTGCAGGCGCTCGACGATGTCGGCGCGCGTGAGCGCATCGGCCGTGGCCGTGAGGGCAATGCGCGGCACGCTGGCATAGCGCTCGTGCAGCACGGTGAGCTGGCGGTATTCGGGCCGGAAGTCGTGCCCCCACTGGCTCACGCAGTGCGCCTCGTCGATGGCGAACATCGACAGCTGGCCGCGCTGGTGCAGGCCGTCGAGCAGCTCCAGGAAGCGCGGCGTGGTCAGCCGTTCGGGTGCGGCGTAGAGCAGGGTGATCTCGCCGCGCGCCAGGCGCCGCTCCACATCCAGCGCCTGCTGCCAGTCCTGCGTGGAGTTGAGGAAGGCGGCCTCCACGCCCGCCTCGTGCAGCGCGCCTACCTGGTCGTGCATCAGCGCGATCAGCGGCGACACCACGATGGCCACGCCCTGGCCCGCACGCTGGCGAGCGATGGCCGGCACCTGGTAGCACAGGCTCTTGCCGCCGCCCGTGGGCATGAGCACCAGCGCGTCGCCGCCCGCTACCACATGGGCCACGATGGCTTCCTGCGGGCCACGGAAGCGCTCGTAGCCGAAGACGTCTTTCAGGATGGAGTGCGCTGGGGACAAACGGATGCTCTTGAATGTATAGCTGCTGGCGCTTGATGGACGGGCGCTGGAGGCTGTTTTTGCTTGAAATTCCGGGCGCGTTGCGTGTCCGGCTTGCGTGATTATCGGCAATCGCGTTGAGTGACCTGGTGCTGAAACAAAACGAAATAAACCGAAACCGCGCGGAGAAGACGCCATGGCGCCTGCGCCGCACCATACAGGCCATGTTCCACAGCGTCCCGAAAGGACCCGCACCATGAAATCCTGGATCAAGAAAACCCTCATCGGCCTGTTCGGCGCCTCCATCCTCGTCGGCGGCCTTACCGCCTGCTCGGGCGGGCACTACCACCGCCACGGCCCTATGGACGCCGAGCGCATGGCCGAGGTGCGCGGCAAGGTGATGGAGCGCATCGGCAGCAAGCTCGACCTGAACGAGGCGCAGAAGCAAAAGCTCGCCACGCTGGCCGACAAGCTGCAGGCCCAGCGCGCGGCCTTCGTGGGCCAGGCGGGTGACCCGCGTGCCGAGGTGCAGGCCCTGGTGGCCGGCGAGAAGTTCGACCGCGCCCGCGCCCAGGCCCTGATTGATGAGAAGCTGCGCGCCGTGCAGACCGGCAGCCCCGAGGTGCTGACCGCCATGGCCGACTTCTACGACAGCCTCAACCCCGAGCAGCAGCAGAAGGTGCGCGAATTCATGCAGCGCCGCCGCGGCTGGATGGGCCGCCACGGCTGACCCGGGGCCGCGCCATGACCACCGCGCACGAACCCCTGCACAGTCTGGCGCGCGATCTGCGCGCCCATGGCCCGGTGCTGCTGGCGGGCATGCCGCAGCCGCACGATGAGCTGCTGGCGCTGGTCTGGGGCCCGCGCTTCGACCGCGAGCACGCCTTGGGGCTGCTGGCGCGTCAGCCCCAGCACGCGGCGCGCGCGTTGCCCGCGTTGTTGCAGGCCGCCGACCGCTTCGATGCCCTGCACGCCCCGGCCCAGCGGCGCCTGCGGCAGATGATCCTGCGGCACCGCGCGCGCTGTGCTGCGGTGTAATCGCTCCATGCCCCGCATCCTGCTCATCGACGACGACGAACAGCTCGGCCCGCCGCTGGCCGCTTACTTCCACCGCTTCGAGCTGGAACTGGTGCAGGCGCTGCGCCCCAGCGCGGGGCTGGAGCTGCTGGCCCAGGGCGGTTTTGACGCCGCCATCCTCGACGTGATGCTGCCCGAGATGGACGGCTTCGCGCTGTGCCGCACCATCCGGCGCAGCAGCGACCTGCCCATCGTCATGCTCACCGCGCGCGGCGAAGTCATGGACCGCGTGGTGGGCCTGGA
>JAMLIQ010000135.1 GCA_023954095.1 Burkholderiaceae bacterium | reverse complement strand
AGTCGCTGGGTGCCAGGACCTGGCTCACATTGCCATCACCACCGGCCCGCCCTTCTGGATGGCGCGCTGGTATGCAGGCCGGGCCTGCATGCGCGCGCAGTAGGCCTGCAGGTGGGGGCGTTCGGCCGCCTTGGCGCCGCGCGAGAGCGCTGCCTCGACGGCAAAACTCATCTGGAAATCCGCCATGCTCAGGTGCTCGCCTGCAAACCAGCGGTGGCGGCCCAGATGGTCTTCCATATAGGCCAGGCCCGCTTCGACATTGGGATCGATGAGCTGCTGCTGCACCTTGGCGCACAGGGCCCGTGCGATCGGCTTGACGAAAAACGGCATGGGCTGGTCCGGAATGCTGACAAACACCAGCTTCATCACCAGCCAGTTCATCAGCGAGCCCTCGGCGTAGTGCATCCAGAAGCGGCAGCGCCGGTGCTCGGGCGTGCCGGGCGCGGGCTGCAGGTGGGCCATGTCGCCCGTGGCGCTGGCGCCGTAGGTTTCCACCAGGTATTCAATGATGGCGCCCGACTCGGCAATCGTCTCGCCCTTGTCCGTAATGACGGGCGACTTGCCCAGCGGGTGCACCTTGCGCAGCGCCGCCGGCGCGAGGCGGGTGCGCGGGTCGCGCGCATAGACTTTGAGCGTATAGGGCACGCCCAGTTCTTCCAAAAGCCAGAGGATGCGCTGCGAGCGCGAGGTTTCGAGGTGGTGAACGGTGAGCATGGTCGCCATCTTAGGCAGAAACCCGGCAAGGCGCTGACCTGCACCGCAATACCATTGCTATGCTAAAAATAGCTGCTAGCGCTTACTCCGTAAGCGCTAGAGGCCAAAAACATCAAAACCTCAAGGCAAGTCCTTGTTCACCTCGGGCTCTGCCGCATTGCGCGGCCCCACGGTGCCCAGGCGGCTTTTGAGCGACTGGGGCTGGCCGGTGATGAGCGCTGCGTAGTTGGTGGTGTTGGCCAGCACCTTCTTCACGTAGTCGCGCGTCTCGGTAAAAGGCACGTTCTCGGCCCAGATGGCGGCGTCGAGCACGGCGCCGTTGCGCCAGCTGCGCGGGCGGCCCGGGCCTGCGTTGTAGGCGGCGGCGGCCAGGGGCATGGAGCCGGCAAAGTCGTCCAGCGCCAGCTTGAGGTAGGCCGTGCCGATGGCGATGTTGGTGTCGCGCTGGTTGAGCTGCTCGGGCCGGAAATCGGTGAGGCCGATCTTTTTGGCGGTCCAGCGCGCCGTGGCAGGCATCACCTGCATCAGGCCCGAGGCGCCCACATGCGAGCGCGCGTCCATGATGAAGCGGCTTTCCTGCCGGATCAGGCCGTACACATAGGCCGGGTCGAGCCCGATGGCCTGGGCCCGCTCGATCACGGCGCTCTGGAACGGCATGGGAAAGCGCTGCCGCATGTCGATCAGGCTGCGCGTGCGTTCGCTGGTGTTGATGCAGCGGTCCCACACCTGCTGCTGGCAGGCGAAGTCGGCTGCGGCCAGCAAGGCGCGGTCGGACATGCCGCCGTTGTCGTGCAGGTTGGTGGCATAGTTCCACTCGCGCACGCCCTCGGATCGCAAGCCCATCAGGATTGCATACAACCCCCGGTTCAGGCCCAGGTTGGCTTTGGCAGCGGCCTTTTCCTCGTCGGTCAGGGGCGCGGGCGCGGGGGGCAGCGTGACGCGCTGGCCCAGTTCTTCGAGCGCCAGCTGCTCATAAAAGCCGCGTGTGCCTGCAATGCCTTGCAAGAGCTGCTGCGCCTGTGCGCGCTCGGCCTCCTGGGGGCGGCCCGCCAGCAGGGCGCGGGCTTTCCAGTACACCCAGGTGCTGTCCTGGCGGGCTTCTTCGCTCATGGCGTCCACCGCCTTGCGCACCACGGACCACTGCCCGGCGCGCAGCGCAGCGCGCACCTTCCAGGCCAGCAGGTCGTCGTTCAAGTCGGTATCGCGGGTGACATTGGCAAAGTAGCCGGGGGCGTCGGACGACAGCCGCTGCGCGGCCGCCTTGCCCACCACGCCCCAGGCCCAGTTGCGTTCTTCGGGCGAGAGGTGCACGCCCCATTTGCTGTCGAGCTGCGCGGCGGCCGCATCGACGTCGCTGGTGGCCATCTTGATGAGGGCCAGCAACACCAGTTCCTGGCGCACCTTGCCGCGCGCCGTGGAATGGCCGCGCAGGTATTTGGTGGGCGCATCGAGCAGTTCGCGCAGCTTGTCCAGCGCCTCGGGCGCCACAATCTCGACCGCGTTGCGCGCGGCGCGGGGGCGGTTGGCCTCCACGGCCAGGCGGGCCTTGCGCCACACGTCGAGCTTGCCGAGTTTGCCGTCGGCATAGAACTGGCTGGCCGCATGGGTGCAGCCATCGTCGGCCTCGCGCAGGGCCAGCCAGGCCCGCTGCACGTCATCCCCTGCGCTGGCCGGGGCGGTGCCCTTGATCTGGTCGATCAGCAGGGCATAGCAGCGCACTTCGCGGTCATCCTGCATGCGGTACTGGGGGTGGTAGGCAGCAAACTGCGCCCAGTCGCGGCGCTGGCCCAGGAGCAGCAGCCAGTCGTTGCGCAGGCGGTCTTCCTGGTAGGTGCCCGCGTAGCGCTGCAAAAAAGCCTGCACCTCTGCCTCGGTCGCCTCGTTCAACCGGGCCTTGAGCGTCCAATAGGCGGCCCAGGGCTCCAGCGCGTGGCCGCGCACGGTGGGCAAAAGCTGCTCGAGCTTCTTGCTGTCGCCCTTGCGGAAGGCTTTTTGCATCTCCAGCACGGCGTCATCGGCACGGTTCTGGGCCTGCGCCAGGGGCGTGCCCAGCATCAGCCACGCACAAGCGAGAAGCGGTGTCAGAATCTTCGGTGAATACATTGGGGGATTATGTGATGGACAAAGCAGCCCTGCGGCGCACACTGGTAGAACAACGCCTGAACATGCCCGACCGCCTACAGCGCGCCGACCTGTTACAACAAGTCATGCGCATCTGGCTGGTCGGACGGCCCGATACCGTCATCGGCGCCTACTGGCCCATCAAGGGCGAGTTCGACCCCCTGCCCGCGCTGCACCGCTGGAAAGAAGACGGCGAATTGCTTGATGAACCCCAGCTGCGCCGCATCGGCCTGCCGGTGGTGAACAAACAGCACAAGACGCTGACCTTCCATGCCTGGTATCCCGGCTGCGAAATGGAAGAGGACGCCTACGGCATCCCCAAGCCCAAGGACACTGAACTCATCGCGCCAACCCTGCTGTTCGTACCCTGCGTGGGCTATGGGCCGGGCGGCTACCGGCTGGGCTACGGCGGTGGCTTCTACGACCGCACGCTGGCCGCGCTGCAGCCCAGCCCCTATACGGTGGGCCTGGGCTACACGCAGGGCTATCTGGACGACTTTGAGCCCGAACCGCACGACCTGTCGCTGGACGCCATCCTCAACGACAACGGAGTGGTGTGGCCGGTGTGAGGCCGCCACCCCCCTGAGCTGCTGCGCGGCTTCCCGCCGCATCGGTTTGCAAAACCTGCGCGACCGCAGTGCTGCATATGCCATGCGCTGCTTTATTACATCTATTTGCATTAATTAATCATTCATGTAATATTAGACGCATGTCCTCTTCTCCCGACACCAAGGTCCAGCCCAAGCACCTGCTGCTGGAACTGCTGCTCGCCAGCGGTGACGATCCGCTGCCCGTCAGCCACGCGGTGGCAGCAGGTGCGGTGTTTGGCATCAGCGAAAACCATGTGCGCGTCACCCTGGCGCGGCTGGCCGCGCAGGACATGGTGCTGGCCACCGAGCGCGGCGCCTGGCGCCTGGGCCCGGCGGCGCACAGCCTGGCGCAGGATGTGGCGAACTGGCGCCACGCCGCGCAGCGCCTGCGCCCCTGGAACGGCCAGTATGTGGCCGTGCACTGCGGCACGCTGGCGCGCAGCGACCGCGCCGCCACGCGCCAGCGCGAGCGGGCGCTGCACCTGCTGGGCTTTGCCGAACTGCAGCGCGGCTTCTGGCTGCGCCCGGACAACATCGAGGCCGACATCGGCGCCATCCGGGGGCGCCTCTACGCGCTGGGCCTGGAGGCACAGGCCGTGGTGTGCGGCTGCACTTCGCTCGATACCGCCACCGAGGCGGTCGTGGATGCGCTGTGGGACGGTGCAGCCCTCAACCACGCCTACCGCGCCACACAGGAGCGACTGCAGCGCTGGCTGGACGGCGCCGCACGCCTGCCCACACCACAGGCAGCGCGCGAATCGTTCTTCCTCGGCGGCGCAGCCATCCGCCAGCTCGTCTACGACCCGCTGCTGCCCGAGCCCATGGTGGACGCCACGCTGCGCCAGGCCTTCATCGACAGCGTGCACGCCTTCGATGCAGCGGGCCGCACCATCTGGGACCGCTTCTACGACACCCTGACCACCCCCGATGCCGCCGCCCGCAAGGCGCGTCTGCGCGTCGCCTGATATCCCCTCCTGGAGAACTTGCCATGAAAACCCTTGATGACACCACCCTGAACACCCGCTACCTGGCCAACACCCATGTGGTCGAGAACGTGTCCTGTGAACTGGCCGACTACAACATGTACGCGCAGGACACCGCCCTGCGCGAGGCCGTGCAGCGCGAAGGCGCGGCCTGGGCCGATGCGGATTTGCTGCGTTTCGGCCAGCGCACCGGCTCGGCCGACTACCTGGAGCAGGGCCACCTGGCCAACAAGTTCCAGCCCGAACTGGAAACGCACGACCGCTTTGGCAACCGCATCGACCTGGTGAAGTTCCACCCCGCCTACCACCAGTTCATGGGCACGGCCATCGAGCAAGGCCTGCATTCCTCGCCCTGGACCGACCCCAAGGACGGCGCCCACGTGGCGCGCGCCGCCGGCAACTATCTGCAATCCCAGGTAGAGGCAGGGCATGGCTGCCCCATCACCATGACCTTCGCCGCCATTCCGGCGCTGCGCCTGCAGCCCGATCTGGCTGCCTTGTGGGAGCCCAAGATCACCGCCCGCGTGTACGACCCGCGCAATGTGCCGGTGGAGCAAAAGCAGGGCGTGACCATCGGCATGGCCATGACCGAGAAGCAGGGCGGCTCCGACGTGCAGGCCAACAGCACGCGCGCCTACCCCGTGGGCCAGGGCGGCCCCGGCCAGGCGTACGAACTGGTGGGCCACAAGTATTTCGTCTCGGCGCCCATGTGCGACGCCTTCCTGGTGCTGGCGCACACCGACAAGGGCCTGTCGTGCTTCCTGCTGCCGCGCTGGCGCCCGGACGGTACGAAAAACCCGTTCCAGGTGCTGCGCCTGAAGAAGAAGATGGGCAACGCCTCCAACGCA
>JAMLIQ010000134.1 GCA_023954095.1 Burkholderiaceae bacterium | reverse complement strand
CTCAAGTATCAAGCGCAACAAGCTATAAATTAAATAGCATTCAACCCTTGTCAGGCGCCAACACAGCCGACGCACCCTCACGCAGCGCCACCCACCAGGCCACCTGCGCCAGCCAGCCCACCGCCATCAGCACTGCCGCGCCCACCAGCCACTGGCCCAGGCGGGCCTGGTCGTCGAGCAGGTAGGCGTTGCACAGGCGCAGGGGACTATCGATGTACAGCTGCCCAACCACCGCCGTCATGGGCAGCACGTTGCCCAGAAAAAACCCCTGCACCACCAAGCCTGCTGCGCGCCACGACAGCCGCAGCGCCGTGCCAGCCACCACCAGCGCCACACATTTGGCCCCCTCGATGGGTGCAGACACCAGCGCCAGGTCGAGCACACGCGGCACCATCAGCACGGCCAGGACGGTGCCGGTGGCAACCAAGCCGCTGATGCCGTGGGCATTCCAGCGCGTCGCGCGGGCACGTACGGCGGGCGGCAGGCCTGCTGCCAGCCAAGCGCCCGCCAGCATCCACAACGGAAACTGCAGCACCATGTGCCGCCACATGCTGGCCGTGAGCCACTGACGCACCGCTGGCACGAGCAACAACGCCGTCCATGCCAGCGCCACCAGCACCTGGCGCCGGGGTGTGCACCCGATGGCCACCATGGCACGCAGGTGGTGCAGGTTCACAGCCGCCCCCCTTTTGCCAGGTGGCGCGCAAAGTCCAGCGCCCACTGTTGCTCGGCCAGGTCAAACACCCGCACCATGCGGCCCTGCGCGTCCAGCACCAGAAAGGCCGCGTTGTGCTCGTAATCGCCGCGCCCATCGGACACCACCACCACGCCCAGGCGCTGCAGCAGCGCTTGCTGCTCCACGGCGTCGGGCACGCGCACCCAGTGCCACAGGGCCGGGTCGGCCTGCAGTGAGCGCGCATAGGCCTGCAATACCGCAGGCGTGTCATGCGCGCCGTCAAAGCTGATGGACAGCAGGCGCACTGTAGGCGTGGCCCCTGCATTGCGGTCAGCCTGCAGGGCCGCCTGCAACTGCTGGAAGCTGCTGCCCAGCGACAGGCACACCGTCTGGCAGCGGGTGTAAACGAAGTCGATCAGGGTGACACCGCCGCCCTGCGCCAGCAGCGTGGGCAGGCTCTGCGCCGCGATGCCCGGCCCTTCCACCGTGACCGGAGGCACGGGCACGGGGTGCTGCGCCACCTCCAGGCGGCGCGCGCCTTCGGCCGTCCAGACCTGGAAGTCGTGCGTCAGCCAGGCGGCGCTGGCATAGCCTGCCAGCACCAGCAGGGCGCTGAGCAAGGCGGTGCGCAGCATGGTGTGCTCAGGCGGGATTGCCTGCCAGGGCCTTGAGCGCCGCGCCGCCCTCAAAGGGCGTGGTGCGTGCGCTGCCGGCCTTGCGCTCCTGCTCGAACAGCGTGGCAGGCAGGGCCCCAGCCTTGTTCGACCACGCGCTGCGGATGTAGCTGGCCACGGCCGCTAACTCAGCGTCGCCCAGTTGCTGAAAGGCGGGCATGGCGCCGCTGTAGGTGGCGCCTGCCACGGTGATCTCGCCGCTGATGCCGTGCAGCAGGATGTTGGCCAGGATGCGCGTGTCTCCCTGCACCCATTCCGATCCGTCGAGCGGCGGGAACACGCCGGGCAGCCCCTTGCCCGTGGCCTGGTGGCATGCGGCGCACTGCGCGGCAAACACCGCCTTGCCGTCCACGGCAGCACCCGCCGCCGCAGGCGCCGGACCGGACAAGTCGGCCACCGTGCGGCGGTCACCCAGGCTGGCGTTGCCGAAGGGATCGGAGATGAAGATGTAGACCACGCCAAACAGCACCATGGCCAGGGTGATGGCGGCAGCGGCCAGCGGCACAGGGCGGATGCGCTCCTCGGGTTCGGCGTTTTCGCGCTCCTGCGCCCGGTGGGTGGTATCGGTATCAAGGGTCATGGAGGCCTCGCGGGGTTCAGGAAGCGGGTGGTGCAGCCGTTGCCGAGGGTGCCGCCGCCGGGGCCGCCTGCACGGCGGGCGGCAGCACCGGGTAGGTGTGGTTCAGGCCCTGCAGGTACTTCACCAGGTCCAGCGCCTCGGGCAATGCCACCACCACCTGGCCCGCAGGCCCCTGGCCGGGCGGGAGTTTGACCACCTCGTCACCCGGCTCCGCCGCCGCCTTGGTCTCGAACAGGTAGGGGTACGAGGGCATGATCGAGCCCGGAACGTAGGCCCGCGGCTGGTACAGGTGGCCCAGGTGCCAGTCCTTGCTGGGCTGGCGTGCGCCGATGTTGAACAGGTCCGGCCCGGTGCGCATGCTGCCCAGCAGGTGCGGCTTGTCGTAAAAGTAGTCGCCCGGCACCGACGCCCGGCCCCAGCCGCGCTCTGCATCGGGCCCCAGGTTGCGGTCGCGGGGCTGCTGGGTGTGGCAGTACACGCAGCCATTGGCGATGTACACCTGCCGCCCGCGCAGTTCGGCGCTGCTGTAGGGCTTGAGGCCTTCGGGCGGTGTGACGTCGCGCACCTGCATATAGGGCATGACGACCAGCGCGGCCGTGGCCACGGCCAGTGCCACCATGGCACCGGCGGCGAGTTTGACTTCATTCTCCATGTGCGAACTCCAGGCCCTTGGCGGGCGGCGTGAACAGCGCCGCGCCGGTGCGTGTGGGGCCAAAGCGCAGCGCCATGGCCAGGAAATGGCCGACAAAGATGAGGTGGCTCAGCACCATCAGCGCGCCGCCCACGCTGCGCCACTGCAGGTAAGGCACGGTGAGCGCCACCGACTCCATGAACGGCCGCGAGGCATCGAGCATGGCCAGGCCCTGCAGCCAGCCACCGATCGACAAGCCCACGAAGTAGATGCTGATGCCCACCACCGCCAGCCAGAACTGCAGCGTGATCAGGCGCGGATACGGCCACTCCCAGTGCAGCACGCGCGGCAGCATGAAGTAGATGGCGCCAAACAGCACCATGGTGACGAAGGCGTAGGCGCCCAGGTGGGCGTGCGCCACGGTGAAGTGCGTGAAATGCGCCACCTGGTTCACGCTGCGCAGCGCCTCCAGCGAGCCCTGCAGCGACGACAGCATGTACATGAAGCCGCCAAACATCATGAAACGCAGCGTGGGTGAATAGCGCGCCAGGTGCATGCGCCCCCACATCGTGCCGGCCATGTTGATGGTGAAGGCTGCCACCGGGATGATCATCATCATGCTCTGCACGATGGACAGCGTGCTGAGCCAGCCCGGAATGGGCCCGCCGATCAGGTGGTGGCCGCCCACCTGGCCGTAGAAGAAAGCCAGCGTCCAGAACCCCAGAATCGACAGGTTGTACGAGCGCACCGGCCGTCCGATGATCTTGGGCAGAAAGTAGTAAATGGCCCCCACACTCACCGGCGTAAACCACAGGCCCAGCACGTTGTGGCCGTACCACCAGTTGGTGGTGGCCTGCTGCACGCCGGTGTGCACGCCGGGCAGCTTGGCAACGATGAACAGCAGCGCAATCCAGAGCAGCGCCGCGACGTGGTACCAGACCGTGACATAGAGCGACTCGACCTTGCGGTTGACCAGGGTGTAGAGCACCGGGCCGATGATGCAGACGAACCCGGCGACGATGAAGAGACCGATCTGCCACGGGATCTCCAGGTATTCCATGCCGTCCGTCCAGCCCGAGCCGATGGCGCCGATGGCGCTGGCAATGCCGGTGTTGATGAGCGCACCGCCCAGCATCACCCACATGGCGCCCACCAGGTGCGTGCGCAGCAGGCGCGGCAGCAGCCAGATGATGACGGCCAGCGCGGCATTGGTGATCCAGCCATACAGCACGGCGGTGAGGTGCACCGTGCGGATACGCCCAAAGGTCTGCCACGCCTCGCCCACCATCCAGTCGGGCATGTGCAGCTTGAGCGACGCCGTCAGCCCCGCCAGGGAGCCGAGCACCAGCCAGAAGCAGGCAAACGCAATGAACATGAACACCGGAAACGCGGTGGAGTGGTCGGCCTCGATGCGGTGGCGCAGTTCGTCCGGGTCGGCAACGTGGTCGCTCTCGCCCGGGGCTGCGGCAGCGCCCTGCAGGCGGTCTTTTGCGCCCCCTTGCAGGGCAGGGTCGTCGACCTTGCCCAACTCGCCGGGCGCAAAGATGACCGATGCCGCCCGGGGGTTCTCGACCAGCAGGCCCTTGCGCATCGACCAGATGAAGACAAACAACCCCATGATCGAGAGCAGAAAGGCCCCCAGCAAACTCAGTATCGCGCTGTCCATGGGTGGGTTTCCTTTCCGCTGACGTGTGCCGGTTTTTGTTGATGTACTTCAAACCCTCATAACGGCGCATGTGCTACGAGGCTGCGCGCCGAATTCTAAGATTCATTAGAAATGGATATTCAATGCCGCCATCAAGCCCCTGCCCGCACCAGTGTTAACCCGCCAGACAAGGTCCTGAGGCAGCATTCAAAAATTCCTGATGAGCGACATGCCCCAGACAGGGACACCAGCCTCGGCACCCATAGCGGCGCTCGGGCTTGGCCCCCGCGAGGGGTGATGGATTGACAACCATCTGAAAGATGGCTGCAACGCAATAACAGCAAGCGCTATCAGCTATTCTTTACATAGCAAATAACGAGTTTGCGCTACTCAGGCCGCTGCGCCTGCAGTTGCGCATCGCAGCCCACGCCTGCGGCAATCGACCGCCGGGCCAGCGCGGCCAGGGCACGCACTGCCCACGGATGGGTCAGCCCGGTCACGCCGCCGGGGTCCGACAGCATGCCGCACAGGTAGCGCTGCTCGGCACCGCTCCAGCGCAAGGCCGCGCAGGCCCCGCGCCTGCGCCGCGAAACCAGCATGCCCAGCGGGCACGGCTCGGTCAGGCAGCACAGGCCGCAGCCGTTGCATGGCGCGCCTTCGGGCGGTTTGGGCGGGGCGCCGGGGTGGATGTGCACCACCTGCCAGCCGGGGGGCGGTTCAGGCATTGGGATGCTCGCGGTCGAAGCGTTCTTCGGCCTCGCTCAGGTGGCGCAACAGCACATGGGACACCAGGTTGACGCCGATGCCGCCGAACATGACGGGAAAGATGTAGAGCGCGATGGACACCTCAGAGATGAACACCGCATCGTCGGCCAGCGAGGGCGTCACGCGGGCCAGCTTGGTCAGCCCCTGAAGCAGGTACACATCCAGCCCGGCAATGAGCACCAGCACCAGGCCGAACAGAACGACCGTGGTGCGCGAGACGGCGCGGCGCACCAGCAGCGCCGCGTAGATGGCGAACGGCAGCACCACCGAGAGCGCCACCAGCAGCCAGAAACGCACTTCAACGAATACGCTGGCAGAGGGCAGGGGCGTCATGGCGCAGCCACTACCCGTGCGCGTGCGTTGGGCGCCTCGCCAAACATCTCGGGCGCGTACAGGGCCTCGACGCGGCTGGGGGGCAGCGCAAAATCGCCCACGTTGTTCAGGCGCACGGTGTATTCCATTTTGACGGTGCCCTTGGGCAGGTATTCGTAGTAGCTGCGGAAGGCCTCGAAGCTGCGCTCCTCGAACGCGGGCCAGCCTGCGCCACTGCGCTTTTCGCCCTGGGTGGCAATCTCGGA
>JAMLIQ010000133.1 GCA_023954095.1 Burkholderiaceae bacterium | reverse complement strand
ATCGGGCACCTTGCGGCCGCTGAACTTCAGCGTGGCGGGCCAGAACAGCGTGTGGAAGGTGACGATGTCCTTGCCGATGAAGTGGTACTGCTCGAGCTGCGGGTCGGCCATGTAGGCCTCGTAGTCCTGGCCGCGCTTAGTCAAAAGGTTCTTCAGCGAGGCGAGATACCCGATGGGCGCGTCCAGCCACACATAGAAGTACTTGCCCGGCGCGTCGGGGATCTCGATGCCGAAGTAGGGCGCGTCGCGCGAGATGTCCCAGTCGCCCAGGCCCTCACTCTGCGTGCCGTCGGGGTTGGTGCGCACGGTGAACCATTCGCGCACCTTGTTGGCCACCTCGCTCTGCAGGCGGCCGTCCTGCGTCCAGTCTTCCAGGAAGGCGACGCAGCGTGGGTCTGACAGCTTGAAGAAGAAATGCTCCGAGTGCTTGAGCACCGGCTTGGCGCCCGAGAGGGCCGAGTAGGGGTTGATGAGGTCGGTGGGCGCGTACACGGCGCCGCAGACCTCGCAGTTGTCGCCGTACTGGTCCTTGGCGTGGCACTTGGGGCACTCGCCCTTGATGAAGCGGTCGGGCAGGAACATGGCCTTCTCGGGGTCGAAGAACTGCTCGATGGTGCGCGTCTCGATCAGGCCGTTGGCCTTGAGGCCGCGGTAGATGTCCTGGGCGAGCTGGTGGTTCTCGGGCGCGTCGGTGCTGTGCCAGTTGTCGAACTCAATGTGGAAACCATCGAGGTACTGCTTGCGCCCGGCGGCGATGTCGGCCACGAACTGCTGCGGCGTCTTGCCCGCCTTCTCGGCCGCGATCATGATGGGCGCGCCGTGCGTGTCGTCGGCGCCGACGAAGTTCACCTCGTTGCCCAGCAGCCGCTGCGTGCGTACCCAGATGTCGGCCTGGATGTATTCCATGATGTGGCCGATGTGGAAGTTGCCGTTGGCGTAGGGCAGGGCGGTGGTGACGAAGAGTTTGCGTGCAGGCATGGGAGCGGCTTTCTGGCGGAACCCGCGATTTTAGGCGTTTGCCTCCTCGCCCCGCAGGGGCAGGGGCGCGCCCGTGTCGTTCCAGCCAAAGAAACGGCACACGGCGGCGCGCTGGGCCAGGGTGTCGGCCCGGCCCAGGGCCATCAGGTCGCGTGTATAGGCTTGCTCGAACAGCAGGTAGCTGGCCAGGGCGGCGCCGCGCACGTCCTGCATGTTGGCGGTCACGCCCAGCGCCCCCAGCATGGTGCGCACCGGCGCGGGCAGGTCGCCGACGTGGCGCGCGGCCACGGCGTCCAGGCGTTGCGAGGGGGCAATCACCAGCAGATCGATGGGCCGCAGCGCGCTGTTGCTGCGTGCCTCGGGAGGAATGAGCGAAATCGTCTGGTTGATGCGCTGCATGCGCTCGACGTCGACCGACAGCGCATCCAGAAAGATGTTGGACAGCGCGTGGCCCGCAATCTGCGCCAGCGAGGGGTAGCCGTTGGTCAGCACGGGGGCGCCCTTGGTCTTGGGCTCGTGCATGCGGCCCGCGCCCACCACCAGAATGCGCTCGGCACCCAGGTGGATGGCCGCCGCGATGGGCGCGGACTGGCGCATGGAACCATCGCCAAAGTACTCGGTGCGCTCGTCCACGTCGATGGCTGTTGCCGGGAAAACGAAGGGAATGGCGGCCGAGGCCAGCAGATGTTCGTGCGTGATGCGGTCGCGCACGGCGCGGCGCTGTGAGCGAATCCAGGGGTCGAGCCGCTCACCCGCTTCAAAAAACGTGACATGGTCGCCCGAGCTGTAGCTCGATGCCGTGACGGCCAGCGCCTGCAGGTGGCCCTGGCGGATCAGCCGGGGCAGGCGCACCAGCGGCACCATCTTGATCAGCAGCTTGGCCAGCGGGGCGTTGTCCAGCAGCGAGCGCGGGCGCATGCGGCGCCATTTCGCCAGTACCCAGCCCAGGGACAGCAGCGTGAGCCAGCGTGCGCCGCTGCGTGCCACGCTGAGGGAGTCGGCGCGGTAGACCTGCTGTGCATGGAAGTTGCCCCACACCCGTGCGATGCGGCGCACGGCCCGGTCGAACTGGTCGGCGCCGCAGGCCAGCGCTGCGGCGTTGATGGCCCCGGCCGAGGTGCCGGTGATGATGGGGAAAGGGTTGGGTTCCTTGCCCGCACCGCAGGCCAGGCGCAGGTCGGCAATGGCTTCGAGCACGCCCACCTGGTAGGCCGCGCGCGCGCCGCCGCCGGTCAAGAGCAGGCCGGTGCGGGGCGCCGAGGAGGGGGAGGCTTCAGGCGGGGGCATGCCCGCCAGTGTGCGGCCGCACCAGCGTGCTGCAGCCTTGGGAAAACCCGCAAAAGAGGGGTTCAATGCAACAGCAGTTGCGCCAGCGCATCGCCTTGCACGATGGTCAGGCCATGGTCGCGGGCAAACAGGCGTGCGTTCTCGCTCAGTTCGCCCTGACCCAGAAGGTACAGTCCCGCCGGAACTGCGCGTTTTTGCATCATTGCATGGAGTTCCCGCAGCGGCTCCACGCCGTGGTGGGCGGCCTTCCAGCGCCGTGCGCTGGCCAGCTGGATCTGCCCGCCGCGCGACAGCACAAAATCGGCCGCGCCACCAGGGGCGAGGCGCTCCACCTGGTAACCCTGGGCGATCCATGCGGCTTCCAGCGCATCGGCCAGCGCGCGCCAGGGCATGGCCTGCAGGCTTGCCTGCATGGCGCTGGTGCGTGCGGCACTGGGCGCGCGCCACTGGCGCCATGCGGCGATGCAGCCCACGGCAAAGAACGGGAACGTGCCCAGCACCCCGGCCAGCGCGTAGTCGCGCGGCAGCAAGGCCACCGCCGCCAGCGAGAACGCCCCCACCAGGGCAAAGCTGATCCACCACGGCGAGCGCAGCAAGATGGCGAACAGCGAATTGGGAGACATCTTGAATTTCACGATTTTCCTTTGGAGACCGGGCCGCATTGTCCTGCAGCCAGTGGGGTCTGGACGCTTCGATAGACTCTCCCCTCCCCACAGGAGAGATTGGAATGGCTATCACTGAACAGGGCCTCATGGCGGCCCTTGGCACCGTGCAGGACCCGCTGACGGGCCAGGATTTTGTCAGTACCCGTGCGCTGCGCAACCTGCAGGTGACCGGTGCCGACGTGGCTTTTGACGTGGAACTGGGCTATCCCGCGAGAAGCCAGGAGCCCGCTTTGCGCGCGCGTTTGGAGGCGGCGGCCCGCAGCGTGCCTGGTGTGCAGGGCGTACGCGTGAACCTCACCACCAAAGTGGTGGCCCATGCCGTTCAGCGCGGCGTGCAGCTGCTGCCCGGTGTGAAGAACATCGTGGCCGTGGCCTCGGGCAAGGGCGGCGTGGGCAAAAGCACCACGGCGGCCAACCTGGCGCTGGCACTGGCGGCCGAGGGTGCACGGGTGGGCCTGCTGGATGCCGACATTTACGGCCCCAGCCAGCCCATGATGATGGGCATTGACCGCAAGCCCGAAAGCCTGGACGGCAAGACCATGGAGCCGCTCGTCAACCATGGCGTGCAGGTCATGTCCATCGGTTTTCTGGTGAACCAGGACGAGGCCATGATCTGGCGCGGCCCCATGGCCACGCAGGCGCTCGAGCAGCTGCTGCGCCAGACGAACTGGAAAGATCTGGACTACCTGGTTGTGGACATGCCGCCCGGCACGGGCGACATCCAGCTCACCCTGAGCCAGCGCGTGCCCATGACCGGTGCCGTGATCGTGACCACGCCGCAGGACATCGCCCTGCTCGACGCCCGCAAGGGCATCAAGATGTTCGAGAAGGTGGGGGTGCCCATCCTGGGCATCGTCGAGAACATGGCGGTGCATGTGTGCTCGAACTGCGGCCACGCCGAACACATCTTTGGTGAAGGCGGCGGGCGCAGGATGGCGCAGGACTACGGCATGGACTACCTGGGCGCACTGCCGCTCGACATCAGGATCCGCCTGCAGGCCGACAGTGGCCAGCCCACCGTGGTGGCCGACCCTCAGGGTGAAGTGGCGCAGATCTACGCCCAGGTTGCGCGCCGCATGGCAGCGAAGATTGCGCAGCAGTCCAAGGATTTTTCATCGAAGTTCCCCACCATTTCGGTCAGCAAGAGCACCTGAGACGTCATTCGAAGAAGGTGCTGGCGTGCGGACCGGCGCCTGGTCGGCGGGGGCGAATGTGACTACCTGGTCGCGCCCCGACTGCTTGGCGCAATACAGTGCCGAGTCGGCCTGCTCGAACAGGTGGCGCGCGGCGTCGCGGGCCGATGCCGGATGGCCCGCGTGGAGCAGGCCCGGTGCGGCGGTGAAGGCGGGCAGGGCGCTGGCCGCGCCAATGCTGACGGTGACGAGCAGACGATCATTGGCGGCCAGGTGTTCGATGCGCAGGGCCCGCACAGCCGCGCACAGCCGCTGGCCGATGACCGTGGCCTGCGCGCTATCGGTGTCGGGCAGCAGTACGGCAAACTCTTCGCCGCCGTAGCGTGCCACCAGGTCTCCCACGCGGCCCACGGCCAGGGACAGGGCCTGTGCCACCCGCTGCAGGCACAGGTCGCCCGCCACATGGCCGTAGTGGTCGTTGTAGGCCTTGAAATGGTCCACGTCGATCATCAGTACCGACAGCGGTGCGCCGCTGCGCAGGGCGCGGCTCCATTCCGTGGCGACCGCTTCGTCCAGGGCCAGGCGGTTGGCCACCTGGGTCAGAGGATCCTGGCGCACCTGGGCCTCCAGGGCTGCGCGGTAGGTGGCGAGTTTTTCCTCGGCCTGCTTGCGGTCGGTGATGTCCTGCACGGTGCCGATCATGCGGACCTGGCCGCTCTGGTCGGAGTGGCCGTCGTACTCGGCCCAGACCTCGACCCAGCGGACATGCCGGTCGCTTGCGCGGCGGATGCGGTACTGGGTGCGCAGGGCGGTGCGCTCGGCCATGGCGTTGGCATGCACGTCCAGGGTCTGTGCGCGTTCGTCGGGGTGCAGCAGGCCGATCCACTCGCGTCGCGACAGGGCGGTCTGCAGTGGAACACCAAAGATGGCACAGGCCATGCCCGACATGAAAAAGGATTCCTTTGCCGCGTCGTAGGCAAAGTAGCCTACGGCGGCCGCTTTCTGGGCGCTTTCCAGCCAGCGCATGTTGCGCTGCAGTTCGGTCTTGAGGGCGCGCTCGCGCCGCCAGGCGCGCCGTTGCCAGAAAACGGCAAACGACCCCACGATCAGCAGGCCCAGGCTGATGGGCAGGCTCAGGGCCAGCCATTCGCGCACGCGCATGTCCGTAAAGGCCTCTGCCACATCGACCTTGGAGACCATGAACCACGGTGAATCGGGCACGGCGCTGACCATGGCCAGCACGTCCTGGCCCCGGTAGTCGCGGCCATAGATGACGCCCCGCACACCAGAGGCCGCCTGCACTGCGGGGTCCTCGCTGCGCGACATGGGCAGGCGCAAGGATCGGGGGGCATCGTGGGAGTGCCGCAAGGGGCTCACGAAACGCACCTCGTTGCCATCGCGCTGCACGATGGCGGATTCGGCGGACCGGCTGGGTGTGGGCCACAGTTCGAGCAAGGGGTACAGCGAGGTGCGCACATCGCTCACCAGCCA
>JAMLIQ010000132.1 GCA_023954095.1 Burkholderiaceae bacterium | reverse complement strand
GTAGCTCATGGATTTAGCCTTTGTTCGCGGTATTGGGCGTGGGCATCACAGACGCCACAGAACCTGGAAGCCCCAGCCCGCGCAGCCGACGAGCCAGACGATGGTGAAGACTTGCAGAACCAGGCGCAGTCCCACGGGCTTGATGTAGTCCATCCAGATGTTGCGCATGCCGACCCAGGCGTGGAAGGCCAGCGCGATGATCACGGAGAAGGTCAGGAATTTCATCCATTGGGCAGCAAAGATGCCCGCCCACAGGTCGTAGCCTATCGGCCCCTTGCTGAACACCACCTGCACCAGCAGCGCCAGGGTGAACAAAATCATGAGCGCTGCCGTCACGCGCTGGCTGAGCCAGTCGCGCAAACCGTAGTGGGCTCCTACGACGGTGCGTTTGTATCCGTAGTTGGACATATTGTTTTCCTCTAAATCGTCAGGCCGCCCTGCCGCTGGCGTCAGGGGCGTGGGGTTGAATCAGTACAGGCCGAAGAGTTTTGCACCCAGCACCAGCGTCAGGCTGATACTGACCACCAGGGTGAAGAGGGCGGAGGTTTTGCCGAACTGTTTGTTGACGGCCTCATGGCTGATGTCCATCCAGAGGTGGCGCATACCGGCAATCATGTGGTGCAGGTACCCCCAGATGATGCCCAGCACAACCAGTTTGAGAAGCCACCCGGGTACAAAACCCAGGCCCGCGCCAAAAGCGGACTTGAAGCGCGCAAACGAATACTCGGAAGACACGGAGGTATCGAACAGCCAGATCACCAGCGGCAGCAGCAGGAACAGGATGGCGCCACTCGCTCGGTGAAGGATGGAGACCCAGGCCGCAGGTGTCATGCGGTAGGTCGTCAGATCCTTGAAGGCGTTAATGTTGCGGAATTCAGGCCGCTTTTTGGCTAGCTCGGTCATGGCAAGTGCTTTCGTGGAGGTAACTGCTTTGTAATTGTGTGCGCAAGGGAACGCAAAATTCTATTGCAATGCAGCAAGGCAACATTTGATACAGGTGGTATTTTCTGTTTTTTTCAGCCTTGCGTGCCAATGTGGGGCTGTTATCTTCAGTTCAGTTCGTTGTGGTAGTGGTGGGTGTCGGTGCGGTAGAGGCCGCGCCGTAACTCCATGGGAACATCGTTGTAGGTGTAGGCAATGCGCTCAACGCTCAGCAGCGGTGTTGCCGGGCTGACATGCAGCCGTTCTGCCTGCTCACCGTCGGGCAACACGGCGCGGATTTTCTCTTCGGCACGGACCATGCGAACGCCGAAATCCAGTTCCAGCATGGCATAGGTGGGGCCAGGGTAGTTCGTCATCTGGGCCGCCGTCAGGCCCTTGAAGGCTTGGCCGGGGAGCCAGATGTCTTCAAGAATGGTGGGGATGCCGCTGAACGACAGGATGCGGCGCACCTGCATCATCGGGTCGCCGGTTCGCAGGCCCAGCGCGCGGGCAACCTCGGCGCTGGCGCGCACGCGCTTGCAGTCGATGATAAAGCGCTCGGCCGGGCCCTCCACGCTGGCATCCCCGCTGTCGGGCATCAGCTTGAGAAACCGGTATTGCACATGCTGCTCGGCATGGGTGGATACGAAGGTGCCCTTGCCCTGGCGGCGCGTTACCAGGTTTTCGGCAGCCAGTTCATCGATGGCCTTGCGCACGGTGCCTTGGCTGACCTTGAAACGGGCGGCCAACTCCATTTCGCTGGGGATGGATTCGCCAGGCTTCCATTCGCCTGCCTGCAGGCTTTGCAGGATCAGGCCTTTGATCTGTTGGTACAGCGGACTGAATGCAGGCACCGGCAAGCCCGCTGACGGCAGCGGATCCGGAAAATCAGTGGCGGATAGCGAAGAAGGCAACATGGTGCATGAAAAGAGTGCAGGCGGCGCGGGGCAAAAACCATGCGTCACTCTGAGGTCTCGATCATATCTTATATAAGACATAAGACAAATTGACGCAGTGCGGAAAACGGCAGTAAAATTCCGCCCTGTTCGCGGGGCACGTGTTGCTGGTAACAGGCGCAGGTAGCAACCGCTGCAATCTCCCCTGTTTCCTTCACTTCCTGGAGTTCTCACCATGAGCAAAAAGCCCGTCCGCGTGGCCGTCACCGGCGCCGCAGGCCAAATTGGCTACGCCCTTCTGTTTCGCATCGCCTCGGGCGAAATGCTGGGCAAGGACCAGCCCGTCATCCTGCAGCTTCTGGAAGTGCCTGTCGAAGGCCCGCAGAAGGCGCTCAAGGGCGTGATGATGGAGCTCGACGATTGCGCTTTCCCTTTGCTCGTCGAGATGACCGCGCACAGCGACCCCATGACCGCTTTCAAGGATGCCGACTACGCCCTGCTGGTGGGTTCGCGCCCCCGTGGCCCGGGCATGGAGCGTGCCGAACTGCTGGCCGTCAATGGCGCCATCTTCACGGCGCAGGGCAAGGCCCTGAACGCCGTCGCCAGCCGCAACGTGAAGGTGCTGGTGGTGGGCAACCCCGCCAACACCAACGCCTACATCGCCATGAAGTCGGCACCGGACCTGCCGCGCAAGAACTTCACCGCCATGCTGCGCCTGGACCACAACCGCGCTGCCAGCCAGATTGCTGCCAAGACCGGCAAGGCTGTCGCGGACATTGAAAAACTCACTGTCTGGGGCAACCACTCGCCCACGATGTATGCTGACTATCGTTTTGCCACGATCAACGGCGAAAGCGTTGCCAAGATGATCAACGACCAGGAATGGAACGCCAACACCTTCCTGCCTACCGTGGGCAAGCGTGGGGCGGCCATCATCGAGGCCCGTGGCCTGTCGTCGGCCGCTTCGGCTGCCAACGCTGCCATCGACCACATGCGTGACTGGGCCCTGGGCACCAATGGCAAGTGGGTCACCATGGGCGTTCCCTCGGACGGCCAGTACGGTATTCCCAAGGATGTGATGTTCGGTTTTCCCGTGACCTGCGAAAACGGCGAATACAAGGTCATCGAAGGTCTGGAAATCGATGCCTTCTCGCAAGAGCGCATCAACAAGACGCTGGAAGAGCTGCAAGGCGAGCAGGACGGCGTGAAGCACCTGCTGTAATCCTTCATGAGCGACGCCGGGGTGTCCCACGCTGCGAAAAACCCCATGGGGGCAAGCGCAGCACATACTGTATCAAGCGCGGGAGCCCCCCCGCATCCGCGCGACATTCTGTTGGGCGCCCAGGCCGCAGCGGGTTTGCTGCCGGTCTGTGACCACTACAGCGGTGCCCCCGCGCGGATGCGCAAAAGCCTGCAACTACAGGCTGAAATGGCGGAGGAGTTCGGCGCCTGCGTTTTTGACGTGACGCTCGATTGTGAAGACGGAGCGCCTGTCGGTGCAGAGGCCGAGCATGCAGCCCTGGTGGCTGCGCTGGCCTGCGAAGCTGCGCCCGGCGCCCGGGTGGCGGCGCGCGTGCATGCGGTGGATCATCCGGCCTTTGCCAACGACATGGCTACCATCGCTGGTGAGGCAGGCCACCGCTTGTGCCACATCATGCTGCCCAAGGTCGAGTCGATCGATGACGTGCTGCAGGCTGTGCATGCGCTGGAGCGTGCGGGGGCGGCGCATCTGCCGCTCCATGCCCTGATTGAATCCCCTGGTGCGGTTCACCATGCCTTTGACATTGCTGCCCACCCGTGCGTGCAGAGTCTGAGCTTTGGCTTGATGGACTTCGTGTCGGCCCATGGAGGAGCCATTCCTGCATCGGCGATGGCGTCGGCAGGGCAGTTTGATCACCCGCTGGTGGTACGGGCCAAGCTGGAAATCGCCTCAGCCTGCCATGCCTATGGCAAGGTGCCCTCGCATTGCGTGGTGACGGAATTCACCGATATGGCTGCCATGCAGTCCGCAGCCCGCCGCGCGGCGCGTGAACTGGGCTATACACGCATGTGGAGCATCCATCCTGCGCAGATCAGACCGATTCTGGAAGCATTTTCGCCTGCCCAGGACGAGGTACTGGAAGCTTCCTGCATCATTGCCGCCGCCGCTGAGGCAGACTGGGCGCCCATCAGTGCGGGTGGCGTTCTGCACGACCGGGCGAGCTACCGGTACTTCTGGCAGGTGCTGGAGCGGGCACACCAGACTGGGCGAAGTCTGCCGCATGCGGTACAACACTGGTTTGCATCGTCGCATTGCTGAACCCTTTTTCTTACGCTGGAGCCACATCATGAAAACATTGCTCGCCTCTGCATTCATTGCCCTGGTGCCTTCCCTGGTTCTGGCCCAGGCGGCTTCGGCTGACAAGGCATCAGCAAAGGCATCTGCCAAGACGGCTTCCGTTTCCAAGGTCAAGACTGTGGCCAAGAAATCATCCACCAAAGGCAGCGCCAAAACCACGGTGGCCAAGGTTGAGCCCACGAGCAGCCGCGTGCAGCTGCGCAGCGCGACGAGCCAGGTCGCCAGTGGACTGATTGCAGCGCGCACGGCGATGTCTCCCGAAGAATTGGCGATTGCACAGCGCGTCTATGTTGGCCAAATCGCCTGTGAGCTGGGTGCGACGGTCAGCGTTACTGCAGACCCCGAGGCGCCTGGCCACTTCCATGTGGGCGGAAAAGGCTTCAAGTACCACATGGCTCCGGTGGTCACGTCGACCGGCACAGTGCGTCTGGAAGACCCGGCCGGTGGCGCAGTGTGGCTGCAGATCGCCAACAAGTCCATGCTGATGGACCAGAAGCGCGGCCAGCGTCTGGCCGATGAATGCATGAGTCCGGAACAGATCGTGGTGGCCGAAGCCATCAAGAAAACCCCACCTCCCAGCCTGTTCGAAGCGAAGGCGACCAAGTAGTCGTCGTCAGTACGCTGGGAAAGCCTTGCCCCTCGTTTGAAAAGATAGAAGTAACCGGAGAAAGAAGTAAATGTTGCAAGCCTACCGTGACCATGTGGCCGAGCGCGCAGCGCTGGGTATTCCGCCGCTGCCCCTGAACGCCAAGCAAACAGGCGAACTGGTCGAACTGCTCAAGAACCCGCCAGCCGGTGAAGAGGCCACGCTGGTCGAGCTGATCACACACCGCGTCCCCGCTGGCGTGGACGATGCCGCCAAGGTCAAGGCCAGCTACCTGGCCGCCGTGGCCCATGGAACAGAGAAGTGCCCGCTTATCAGCCGTGCGCAGGCGACCGAACTGCTGGGCACCATGCTGGGTGGCTACAACCTCACGCCGCTGATCGACCTGCTCGACGATGCCGCCGTGGCCGGCGTTGCTGCAGATGCGCTGAAGAAGACGCTGCTGATGTTCGATCAGTTCCATGACGTCAAGGAAAAGGCCGACAAGGGCAACGCCTTTGCCAAGGCCGTCGTGCAAAGCTGGGCTGATGGCGAGTGGTTTACCAGCCGCCCTGAAGTGCCCAGGAGCATCACGCTCACCGTGCTCAAGGTCACGGGCGAGACCAATACCGACGACCTGTCGCCCGCGCCCGACGCCTGGAGCCGCCCTGACATCCCGCTGCATGCGCTGGCCATGCTCAAGAACAAGCGCGACGGCATCACGCCCGAGGAAGACGGCAAGCGCGGCCCGGTGAAATTCATCGAAGACCTGCGCGCCAAGGGCCACCTGGTGGCCTATGTGGGCGACGTGGTCGGC
>JAMLIQ010000131.1 GCA_023954095.1 Burkholderiaceae bacterium | reverse complement strand
ACAAGGAACCCCATGAGCCAAGGCTTTACCAGCCAGATGGCGCGCAACATCTTCTACGGCGGCACGATGTTCTTCGTACTGCTGTTTGCCGCGCTGATCTTCCATACCGAAACCAAGATCCCCGAACGCTCCAAGGCCGGCGAGATCACAGAGGCTGTCGTGCGCGGCAAGCACCTGTGGGAGACGCGCAACTGCATCGGCTGCCACACGCTGCTGGGCGAAGGCGCCTATTTCGCGCCGGAACTGGGCAATGTGTACGAGCGCCGCGGCCCCGACTTCATCAAGGGCTGGATCAAGGCCATGCCATCGAACACACCCGGCCGCCGCCAGATGCCCAACTTCGATTTCAGCGACGCACAGCTCGACGATCTGGTCGAGTTCCTGAAATGGACCAACGGCATCGACGCCGAGAAGTGGCCCCCCAACATTGAAGGCTAAAAGCGGCTGTTCCACCCGCCGCCCACCCTCCCTTCAAGGATTCAAACATGAATATTCCTACGCTTAAATACCAGTCGCAAGCGGTCGCCAAGCTGTACTTCATTGCAGCCCTGTGCCTGTTTTCCGGGCAGATCCTCTTCGGCATCACGCTGGGCCTGCAGTACGTCATTGGCGACCTGTTCTTCCCCTACATCCCGTTCAACATCGCGCGGATGGTGCACACCAACCTGCTGATCGTCTGGCTGCTGTTCGGCTTCATGGGTGCCGCCTATTTCATGGTGCCCGAAGAGAGCGAAACCGAGCTCTGGAGCCCGCTTTTCGCCAAGATCCTGTTCTGGGTTTTCCTTGCCGCCGGCGTGGCCACCATCCTGGGCTACCTGCTGGTGCCCTATGCCTCGCTCGCCAAATGGACCGGCAACGATCTGCTGGCCACCATGGGCCGCGAGTTCCTCGAACAGCCCCTGCCGACCAAAGTCGGCATCGTGCTGGTGGCGCTGGGCTTCCTGTTCAACATCACCATGACCGTGCTCAAGGGCCGCAAGACCGCCATCACCCTGGTGCTGCTGCTGGGCCTGTGGGGCCTGGCGCTGTTGTTCCTGTTCAGCTTCGTCAACCCCAGCAACCTGGTGCGCGACAAGATGTACTGGTGGTTCGTGGTGCACCTGTGGGTGGAAGGCACCTGGGAGCTGATCATGGCGTCGCTGCTGGCCTTCGTGCTGATCAAGACCACCGGCGTGGACCGCGAGGTGATCGACAAGTGGATGTACATGATCGTGGCCTTCGCCCTCATCTCGGGCATCCTGGGCACGGGTCACCATTTCTACTTCATCGGCCTGCCGGGCTACTGGCACTGGATTGGCGGCGTGTTCTCCGCGCTCGAACCCATCCCGTTCTTCATGATGACGCTGTTCGCCTTCAACATGGTGCAGCGCCGCCGCCGCGAGCACCCCAACCAGGCCGCCGTGCTGTGGGCCGTGGGCACTGCCGTGATCGCCTTCCTGGGCGCTGGCGTCTGGGGCTTCATCCACACCCTGAGCTGGGTCAACTACTACACGCACGGCTCGCAGGTCACTGCGGCCCACGGCCACCTGGCCTTCTACGGCGCCTATGTGCTGGTGGTGCTGGCGCTCATCAGCTACTCCATGCCCCTGATGCGCGGCCGCGAAGCCAACCCCCTGCGCGCCCAGCGCGCCGAGATGTGGAGCTTCTGGATCATGAGCATCGGCATGGCCGTGATGGTGCTGGCCCTGAGCGGTGCGGGCATCCTCCAGGTGTGGCTGCAGCGCATGCCCACCACGGGCGCCATGAGCTTCATGGCCACGCAGGACCAGCTCGTGTTCTTCTACTGGGTGCGCGTGTTCGGTGGCGTGATGTTCCTCGTGGGCCTCATCACCTATCTGTCGAGCTTCTTCATCGGCCCGGCTGCTGACGAACAGGAAATGGCTGCCATCCCCGGCGGCCGCCTGCAAAGGGCCTGAGCATGCACAGCGCCGAACAAACCTCCGTGTCGGCGCCTGCTGCCCCCCAGCGGGCGGCGGGCGGGGCCTCCATACCCTGGTACGCCGCGCAAGCGGGTGAGTGCGCGCTGTTCGAGCATTGTTTTGCCCAGCAGCTCCCGCTGCTCATCAAGGGCCCCACGGGCTGCGGCAAGACGCGGTTCGTGGAGCACATGGCGGCGCGCCTGGCGCGCCCGCTCATCACGGTGTCCTGCCACGACGACCTGAGCGCCGCCGACCTGGTGGGACGCCATCTGATCGGCCAGGGCAACACCGTCTGGGCCGATGGCCCGCTGACCCGCGCCGTGCGGGGTGGCGCCATCCTCTACCTGGACGAAGTGGTCGAGGCGCGCAAGGACACCACCGTGGTGCTGCACCCGCTGGCCGACGACCGGCGCATCCTGCCCATCGAGCGCACCGGCGAACTCCTTGCCGCGCCGCCGGAGTTCATGCTCGTCATCTCGTACAACCCGGGCTACCAGAACCTGCTCAAGGGCCTCAAGCCCAGCACGCGCCAGCGCTTTACCGCGCTGACGCTGGACTACCCCGAACCGGCCGTCGAGCGTGCCATCCTGGAGCGCGAAGGCCGCGCCGCACCCGAGATCGCCGCACGCCTGGTGCAGCTCGCCCAGGCGCTGCGCCGCCTCACCGACCACGACCTGGAAGAAACCGCCAGCACCCGTCTGCTGGTGATGGCCGCACGCCTGGTCGCATCAGGCCTGCCCCTGCGGGACGCCTGCCGCGCCGCCGTGGTCGATGCGCTGAGTGACGACCACGACACCCTGCGCGCGCTCGACGACGTGGTGCGCGCCGTGGTAGGTGATGGGGACTGATTGCTCCAGCTGCGCCAGCGCGGCCGCCTGCGGCCCGTCGGGCGCATCGGCGCAGCCGCTGGCGCACACCCAGGTGCTGCAGCGCCGCCGCCGGTGGCTGCAGCTGTCGTTTTTTGCCGTCTTTCTGCTGGCGCCCGCACTCAACCTGCTGCGCTTTGATCTGAACGAGACCCAGCTCTGGGTGCTCGGTTTCCGCTGGTCGCTGGGTATCGACGCCTTTGTGCGCGGCGAGGCCACCGCGGCGCAGACCGCCTGGTCCATCATCTGGCGCGGCATCCTGCCCGTGCTGGCACTGGTCATCGGCTTCCTGGCGGTGGCGTACCACTATGGGCGCCTGTACTGCGGCTGGCTGTGCCCCCATTTTTCACTGGTCGAACTGCTCAACGACCTGCTGCACCGCGCCACCGGCAGGCTCAGCGTGTGGGACACATCCCCCACGCCCCGCCCCGGCCGCAGCGCCGACAGGCGCTGGTGGCCCGTCTTCCTGGCCGCTTGCCTGGTGTTTGGCTTTGTCTGGGCCATCACGCTGCTCACCTACCTGCTGCCCCCCGCCGAGGTGTGGGGCAACCTGGTGCACGGCACTTTGAGCGCCAACCAGACGCGCTTTCTCGGCGTGGGAACGCTCGTCTTCACCCTTGAATTCACCCTGGCGCGGCATCTTTTCTGCCGCTTTGGCTGCGCTGTGGGCCTGTTCCAGAGCCTGGCCTGGATGGCCAACCCCAAGGCCATGGTGGTGTCGTTCACCCGCAGCCGCGCGCGCGAATGCAAGACCTGTGAGGTACTGCCCTCCAGCCGCTCGACAACGCTGTCCGCAGCAACGCCGCGCGCGCACCCCCCAACGCCCGGCCAGCGGCCGGTGCCCAGCGGCAGCGCCTGCGACCACGCCTGTCCCATGCGCCTGAACCCGCGCAACATCAAACGCATGATGTTTGCCTGCGTGCAGTGCGGCCAGTGCCTGGACGCCTGCGACGCCACCCAGACCGACCAGGGACGCACCCCCACACTGGAATGGAAAGTGGGCCTGGACGCAGTGCGCGAAACCCTGCGGCAAAAACGCGAGGAAATTCACTGATGGAAGAATGGGTAGGCCAATGGTGGCACAAGGCCATCACCCGCATCGCCGCCGCACCGCCGAACGCCGAGCGCGTGCTGCTGGCCGATGTGCAACGCAGCATCGCCCTGCTCTTCCGCGCGGGCGGGGGCGACCCTGCCGTGCGCGTCGCGCCCGCTGCCGCCTCGCGCCATGGCGGTGCCCGCCGCTTCCTGGAGCGTGTGGCCGGCAGCAACCAGCGCAGCGCGCAGAGCCGGCTCGACCCCGAAGTGCTCGCGCTCCCTCCCGAAATCGGCGTGTTCGAGCAGCGCACACTGAACCACGACCTGTACCTGTGGCTGGCGGCGCTGGCCGCCGTGTTCGAGCCCACAGGCGACTGGATTGCCGACAACCGCGCCGCCAGCAGCCGCGCGCTGCAGCGCTTTGCCGGCCTGCGCAGCCGCCACGCGGCGCTGGTGCAGGCCCACCTGGCGCAGCGCCCGCAGCTCTCGGGCCTGCGCGCTGCAGCGGTGCCGTTTGAAGCTGCGGTACAGGCCGCCCTGCGCGGCGAAGACCACGGCGCACTGTTCGTGCAGCCGGAGCAAGTGGCGCCCGTGTGGCTCTGGCTGGCCGCCGACGCACCAACCGACAGCGAAAGCACGCCGGTTGCAGCCAGCGCTGCAGGCGCAGGCGCAGGCGCAGGCCCCGGCACCGAGCAAGACCCCGCCGCGCAGAGCGAGGCCAGCAAGCGCCGCCGCCGCGCGAAGCGCGCCGACACCGGCGAAGAGCGCAACCCCCTGCTGGTCGCACCCAAGACCGAATCGGTCACCACCTGGAGCGAATTCGTACGCCTGGCGCGCGGCAGCGACGACGAACCCGACCCCAACGCCAACGCTGCCGCCGACGACATGGACACGCTCACCCTGGCGCGCGGCAGGCAAACCACGGCATCGCGCGTCAAGTTCGACCTCGACCTGCCCAGCGCCAGCGCCGACGACCAGCCCCTCGGCCCCGGCCGCAAGACGCCCGAATGGGACTGGCGCCGCCGCGCCCTGCTGCCCGACCATTGCGCCGTGCAATGCCTGGTGACGCAGCCGCAAGCGCCTTTCGTGCCGCCGCCGCACTTGCGCGCCACCGCCCACCGCGTGCGCCGCCGCCTCGAAGTGCTGCGCGCCGCACCGCGCAACACCCGTGCCCAGCAAAGCGGCGACGAACTCGACCTGGACGCCTGGGTGCGCTTCCAGGCGGAAGCACGCGGCGGTGTGCAGCACAGCGATGCACCGCCCATCTACACCCGCCGCGAGCGCGGCGAGCGCAGCCTGGCCACGCTGCTGCTGGCCGACCTGTCGCTCTCCACCGACGCCTATGCCACGTCCGACGCCCGCGTGATCGACGTGATTCGCGACGCGCTCTACGTCTTTGGCGAGGCGCTGGCCGCCACGGGCGATGCGTTTGAGATGCTGGGTTTCAGTTCGGTGCGCCGCCAGCATGTGCGCATCCAGCACATCAAGGGCTTTGGCGAACGCTGGGGCGAGCCGGTGCGCGCCCGTGTGGGAGCCCTCAAGCCCGGCTTCTACACCCGCATGGGGGCGGCGGTGCGCGACGCCACCCGCCGCCTGGCCGAGCGGCCCGAGCGCCAGCGCCTGCTGCTGGTGTTGACCGACGGCAAGCCCAACGACCTGGACATCTACGAAGGCCGCTACGGCCTGGAAGACACCCGCCACGCCATCCAGGAGGCGCGTGACGCAGGCCTTACGCCGTTCTGCGTCACCATCGACCACGAAGCGCACGACTACCTGCCCATGCTGTTCGGCAGCAACGGCTACGCCCTGGTGCGCCAGCC
>JAMLIQ010000130.1 GCA_023954095.1 Burkholderiaceae bacterium | reverse complement strand
AGCGTAAGGTCGGCCAGCACCTCGTCGCCCGGCTCCAGCATGGACCACAGCGTGGCCGTGATGGCGCCCATGCCCGAGCCGAACACCACCGCGCCCACACCCTGCTCCAGGCTGGCCAGCCGCCCTTCGAGCAGCGCCAGCGTGGGGTTGGCAATGCGGGTATAGAAGTAGCCGTTTTCCTCGCCGGTAAAGCAGCGTGCGCCGTAGCCCACATCGGGGAAGGCAAACGTGGCCGAGGTGTAGACCGGCGGCACCAAGGCGCCCTGGTGGTCGGCTGGGTTGTAGCCGTGGTGGATGGCGCGGGTGCTGAAACCCCCGGTGCGGTCGTGTGCCTTGGCCATACTTGTCTCCTGAAGGGAATGGAATAGCCAAATTCTTTGCCAAATCGACGGGAAAGAAATCGCTATTCACCAGCAATGGCAGCACATTTTTGGAATAATCAACCTACAAATGCTCCATCAAAGAAAATAATGCCCCCAACCATTGCCGCACTGGACGCCGTAGACCGCGCACTGCTCGACGCACTGCAAAAAGATGGCCGCACCACCGTGGGCGAACTGGCCGAAAGGGTGTCGCTCTCCACCTCGCCCTGCTGGCGGCGCGTGCGGCAACTGGAGGAATCGGGCGTCATCAGCGGCTACCACGCCCACCTGGACCGGCACCGCGTGGGCTATGGCGTGCTGGGCTTTGTGCAACTGGGCCTGCACGACCACACCGCCGAGGTGACGGCGGCGTTTGAGCGCGAAGTGCTGGCGCTGCCGCAGGTGCTGTCGTGCCACAACCTGTCGGGCCGCTACGACTACCAGCTGGAACTGGTGGCGCCCGACCTGGAAACGTTTGCCGACTATGTGCGCACACGCATCCGCAGCCTGCCCGGCGTGCGCGAGATATCCACCAGTTTTTCGCTCAAGGAAGTCAAGCGCACGGTGGCGCTGCCGGTGGACGGCTAACAGCCTTCAGAAGGCCGTGGGCGTGGTGCTCAAACCCTCCAGCCAGGCCACAGTGGCCGCCAGCTCGGACGGGCGGATTTCGTGCTCGCCGGGGAACTCACGGTAGGTCACGGTGACAGGCAGGGTCTCCATGTGGTGGCGCACGGCCAGCGCATTGGCCAGCGGAATCACGTTGTCGTTGGTGCCATGGCTGAGCCACAGCTTGCGGCCCACCAGCGCATCGTGCGAGGCCGTGAGCGGCAGCAGTTCGGCCATCAGGCGGCTGTGCCACACCACGGCCGCATGCATCAGTTCGGGCCGGGTCAGCAGCAGCGACAGCGCCATGATGCCGCCCTGGCTGAAGCCGCCGACCACCACCCGGTCGGGCGGAATGTCCAATTGGGCGGACGCGGCCTCCACGCACTGCGCCACCAGCGTACGGCTGGCCGCTTCCTGTGCGGTGTTGTAGCTGCGCGCGCCGCCCGGTTCGATCGAAAAATCAAACCAGGCGTGCGAGCCCGGCCCCATGCGGTGCGGCGCGCGCAGGCTGATGACGTGAAAGCGATCCGGAATCTGCGGCGCCAGCGAGAACAGGTCTTGCTCATTGCTGCCCACGCCGTGCATCAGCACCAGCAGCCAGGGCCGGGGGATGGTGGCAGCCGCAGGGCGCTGCAAAAAGGTGAGTGGCAATTCAAGCATGGTCGTGCCCTCAATGGCAATTTTCAGAAAACTGCCGCCCGGGTCATTGCCCCGCAGGCAGCAGCGCGAAAGCATCCATCGCAAGCATGCTGTACATCACCTCGCGACTCAAGTAGTTTGCGCGCAAATCGGCTCCCGCAGCCCCCAGGGCAAAAAACAGCGGTAAAAAATGGTCTTCGGTGGGGTGCGCCCGCAAGGCATGGGGCGCCTGGCGGCGGTAGTCGAGCAAGGCGGCCAGGTCTCCCCGCGCCAGCGCCGCCTCGATCCAGCGGCTGAACTCCAGCACGTAGGGGGCGGGCGCACGCTCACCGCCAAAGAACTCGGCCAGGTTGTGCGTCATGCTGCCCGAGCCCGCCACCAGCACACCCTGGCTGCGCAGCCCCCGCAGCGCGGCGCCCAGCGCATACACCTCTTGCGGCCCGGCACCCACGGGCAGCGCCACCTGCACCACGGGCACATCGGCCTGCGGAAACAGGTAGCGCAAAGGCACCCAGGCGCCGTGGTCAAACGGCCGTTCGGCGTCGCCCTGCGCGGGCACGCCCGCTGCGTGCAGCAGCGTCAGCACCTCCTGCGCCAGCGCAGGGGCACCCGGCGCGGGGTACTGCAGTTCATACAACGCAGGCGGAAAGCCGCCAAAGTCATGCCAGGTGGCAGGCTGCGCACCCGTCATCACGCGCACGCCGTGCGCCATCCAGTGCGGTGAGAGGATCACGATGCCGCGCAGGCCAGGGTGCTGCTCGCGCAGCATCTGCCCCCAGCGCGTCAGCGCGGGGCCGGTTTCGCCCGCATCCATGGCGAACAGGGGCGCACCGTGCGACACGAAAAGCGCGGGCACGGCGCCCTGGGTGGAGGTAAGGGTGGGGGTGGCGGCAACTTTCATGGCGGGTCTCCTTGCAAGCTCCAATGTACGAGCTACAAGATTGCGCACAAAGCCCCTAACCAGAGATAGTTTGTTCCAGAATTGGCTGCAATCTGCACTGCCTACCGCCGCACGGCGCAGAACCCATGCTTATGCTTGCACCTTGCCGCGCAGGGCTTTCGTCTGGCCGCGCTGGCTTTTGGACTCCAGGCGGCGCTGTTTCGATCCGTAAGTGGGTTTGGTGGGCCGCCGCACCACAGGCGGGTGGGCCACACTGTTCACCAAGGCGTTCAGCCGGGCCAGTGCGTCGGCGCGGTTTTGTTCCTGGCTGCGGTACTGCTGGGCCTTGATGACAACCACGCCCTCCTGCGTAATGCGGCTGTCGCGCAACGCCAGCAGCCGCGCCTTGACGTCGAGCGGCAGCGACGAAGCGCCCACATCAAAGCGCAGGTGCACCGCGCTGGAGACCTTGTTCACGTTCTGCCCGCCCGCCCCTTGCGCGCGCATGGCCGTAAACTCGACCTCGGTCTCGTCGATCAGGAACACCACACCGTCCGCCATGGGGTCGCCCGCACCGCAGGTCAGGGCTGCATCTGCGCCAGCGCGTCGATGGCCAGACCGTAGCCCTGCACACCCAAGCCGCACATCACGGCCCGGGCCACGGCAGACAGATAGGAGTGGTGGCGAAACGACTCGCGGGCATGCACGTTGCTGATGTGCAGCTCGATCAGCGTCACGCCCGTGCCCTTGACGGCATCCGGCAGCGCCACGCTGGTGTGGGTGTAGGCCCCGGCGTTCAGCACCAGGCCCGCCAGGCTGCCCGCCGCGTGCAGGCGCCCGGCCTCGTGAATCCAGTCCAGCAGCGCGCCCTCGTGGTTGCTTTGGTGAAAGCGCAGCGCAAAGCCGTGGCGCGCACAGGCGGCAGTGCAGATCTGCTCTACATCGGCCAGCGTGTGGGCGCCATAGACAGCGGGTTCGCGCGTGCCCAACAGGTTCAGGTTGGGGCCATTGAGGACGAAGACGGTTTTCACAGGGGGCACTCCAGGCATTGTGCCTGCCGGACAGCACCGCCAGCAGGCCAGAACGCCAGATTATGCGGCGCACAAAGCACAAGGCAGCCCGAGGGCTGCCTTGCAGATGAAAACACCACCGGGACGACGCCAAACGGCATCACCCCTGTGGTCGATACCCGGCTCAATCGCGGTCATAGCCGCGATGATGGCGGTGGTGGCGGTGGCGATCACCCCGATGGCCCCGGCCCTCCCGGTAACCGCCACCGTAGTAATAAACGGGTGGTGGCGGGGCGTAAACCACGGGCGGCGGCGGGGCGTAGTACACCGGACGCGGTGCCACATACACCGGAGCCGGGGCATAGTAGCCGCCATTGCTGGCCCCCACCACCACACCGGGCACGCCAATGCCAACCGACCAGCTCACGTCGCTGCGGGCCTGGGCCGCGCCCGCAGCCGTGAGCAGTGCCAGCGCCACTCCGGCAGCCGCAGCCATGGCTTGGAAAGAACGGTTGATGGTCATAAATGCCTCCTGTTGAGTAAAGCAGCCCACCGTGTGCGCGGGCCTCGTCACTGCATAACGCAGCAGACAGCCAAAAGGATGGCATAAAAAGCCCACGATATTGTTTCCGGACGTACACACCCCACCTTCAGGCGCGCAAAACATCACGGTAGCGCCGCCTAAAATGTCCGCATGAGCACCCCCACCCCCGCCAACACCCAACCCGCGGCCACCGCCGCGGCCCCAGACGCCGCCAAACCCAGCAACTTCCTGCGCCAGATCATCGAGAAAGACCTGGAGCAAGGCACCTACGCCAGCCGCCGCTGGGCCGGCAGCCCCGGCGACGCCGCCCACCACGCGGCCGGCCAGCCCGACCCGGCCAAGATCCGCACCCGCTTCCCGCCCGAGCCCAACGGCTACCTGCACGTGGGCCACGCCAAGAGCATCTGCATCAACTTCGGCCTGGCGCGCGATTACAAAGGCGTGTGCCACCTGCGCTTTGACGACACCAACCCCGAGAAGGAAGACCAGGAGTACGTCAACAGCATCATCGACGCCGTCAAATGGCTAGGGTTTGACTGGGCCCAGCCCGGCAACGACAAGCCCTACCAGGCCAGCGACTACTTCGACTTCATGTACCGCGCGGCGGAGTATTTGATCGAAGCCGGCCACGCCTACGTGGACGAGCAGACCACCGAACAGATGCGTGCCAACCGGGGCGACTTCAGCAAGCCCGGCGTGGACAGCCCCTACCGCACCCGCACCCCGGCGGACAACCTGCGCATCTTCCGCGAAATGCGCGACGGCCAGCACGAAGACGGCAGCATGGTGCTGCGCGCCAAGATCGACATGGCCAGCCCCAACATCAACATGCGCGACCCGGCCATCTACCGCATCCGCCGCGCCACGCACCACCACACGGGCGACAAGTGGTGCATCTACCCCATGTACACCTTCGCGCACCCCATCGAGGACGCGCTGGAGCAGATCACCCACAGCATCTGCACGCTGGAATTCGAAGACCAGCGCCCCTTCTACGACTGGCTGATGGAGCGCCTGGTTGAGGGCGGCCTGCTCGCCGCCCCCGCGCCGCACCAGTATGAATTTGCCCGCCTCAACCTCACCTACGTCATCACCAGCAAGCGCAAGCTGGCGCAACTGGTGTACGACCACAAGGTGAGCGGCTGGGACGACCCGCGCATGCCAACCATCGTCGGCCTGCGCCGCCGGGGCTACACCCCCGCCGCGCTGCAGATGTTTGCCGAGCGCATCGGCGTGACCAAGAGCGACAGCTGGATCGACTACGGCACCCTCGAAGGCTGCCTGCGCGAAGACCTCGAAGCCAAGGCCCACCGGGGCATGGCCGTCATCAACCCCGTCAAGCTCGTGCTCACCAACTGGGACGAAGTGATGGGCGCCGGCCACCTGGAGCCTTGCAGCCTGCCCGCCTTGCCCCACCCACCGGAAGGAACAGAGTCACCCGTGCGCCACTTCACCATCGGCAAGGAAGTGTGGATTGAGCGCGAAGACTTCGAGGAAGTGCCGCCCAAGGGCTACAAGCGCCTTTATCCGCCCCGGCCAGGGGCGGACGGCCAAATTCTTCCCGGCAACAAGGTGCGCCTGAAGGGCGGCTACGTCATTGAATGCACCGGCTGCACCAAAGACGCCAACGGCAACATCACCGAAGTGCTGGCCACCGTGGTGCCCGACACCAAGAGCGGCACCCCCGGCGCCGACAGCGTGAAGGTGAA
>JAMLIQ010000013.1 GCA_023954095.1 Burkholderiaceae bacterium | reverse complement strand
GTGGTGCGTGAGCCCCCTGGTCCTGCGCGGTCGCGCACCACGGTTCCGGCACCCATTGCGACGGCTGCCTCATCGCCCCAGCTTTGCGGTGCGCGGGCCCGCCCTTGCCGACGCTGCCAGGCACGCTCCCGCTCCAGCGCGCGCACCACGGCATCCGGCCCAGGTGCGGCCTGCGGCTGCGCAGCGGAAGCAGGCGGACCTGGCATCGCCACAACGGCGGCCTCGGGCGCCGAAAGGGCAGGACTTGCCATGGACGGGGGCACGCGCCCTCTCGGCAGCGGCCGGACGATGGCCGCTATGGCAAGCCTTCGGGCTCCTGGCGCTGCGGTGCGCGCCCCGGCCGCTTTGCCGGTTTCGCCCGGCACCGCAAACGCAGGAGCCGGTGCGGGCGCAGGCGCAGGCGCCAGCGCCACCCACAGCATGGCCGGGGGCAGCACCTGCGATGGCGCAGGCAAGACGGAATGGGGCACCAGCGTCCGCCACAGCACCGCCAGCCCGACGGCATGCAGCATCAGTGACCCAGCCGCCGCCCAGACCAGGCGGCCGCGTGCCGGGACGGCGCACATCGGCTTACTCGTGCGGTGAGCTGCTGGCCAGACCGGCCGGTGGTGGCGCCCCTGCATCGGGCATCCAGGTCAGCAGATCCCCAGGCTGGCACTGCAGGTAGCTGCAAATGGCGGACAGGGTCTCGAAGCGCACCCCTTTGACCTTGCCGCTCTTGAGCAGGGACAAATTGGCCTCGGTAATGCCCACATGGGCCGCAAGATCCCGCGACTTGACCTTGCGGCGCACGAGCATTTCATCCAGCGTGACAACAATCGCCATGGGTGGGTTTCCTGGATGAATTACACGAATGCGTTGGCTTCGGCCTGCAGACGGCAGCCCTCGGCCAGCACATGGGCCAGCAGCAGCATCATGAGCGCCACCACCAGCATGCTCATTTCAAACGAGCCCAGGCCCAGCACGATCAGCCCCCCGTTGTGCCCGGACGCGAGCCACGACAGCAGCGCCGTCACTCCCATCTGGTAGAGCAGCGATGTCACAAACATCGCCAGAAACCCCCAGCCCACGCCACGAAATCCGCGCACCACCACGGGCCCGAACACCTCTCCCGCCAGAAACGCACGGCAAATGCGGTGCACGCACCACACGGCATAAAACATGGCCAGTGCGGGGATGCACTCCAGCCCCACTCCCACCCAGCGCCATGGCAGCTCCATGGACTGTGGCTGCGTCAGGCCGGCCAGCAAGGCCTGTGCAGGCACCACGGTCAGGGGCATCCAGCCACCCCAGCCGCCCTCCTGCCCGATCGCGGCCCAACGCGCCAGCGAAAACCCGAACGACACCAGCGCGCACACCCAACTGGCTGCCAGCAAACTCCAGGCCAGGCGCCGAAACGAGGGCGTCTGAACCGACGAACTCTGAGAGGTCATGGGAAGAAGCATCATTTGCACTTGATAAATTTTCTGTAAAACAATAATAATATACCGTTTTACAGAAATTACTCCAAAATGGCCTTCGACCTGTACACCCCACACGAGCACGGCGAGCGTCCGCCCACACGGCAGACAGCGTCTGCGCTGCGCGCCATCGGGCGCGCCTTGCCAGCGGTTGCCATGGCGTCCGCCATGCTGGCCGCCTGCGGCAGCGTGCCCGTGGCCTCGCTCTGGAAACTGCGCAAGCTCAACCTGGAGACGCTGGACCCCGCAGCGCTGCGCGCTGCGGTGGTGCACCGGCCCGGCTTGCAACTCCATGGCCAGGAACTGGCGCTGACCGTGAGCGTGTCGCGCAAACTGCGCCAGCCCAACGGCAGCACCGTGACCGAGCGACTGGAAGAAAAACTCCCCCTGCAGGAACTGCGCAGCACGGCCCAACGCAGCCTGCTGGCAGCGTACGACAGCCCCCAGACCACAACGCAGATCTGGCGCATCGACCCCGCCGCCCTGCCCCGGCTGCAGGCCCTGCGCGCCAAGGCGCTGGGCTGGAAGGGAACGGATGACGGGCAGCGCGCGCTGGGCCTGGGGCTGGGGCTGGCCGGCTGCCAACACAAGGGCACTCACAACACCACCGTGACCACCCTGATCCGCTTTACCGAACCAGGCGAGTTCATTCCCATCGTGCGCAACATGGACCTGGCCGAAACCATGTCTGCAGCGGATCTGAAACAACGGTTTCCGGCGTGCCCCGCGGGCTGACCGCTCCGGACATGGAGGGCATTCAACCCCGATGCGACGCCCGAAACGCCCGCGCCTGCCCAAAATGCCCGCAGCCGATGAAGGGCGCCGGCGGGCGCAGCGCTGACAAGGGCGACGGGTGGTTGGCGCACAGCACCAGGTGACCGCGGCCCTGCGGAATGACGGCGCGCTTAGCTTGCGCGTGCGAGCCCCACAGCATGAAGACCACCGGCCGCTGCCCCTGGGCCACGTGGCGGATCACGGCGTCGGTCAGCCGCTCCCAGCCCTGGCCTGCATGGCTGGCGGGTTGGCCTTCTTCCACCGTGAGCGTGGTGTTGAGCAACAGCACACCGTTTTGCGCCCATTTCACCAGGCTGCCGCCGGGCTGCGGCCAGGCGGGCGCGGGCGTGCCCAGGTCGCGCTGCAGTTCCTTGAAGATGTTGCGCAGCGAAGGCGGCAGCGCCACGCCGGGCGCCACCGAGAACGCCAGCCCCTCGGCCTGGCCCCGGCCGTGGTAGGGGTCTTGTCCCAAAATGACCACGCGCACCTCCTCGGGCGGGGTCAGCTCCAGCGCACGCAAGGGCTGCGGCGGGAAGATAACGGCCCCGGCATCGAGCCGAGCCTGCAAGAAGCCCTGTAGTTTGCAGCCTGCCGCGTCGGCGAAAAACGCCTGCACCAGCGGCTGCCAGCCCGGCGCTACGGGCCAGTCGGCCGGGTCTGCACTTTGCAATTGCGTGGGCGCCCGCCCGGCACCGTCCCGAACAATATCCATAGACAAAATGGCCTCCAGCGCCTATCCACCAAGCGTGAGCAGCTATTATTTTTGATATTCAAGCAAACAACCTGGCCAGTTCCAGGCCCGGCTCGGGCGTGCGCATAAAGGCCTCGCCCACGAGGAAGGCATGCACACCGGCAGCGCGCATGGTCTTCACGTCCGCAGGCTTGAGGATGCCCGACTCGGTGACCAGCAGGCGATCCGGCGGCACGTCCTTGAGCATGCCCAGCGTGGTCTCGAGCGTGACCTCGAAGCTGCGCAGGTTGCGGTTGTTGATGCCGACCAGCGGCGTCTTGAGCTTCAGCGCCCGCTCCAGCTCGGCGCGGTCGTGCACCTCCACCAGCACGGCCATGTCCAGGCTGCGGGCGATGGCCTCGAAGTCCGCCATCTGGGCATCGTCGAGGCAGGCGGCGATCAGCAGAACAGCGTCGGCACCCATGGCGCGGGCTTCGTAGACCTGGTACGGATCGACCAGGAAATCCTTGCGCAGCACCGGCAGCTGGCAGCTGGCGCGCGCCTGCTTGAGGGCGTCCACACTGCCCTGGAAGAACTGCCTGTCGGTCAGCACGGAGAGGCAGGCCGCACGCACGGTGCCATCGCCATCGGCGTAACTCTGGGCGATGTCGGCCGGAATGAAATCGGCGCGCAGCACGCCTTTGCTGGGGCTGGCTTTCTTGATCTCGGCAATCACCGCCGCCTGGCCCCGGGCGATTCTGGCGCGTAGCGCGCCCTCGAAGTCGCGCGTGAGCACGCGGCTCTCGGCGTCCTGGCGCATGGCGTCAAACGGCAGGCGCTTTTTGGCGGCGGCCACTTCTTCGTGCTTGACGGCCACGATTTTGTTCAGGATGTCGGACATGATGCAATCAGAGAAAAAATGAGGGTTAGGTGTCAAAACGCTGGTCGGCGATGGCCCGCTTTCACCAAGGGTTCGCCTGAGCGCCGAATTCGAAGCCTCTGGGCCAACAAGTCAACGCAAAGGTCGAGCTGCTCGCGCTCGCTCTCGAAGCGTTGTCCGGATCCTGTCAAAGGTACGTTGGACAACTGGGCCACCGGGCCACGCCGCACATGGCGTAGCTCCAGCGCATAGGACGGTGTACTGCGGGAGCCACCCGCCACATAACACCCCAGACTGTGCTCGTTGGGATCGATCACTATGGACTCTCTATCGCTTCGGCCTACAGGCAATATACGGCCTTGCGCAAAATCGACGAGCCAATACTCCTTGCTCAGACGCTGGCGATCTGTCCACCAGATGGCGGCACCAGCAAACAAGCCCGTCATCCCGATCACAGCCCACTTGGCGGGTGTGGCCTGAAATTCAGGGATCTGCAGCAGTTGCCACCCCGCGATCAGGGCCACCAAGCCTGTCGTGGCAGCGGTCACCCATGGACCCGCAGGCTTGCTAAGTTCGGCCGGCAGAAGCACGCGCTGCACTCGCGGCAAAGTCAGGGCCAGCTCCGCAACGCTGTGCAAAGGCCGATGGTCAACCTTCGGCGATCTCGATAGCTGGTAAGGCATGTACAACGGCAGAGTAAATGACCGTGCTCCGAACCCACTAAGCCGCCAGCGCATGCGTGCGCGTGACAAGCTGCTCCAGCTTGGCAAGCGCTGCACCCGAATCGATGGCCGCGCGGGCCTGGGCAATGCCCTCCAGCATGGTGGCGGTCACGTTGGCGGCATACAGCGCCACACCGGCGTTCAGGCACACGATGTCGCGCGCCGCGCCGGTGTCGCCCTTGAGCACGCCCAGCAGCAGATCGCGCGACTGATCGGGCGTGTCCACTTTCAGCGCCCGGTTGCTGGCCATGCCGAGGCCAAAGTCCTCGGGGTGGATCTCGTATTCGGTGATCTCGCCGTTCTTCAGCTCGCCCACCAGCGTGGCGGCACCCAGGCTCACCTCGTCCATGCCGTCGCGGCCATAGACCACCACGGCATGCTCGGCCCCCAGGCGCTGCAGCGCACGCACCTGGATGCCCACCAGGTCGGGGTGGAACACGCCCATGAGAATGTTGGGTGCCCCGGCCGGGTTGGTGAGCGGCCCCAGGATGTTGAAGAGGGTGCGCACGCCCAGTTCCTTGCGCACCGGCGCCACGTTTTTCATGGCCGGATGGTGGTTGGGGGCAAACATGAAGCCGATGCCGATCTCGTCGATGCACTGTGCAATCTGCTCAGGCTTGAGGTTGATGTGCACGCCCAGCGCCTCCATCACATCGGCGCTGCCGCTTTTGCTGGAAACGCTGCGCCCGCCATGCTTGCTGACCCGTGCGCCCGCCGCCGCCGCCACAAAGGTGGCGCAGGTGGAAATGTTGAAGGTACCGGCACCATCGCCCCCGGTGCCCACGATGTCGACCATGTGCCTGCGGTCATGCACATGCACCTTGGTGGAGAACTCGCGCATCACCTGCGCGGCGGCGGTAATCTCGCCGATGGTTTCCTTCTTCACGCGCAGGCCCGTGACGATGGCCGCCGTCATCACGGGCGAGAGCTCGCCCTGCATGATGAGCCGCATCAGGTGCAGCATTTCGTCGTGGAAAATCTCGCGGTGCTCGATGGTGCGCTGCAGCGCTTCCTGGGGGGTGATGGACATGGTTTTTGTCTCCTTGAGGGTCAGGCCGAGGGCGCGTCCGTCCAGGCCAGCTTGAGCCCAAAGCCGATGAACAGGGCACCGGCTGCACGGTCCAGCCAGTGCATGCCACGCTGCACAGCACCGGCACGCCGCGCCATCCACGACGCGGCCAGCGCCCAGCCCGCGTTCACAGGAATGGCGTTGACGTTGAACAGAACCCCCAGCAGTACGAACGCCAGGGCCTTGTTGTCGGTTCCCGGTGCAATGAACTGCGGAACAAAGGCCAGAAAGAAAATGGCCACCTTGGGGTTGAGCACGTTGGTCCAGAAGCCGCCCAGGAACACGCTGCGCAGCGAAACCACCACCGGCGTAGCCGACTGCGCTGCGGCAATGGCGGCGCCGTTGCCGCCCCCGCCGCGCGCGAGCAGCATGCGCACGCCCATCCACAGCAGGTAGGCGGCGCCAGCCCACTTGAGCACGGTGAACGCCGTGGCCGATGTGGCCAGCAGCGCGCCCACGCCCACCGCTGCGGCAAAGATGTGCACAAAGCACCCGGCCGTGATGCCCAGCCCCGCCACGATGCCTGCCCGCGTGCCGGACTTGAGCGCATTGGTCACGATGTAGAGCACATCAGGGCCGGGGGTCAGGTTCAGCAGCCAGCCTGCCGCGGTGAACATCAGCAGCTGGTGCGTGTCGATGCTCACGTGCGCTGCTCCAGGAAGTTGCGCAGCATGGCGTGGCCGTGCTCGGTCAGGATGCTTTCGGGGTGGAACTGCACGCCCTCGATGGGCAGCTCCTTGTGGCGCACGCCCATGATCTCGCCGTCCTCCGTCCAGGCGGTGATCTCCAGCACCTCGGGGCAGTTCGCGCGTTCGATGGCCAGCGAGTGGTAGCGGTTGACCGTGAACTGCGCGGGCAGCCCGGCGAACACGCCCTTTTGCGTGGTGGTGATGACGCTGGTCTTGCCGTGCATCAGCTCCCGGGCCCGCACGATCTTGCCGCCGAAGGCCGCGCCGATGCTCTGGTGCCCCAGGCACACGCCCAGGATGGGGAGCTTGCCCGCAAAGTGCTGGATGGCCGCCACCGAGATGCCCGCCTCGGCGGGGGAGCACGGGCCGGGCGAGACCACCAGCCGGTCGGGCGCACGCTCGGCAATACCTTCCACGGTGATTTCATCGTTGCGGAACACTTCCACCTGCGCGCCCAGTTCACCGAAATACTGGACGATGTTCCAGGTGAAGCTGTCGTAGTTGTCGATCATCAAGAGCTTCATGGCTGGCTCCCTTCCGAGGGCGCACGCAGGCGCGCGAACTCGCGGTGTTCAAACGCGATATAGGCTTCCATCATGCTGCGGTAGATGGCTTCGAGCACGTCGGGCTGGCCGCCCTCCACGGCGGCGCGCGAACGCACCCGCTCGATGATGGCTTCGATGCGTTCTTCGTCGCGCACCTGCCCCGCATCCTGCTTGATGCGCGCGGCCTGTGTCATGTAGCCGCCGCGCGTGACCAGCAGGGGCACCAGCACATCGTCGAGCGCGTCGATATGGCGGCGCACGTCTTCCATCGTGCTGCAATGCTGTGTGTTGTCGATCGCGCGCGTCATTCCAGACCCTCTTCCACGAGTTCGGCGGCGCGCAACAGGGCGCGGGCCTTGTGTTCTGTTTCTTTCCACTCCATCTCGGGCACCGAGTCGGCCACGACACCGGCCGCAGCCTGTACATAGAGGGTTCCGTCCTTGACGATGCCGGTGCGGATGGCGATCGCCAAGTCCATGTCACCGGCATAGCTGAGGTAACCGCAGGCACCGCCATACAGGCCGCGCTTGGTAGGCTCCAGCTGGTCGATCAGCTCCATGGCGTGCACCTTGGGCGCACCTGTGAGCGTACCCGCCGGGAACGTTGCCTTGAGTACGTCCATGCTGGTCATGCCATCGTTGAGCAACCCCTCGACGTTGCTCACGATGTGCATGACGTGGCTGTAGCGCTCGACGGCAAAGGCCTCGGTGACCTTCACGCTGCCGGTCTTGGCAATGCGCCCGATGTCGTTGCGCGCCAGGTCGATCAGCATCACATGCTCGGCACGCTCCTTGGGGTCGTTGACCAGTTCCACCTCGGTGGCCTTGTCCAGCGCGAGCGTGGCGCCGCGCGGGCGCGTGCCCGCCAGCGGGCGGATGGTGACCTTCTGCCCCTCGGGCGTGCTCTCCTGGCGCACCAGGATCTCGGGGCTGGCGCCCACCACATGGCTGTCGCCAAAGTGGTAGTAGTACATGTAGGGTGAGGGATTGAGCGAACGCAACGCACGGTACAGCGACAGCGGCGACTCGGTATAGCGCTTGTGGATGCGCTGGCCGACCTGCACCTGCATGAAGTCACCGGCGGCGATCAGTTCCTTGGCGTGCTCGACAGCGGCCAGGTAGTCCTGCTTGGCAAAATCGCGCTGCGCGGGGTGGCTTTGCGTGGCCTGCACCTGGGGCGCGCTGACCGAATACTTGAGCTGTTCGCGCAGCTCGCGCAGGCGCTTCTTGCCGTTGCTGTAGGCCTCGGGGCGCCCCGGGTCAGCGTAGACGATGAGATACAGCTTGCCCGACAGGTTGTCGATGACCGCCAGTTCCTCGCACTGCAGCAGCAGGATGTCGGGCATGCCCAGGGTGTCGGGCGGGCATGAGTTTTCCAGCTTCTTCTCGATGTGGCGCACCGCGTCGTAGCCAAAATACCCGGCCAGACCGCCGCAAAAGCGCGGCAGGCCGGGGCGCAGCGCCACCTTGAAGCGCTTCTGGTAAGCCGCCACGAAATCCAGCGGATTGCCCGGTGCGCTCTCCACCACCTGGCCGTCCGTGACCACCTCGGTCACGGCAGCGGCGCCAAAGCCGCGTGCACGCAGCAGGGTGCGCGCGGGCAGGCCGATGAAGCTGTAGCGACCAAAGCGCTCGCCACCCACCACGGATTCGAGCAGGAAGCTGTACTTGCCTGCGTCGCGTGTGTGGGCCAGCTTCAGGTACAGCGACAAGGGGGTTTCCAGGTCGGCGAAGGCTTCCGCCATGAGCGGAATGCGGTTGTAGCCTTCGCGCGCCAGGCTCTGAAATTCAAGTTCGGTGATCACGGGGGAGACTCCCTGCTGGGGTGGCGCGCAGACCGAAGAGGTAGGGTCGGGCGCCGCTGTTCATGGACGGGCCCCTGGCAGGGGCCGAAAGTGCACGCCGGGAATACCCCAGGTGCCATCAGGCGTTCAGGCAGACAGGCTGACGCCAGGGCCAGGCTCCCCGGTCGCTGCGACCTGTGATGAACACGCGGTGAATGAACATGCCATAAAGTGTAGCAAATACGCGCCAGCACCACGACCAGCACTCCCGACGCGCCCCCGGGAAAACCCATGGGGAAACCCTGATGTGGTTTGCCCGCATCGGGGGCACAATTTGTTGCAGTTTACGAACGACCGTTCTTTTTTGTGAGGAGTGACATGATCAAAACACTGCGCACCCTGTTCATCGCCGTCAGCCTGTGCTGGAGCACCGCGAGCTTTGCCGCAGTCGAACTGGCCGGGGTCAAGGTGGAAGACTCCATCTCCATCGCGGGCACCACACTGCAACTCAACGGAGCAGGCATCCGCTACAAGGGCCCCTTCAAGGTCTATGTGGGCGACCTCTACACCACCCAGCCCGTCAAGTCCCTCGACGAACTGATTGCGGCCCCCGGCCCCAAACGCCTGACCATGACGTTCTTGCGCGAGATCAACTCCGCTGATTTCGGCAAGCTGCTCACGCGCGGCATCGAGGACAACGTCAGCCGCAACGAGATCTCCAAGATCATCCCCGGCATGATCAAGATGGGAGACATTTTTGCGGCCAACAAAGCCTTCGTGCCCGGCGACGTGTGTGCCCTGGAATGGGACCCCGCCAAGGGTCTGAGCATCTGGGCCAAGGGCAAGCTGCAGGCCGAGCCCTTCAAGGACCCGGCATTCTTCCGTGCACTGATGTCCATCTGGTTCGGCCACACACCGGCCGACTGGAAACTCAAGGACCAAATGCTGGGGCTCAAGTAACCCGGCCCGGACCCGCTGTCACCAACCCGACAGCATCTAGAGAATTGCGCCTATACGTTTCCCCTCTCACCGGGTTAGGCTGATGCCATCGGCAGGGGGAGGCCACCCCTCTCCTGCTTTCGCCGCACCCGCCCATCGGCCAGGTGCAGCCCCTTCCCGCGGACACGCCTTCCGGCGTCTCCAGGGATCCCACACTTTGCCGTTGTTCCTTTCTCCTTGCGCCCCTGGATCACCATGAAATTCCGCAATCTCCGTGTCGGCCCGCGCCTGGGCCTGGGTTTTGGCGCCATCCTGCTCATCACCGCCCTGCTCGCCCTGACCGGCATCTGGCGCATTGGCGCGCTCAAGGACGCCAGCGAACGGGTGGCCACGCGCGAGATCGAGCTGCGCACCCTGGTCGATGACTGGACGGCCGATGTCCGGCTGAACTGGGTCCGCACCGAAGCCTTCCTCAAGGCGATCGACCCCGGTTACATGGAAAAACTCACGACTGACACCCAGGCCACGTTCACCGCCTCGGAGACCAAGGCCAAGCGCATCGAGGAGCTGCTGCAAAGCGACCAGGGCAAATCCCTGCTCGCCGGCATTGCTGCGGCACGCACCGCTTACAGCACCAAGCTGGCCGAAATCCGGGAACTGCACCGTGGTGGCGAGCCCAGTGTGCCCACCATGGTGGACAACGACCTGCGCCCGCTGGCCGACAAATACCTGCAGACCCTCGACGGGTTGCGCAATTTCATGGCCTCGCAACTGGCCGAAAGCCAACGCAGCACCCACACTCTGGCCTCAGCCAGCCAGATGCTGCTGGGCGTGGGCGCCGCTGTGGCCGTGGCCCTGGGGGCGCTGCTGGCGGTGCTGGTCACACGCTCCATCGTGCTGCCCATGCAGCAGGGCCGCAAGGCCGCAGAATGCATTGCCGACGGTGACCTGACACAGCCGCTGGACACCAGCGCCAGCGACGAAACAGGCCAGCTGCTCCAGGCCCTGGCCGCCATGCAGGGCAAGCTGGCCACCATCGTCAGCAACGTGCGCCGCAATGCCGAAGGCGTGGCCAACGCCAGTTCCGAAATTGCCCAGGGAAACAACGACCTGTCGGCCCGCACCGAACAGCAGGCCAGCGCGCTGGAGCAAACCTCGGCCTCCATGGAGCAACTGGGCTCCACCGTGCGGCAGAACGCCGACAACGCCCGCCAGGCCAACCAACTGGCCATGAGCGCCTCCACCGTGGCCGCTCAGGGCGGCGACGTGGTGGCCCAGGTGGTGCAGACCATGAAGGGCATCAACGACAGCAGCCAGAAGATTGCGGACATCATCAGCGTCATCGATGGCATTGCCTTTCAGACCAACATCCTGGCGCTCAATGCGGCCGTCGAGGCCGCGCGCGCGGGCGAACAGGGCCGGGGTTTTGCCGTGGTGGCCAGTGAAGTGCGCAGCCTGGCCGGGCGCAGCGCCGAAGCCGCCAAGGAAATCAAGGCCCTCATTGGCGCCAGCGTGGAACGGGTGGAAGCGGGCTCGGCCCTGGTGGACCGCGCCGGTACCACCATGACCGAAGTGGTGCAGGCCATCCGCCGCGTAACCGATATCGTGGGAGAAATCAGCGCCGCCAGCAGCGAGCAGAGCACCGGTGTAGGCCAGGTGGGCGAGGCCATCACGCAGATGGACCAGGCTACCCAGCAGAACGCCGCCCTGGTCGAGCAAAGCGCCGCCGCTGCAGACAGCCTGCGTTCGCAGGCTGCGCAACTGGTGCAGGCCATGTCCGTGTTCCACACCGGCACGGGCAGCAGTGCGTCCGTGCAGTCACTGGCAGGCGGGGCCACGGCCACGCGCTCCGCCGCTCCGCGCAGCGTGCAGGGTCGCCCGGCGCAGCGCCAGATCGGCAACAGCCAGGCATAGGCAGGGCGGCGCTGCGGGGTGTGGCGTGGCGCCTCAAAGCCCGTTTACGATCTTTTCATGGGGTACGTTGCCCCGCAAGAGGCCAGTTCGCGCAACGACCCCACCCAGCCGTCGGCATCCACCGCCGTCACGGGCTGGCCATGGTTGTAGCCGTAGGTCACCAGCACCACTGGGCAGCCTGCGCCGCGGGCAGCCTGGGCGTCGTTGCTGGAATCGCCCACCATCAGCGTGCGTGCAGGTTCAGTGCCCAGGGCTGCGCAGGTTTTCAGCAGGGGCAAGGGATCCGGCTTCTTGCGCTCGAAGGCGTCGCCTCCAAACACATGGGCAAAATAACCGTCCAGCCGCTTGGCCTGCAGCAGCGGCAGCGCAAAGGCGGTGGGTTTGTTGGTCAGGCAGGCCAGTGGCAGACCGGCGGTGCGCAAGGCCTGCAGCCCTTCAACCACGCCAGGGTACACCGCGGCGTAGTGGCCGTTAATGGCCAGGTAATGCCGCTGGTAGCTGGGCCATGCACGGGCGTAAAGCGCTTCCATTTCAATAGCTGCCAGCGCTTTATCTGCCTGCCGGAGAGCCTGTTTTAGCACCAAATGCAGTAAATGCTCGGAGCCCTTGCCCACCATGGTCTCGATCTGCTGCGCGGCAATGCCGGGCAGCTCCAGCTCGCGCAGCATGCGGTTGAGGGCCTCGGCAAAGTCGCCCAGGGTGTCGATCAGGGTGCCATCAAGATCGATGATGGCGGCGTCATAGCGGTCTGTTTTCATACGATGATGGATTATCCGCACCGGCGCCCCAGGGCGCCCGGCGCACATCACCGCAGGCTCAGCGTCTGGCGTTTCCACGCGGCGTCCTGCCAGCGCTGGAACAGGGGCAGGGCCGCCACATCGCCGGTCACCCGCTCGACAGCCAGGCCATCGAGCCGCACCACCTCGAAACTGCGGCGGTAGCGCCCTTGGGTCCGGGCCTCGCGCGCCACCAGCATGCGCTGGCCGCCGGGCACCCAGCCCGCCCACTCTGCCACTCCTGTCTCTGGCGCTGCGGCGGCCGGTGGCAGCACATCGGCCACCCAGCCTTCCGTGGTCTTGCGCAGCACCCACAGTTCGCGCCAACCCTCCAGGGGCTGCACTGCCAGGGCCAGTGCCGTGCCGTCCCGGTTGTGCCGGGCCGACGATGCCCACACCACACCATAGGTGCAGCGGCGCAGCAACGGCGCCTGCGGACCGTGCCGGGCATCAACGAGCAACACACAGGTCTCGCCCGGGGCCCCCGCCTCGGTCGCCAGCGTGGGGCGTGCCCTTGCGGCGGCAGGGACGGGGGCAGGAGGCACCAATGCCCAGCGCACGGCGCCTACCCGCATGGCGGCGTCGTTGTAAGCGCTCTGGTCTTCGTCGGGCAGATCGTTTCTGCTCACCCCGGCCAGCTCGGTCAGCGCCCGGGCGGCCGATGCGGCCACGTCAGGGCCATGAATGTCCTTGCGTGCCTGCTGGTACGCCAGCGCGCTCCACACCATGGCGCGGCGCATCTGAACGCGGTTGCGCAGATAGGTCGGCAGTGCAGCAACCTCCACGTGCTCGAGCACCTGCGCCTGCCACTCCTGCACCCCAGCGCGCGCGTGCGCAGGCAGGTCTGGGTCGATGCACTCGGGCCGCGTCAGGCCCAGGGCAGCGCGGGCGCGCTGGTCGGGCGCGGCCTGCGGCATGGCGAGCACGCGGCGGAACGCTTCGCCGTCGTAGCAGACCTGCATGCGCCCCTCCACCGCGTAGGAGACAAAGCGCACGCCATAGCCCTGGGCCACGTCCAGGTGGGCCGACAGCGTGGCGCCCGGGGTTTTGCCGGGCGCCACGGCCGAGGCCCGGTGGGCCAGCCGGTCGGCCAGGGTGCCCAGCGTCTCCAGGGCCTGCGCCCCCTGGCCGCCTGCCAGCACCGGGCCGGGCGCCGCCTGCAGCCAGGCCGCCGTGAAGCCGATGCCCAGCGCCTCGGCGCCCGGTGTGTCGCGCACAAAACGCAGCACGGCCAGCAACGCAGGAGCTTCATCCTCTGTCAGCGCCACGCGCCGCACCTCACTGGCACGAATGAACCCGCCGCGCTCACGCTTGTGGTCCCAGACCTGCAGGTAGTCCATGCGCTCGCCGCGCACCTCCAGCACTTCGCCCTGCCACAGCGTGGTTTGCTGCTGGGCCGACTGGCGCGGAGCCGAGCGCAGGCTGGCCTGGTCCTGCACCACGATGGCACTGCCCAGGCTGGCCGCCATGGCAACGGCGGCAACGGTGGATGTGGTGATCATGGCTTATTGCTCCGCGGGGCTGGACAGGTCTTGCGCAGCCGCCTGGGCCGCACGGTTGCCGCCGAGCAGCGCGGCGCCGATGAAGTCGCCGTTGGCAGGCGGCGGCGCAATGATGACCTGGATCTTGTCGGAGAGCTTGTCGGCCAGGGTCTTCTGGATCAACAGCGGGTGGCGCGTCACCAGCGCACCCTCACGGGCCATCTGCTCGGCATTCACCTTGCCGATGCGATCCAGGCGGTAGGCTTCAGCTTCGGCCAGCTTCTGGCGCGCGTCGGCCTCACCATTGGCCTCGATGCGGCGGGCCTGGGCGCTGCCTTCGGCCGCCTTGACGCGGGCCACGCGCTCGGCCTCGGCCTCCAGCTGGCGCTGCTCGATCTGGCGCTGCTTGAAGGGCAGCACATGCTTCATGGCTTCTTCCTGGGCACGGGCCGCAATCACCTGCTCACGGGCCGCTGCTTCGGCAGCCACCTCGCGGCGCACCTTGTCGGCGTTGGCGTCGAGCTCGGTCTCCTTGACGCGCTTGTCCTTGAGTTCCAGCGTGTAGCGCATCTTCTCGGAAGCCAGCTCCTCGGCCAGCAGGCTGTCCATGCCCCGGCGGTACTCGGCCGGCAAATCGACCTTGCCGATCTGTACGCTGCGCAACAGCACACCATCGGCCGCCAGATGGGCGCGCAGTTCTGTCTCGATGGTCTGGGCTATCTCTGCCCGCTTGGACGAAAAGATCTCGCGCACTGTGTAACGCGCAAAAACCTTGTACACCAGCCCCTGCACTGCGGGCTCCACGATGTCGGCGCCCACGTTGTCGGGCAGGTGCCCCGCCCTCGAGGCCACGGCGGTAGGGTCGAGGGCGTAGCGCACATTCAGGTCCAGGCCCAGCGACAGGCCTTCGACTGACTGCAGCGGCGCGCTACCCTGGGCATCGCGCATCGCTTGCGGGTGGTAACTCTGGTCACGCAGGGAAAACACCCGCATGCTGTGCAGGCCCGGCAGCACCCACACGCTGCCATCGCGCCACTGGCTGGCAGCGCCGGTCAGATGGTTCACCCGCACCCCCATCTCGCCCTGGCCCAGGGTCTGCACCGGCGGATGGCCGTACACCAGCACGCCTGCTGCGGCCAACGCAGTCCCCACAGCCAGCCAGCGCAGGCTGCGTGCCGAGGGCACAGGCCAGGGACGACAGGAAGGCGCCTCGGTGGACGCGGAAGAAGCCTCGTCCCCCCCGCCTGCACAGCCCTCCGACAGGGCTGTCTCGGCTTCGGGTATTGTGCGCCCCCGCAGCGCCTGCAAGGTGCGGTTCCAGGTGAATTTCATGGTGTTCCTCTCTCCGGTCGAACGATGTTGTGGTCTGCTTCTGGGCCACCCGAAAGGAGTGATCCATTGAGCGTTGATTCTTCGCAGGCAGCCCGGAAGCAACAATGCGGCGCCCATGCCAAAGCACACCCTGTGGCGGTGCATCCGCTCCGCCCCCGGAAGAAACACTCACACCATGGGTTGCGGGGGGCCGGGATAATCCGCCCAGCACGACTCCAGACCCGCCCATGACCCGTATCGCCGTAATCGAAGATGACCAGCCCACCAGCAACCAGCTGGCAGGCTGGATCCGCAGTGCGCGCAGCGGCATCGTGATCGACCAGTGGTTCACCCGCGATGACGCCGAGGCGGCGCTGGCCCGCGAACACTACGACGCCGTGGTGCTGGACATCGAGCTGGGCCGCGAGCGGCACGCCGGGGTGGCACTCATCAATGCCATCAACAAGCGGCACCAGGGCACGCCCGTGCTGGTGGTCTCCGCCATGCCTGCGGCCATTTACCGCAGCATCATGAAGGCGCTGGACGCCTGGGACTACCTGCAAAAAACCACCTTTGAAGAGGCCGATTTCATCGAGACCTTTCTGGACATCCTGCGCACCACCCAGGCCCAGACACCGCAAGCCACCGACACCGGGGCAGCCGACGCTTTGGTGCTCGATCCGCTGTGGCAGCGCACCCCCACCTGGCGCGGCGAGCGCATCAACCTGCCGCTGACCGCACAGCGCATCCTGGCCACCCTGCACCAGCGCTGTGGCGAAGTGGTGTCGTATGACGATCTGTTTGAGGTGGTAAAAAGCGGGCGCAACCGCGACAACGTGCGCAAGCATGTGAGCACCATCCGCGAGGCCCTGCGCGAGGTCGATCCGGGGTTTGAAGGCATCGAGAACGTGCCCATGCGCGGCTTTCGCTGGGTGGACACCGCCGCCAGCCCGGCTCGCCGAAAGTAGGCCGCCGCCATGCAACGCCTGCTGCGCCCCCGGCTGGAGATGCCCCGGCTGGGCCTGCCCGCATTTCGCCGGCGCATTCTGGTGCGCGGCGTTTTTCTGCTGCTGGCTCTGGCCACGGTGGTGCTGAGCGTGGTCGTTCTGAAAGAGGAAAAAGAACGCGCCTGGCACAGCTACCAGCACGGTTTTGTGCGCAGCCAGGCCGAGGTGATGGCGCGGCTGCGCCATCCATCGGGCCAACTGGCGCTGCTGAACGCAGGCCACCAGGCACAGGACATCACGCCGCTGACCCCCTTGCTGCTGCCGTATGCGGCGATTGACTTTGACGACCAGAACAAGTCCCAGCAGGCCGTGGAAATGGCAGGCTGCGCAGTGCAGTACCCCGACCAGTCGTCGGTGTGCGTCGCGGTGGGCAACAACCCGTATGCCGGGGGATTCATTTACGTGGTGGGTAGCTTCTACGCTGGAGCCCTGGCAGCGCGCGAACGCGGAGCACTGGCGCTGCAGGACGTGCACCGCGCCCGCATCACGCTGGAGATGCGCGGCGCCACGCACCGATGGATCGCACCTTACGAAGCCATGGCAGCGCGCGGCGGCAGCACGGCCGCACGCGGCAGACTTGCCGGTTTTGTGGACAGTGGCGCGCCCCAGCTCAACCTGCGCGCCCGGCCGGTGCGCGACTTTCGCGGCTGGCTCTGGCAAAACGGCCACTGCCGCGACCTGGCGGACCGCATGCCCGAATGCCTGCGCCGGACCTTCTATTCCATCCGCCTGCCGGTGGAGTTGTTCCGCGAGGCGCTGTTCCACAAGGGGACACGCCCGGTCTGGCCTCCGGAAGACCTGGACCACATGCAGGTACGGGTGGAAATGCTGGCGCCCGGCGGCGACGCCACGCCCCCCTTGTTTGACAGCAACGCCCCAGGCGCCCGGCTCGCAGCATCGCTGAGCGACATTTCACGTGCCCTGCAGCCCGGCGAGCAGGTGCAGATACGCCGCCTGGATGCTGAGGGCAGCACTCCCATCGCGCTCAAAGGGCCAGATCCCCAGGTGGAGCCCACCGCACCCTGGCTGATCCGCCTGATCGGCTGGTTGCCTCTGACCGCGCCAGACACGCGCACGGCCGCACCCGAAGGCCTGGACCTGCTGGACACCCCTACGGGCCACTATGGCGTGCGGTTCATCGGCAACCTGCGCGGGGTCGAACAGGGGCTGGCGGCCGTCGCCACCCGCATGTCCTGGTACCTGGGGGCCATGCTGACCGCCATCGCGCTGGCCTGGATGCTGATCGAGGTGGGGCTGATCCGCCGCGTCACCGCACTGACGCGCCGCGCCGCTGCCGTGTCGTACAACGTGCAGCCCGGCCACACCGGTCCACGCCTGGGTGACCTGGATGTCTCGGACCTGCGCGGCCCGGACGAGCTGGGCATTCTGGCCGGAGGCCTGGCCGACCTGCTGCAGCGCGTGAAAGACGACACCCAGCGCGAACAGCTGCGTGCCCGGCAGGAGCGGGACATGTGGCACGCCGTCGGGCACGAAATCATGTCGCCACTGCAGTCGCTGATGGTGCTGCACAGCAACCCGGAGGATCCCAGCAGGCGCTACGTACAGCGCATGCAGCAGGCCGTGCATGTGCTCTATGGCACGGCTTCACCCGCCGAGGCACTGCAGGCGGCAGATTTGCCGCAGGGGCGGCTCGACCTGGACGCCTTTTTGCGCCATGTGGCCGCCAATGCACACTTTGCAGACATTGCCGATGTGGTGTACGAAGGCAGCACGCAAGGCCCCGTCATCGTGCGGGCCGACGAATTCGCCCTGGAGGATGTGGCGACCCACATTCTGCGCAATGCCACGCGCCACCGCCCGGCGGGTACGCCCATCCGGCTCACGCTCGCCGCGTCGGCGTCGACCGCCAGCGCCACACTGCACAACCAGGGCTCCACCATCGCCGAAGACCTGCTGGAGCGGATTTTTGAACTGGGCGTAACGGCCCCCGGCACACCAGCGCGTCCCGGCGACAGGGAGCACCGTGGCCAGGGCCTGTTTGTAGCAAAGACCTACATGGCCAAGATGGGCGGCGCCATCAGCGCGCACAACACGGCCGACGGCGTGGCCTTCACGCTGACGTTCCAGCGGCTGGGCTAGGGCCGACTCAGGCCGCCAGTTGCGCACGCATGGCGTCGATCACGCTGCGGTAGTCGGGCTTGCCAAAAATGGCGCTGCCTGCCACGAACGTGTCGGCGCCCGCGTCGGCCACGCGGCGGATGTTGTCCTGCTTGATGCCGCCGTCCACCTCGAGCCGGATGTCCTTGCCACTGGCATCAATGCGCTTGCGCACGGCCTCGATCTTGCGCAGGGCCGAGTCGATGAAACTCTGGCCACCGAAACCGGGGTTGACGCTCATGATGAGGATCAGGTCAATATCGTCGATTACCCAGTCCAGCACATCCAGCGGCTCGGCCGGGTTGAACACCAACCCGGGTTTGACACCCTTGGAGCGGATCGCCTGGATGCTGCGGTGCACATGGCCCGAGGCATCCGGGTGGAAGCTGATGAAGTCGGCCCCCGCCTCGGCGAAGGCAGCGGCCAGGGCGTCGACGGGCTGGATCATCAGATGCACGTCAATGGGTACGGCCTGTCCGCCAGGCGTCACGGCATGCGGCTTGAGGGCCTGGCACACCATGGGACCGAAGGTGAGGTTGGGCACGTAATGGTTGTCCATCACGTCGAAATGGATCCAGTCGGCGCCAGCGGCGACGACGCTGCGCACCTCTTCGCCCAGGCGGGCGAAGTCGGCAGAGAGGATCGAAGGGGCAATACGAAAGGTGCGGGTCATGCCGCCATTGTCGCAGTTACCATTCCGCCATGCCGAAACCCCAGATCGCCGTCCACGTCCGCCCCGAATACCTGATGGAGCAGTCCGATCCCGATGCCTGCCTGTACAGTTTTGCCTACACCATCGAGATTGCCAATTCCGGGGACGCATCGGCGCAGCTGATTTCCCGCCACTGGATCATTACCGACGCACTGGGGCATGTCGAGGAAGTCAAAGGTCTAGGGGTGGTGGGCCAGCAGCCGCTGCTGCAGCCAGGGCAGGCCTTTGAATACACCAGTGGATGCCGCCTGCGCACCGCAACGGGAACCATGCGCGGCAGCTTTCATTTTGTGACGGAAGAAGGAACGCCCTTCGAGGTGCCCGTGGAGCGCTTCTACCTGGATGCCTCGGACAGTGACACGCCGCACGTGCTGCACTGATCGCCCCGTAACGGACAACCGCGCCGGTTGCCCCAGGCTCTGCGGTCCCTTGTTCATTGGTTCATTGATCCACAGTGAGCCCCTCGCCCCTGCTGCCCATGGAATTCCTCCCCGTCTGGCCCTTCCCGGTCAACACCCTGTTTTTCTTCGGTTTTCTGCTTTTTTGTGGCGCTCTCGGCGGCTACGTGGCCCACCGCTGGCCCTGGATCCCCAGTATTACCGGGTTCATGGTGGTGGGACTGTTCGCCGGACCCAACGTTCTGGGATTGATCAGCCCCGAAGCATTGGCACAGTCGCGCATCGTCGTGGACGTTGCACTGGCACTGATTCTTTACCGCCTGGGCCTGTCGCTGGACATCAAGCGGTTCATCAACGACCGCTCTCTCGTGTTGATCTCCCTGACCGAGAGCGCGCTGACCTTCGTGGCCGTCTATTTCTGCCTGGGATGGTTCGGCATCTCGGGGTTGCCGGCAGCGGTGATCGGGACGATCGCCATATCGTCTTCGCCTGCCGTGCTGATCCACGTGGCCCATGAGCTGGGGGCGTCCGGGCCCGTGACAACCCGGTCGATGTCGCTGGTGGCGCTGAACAACGTCATCGCTTTCATGGCGTTTGCTGCGATGTTGCCCGCCTTGTATGGACAGGCCGAAGCGCCCCTGTCCATCATGATCGGTGCGCCGCTCTACCAGGTGCTGGGATCGGCCGCCCTCGGGGCCGCCATGGGATGGGCCTTGCACCTGGCGGCGCGCACCACCAAGGCGGCCCACCAATACCAGCTGGCACTTGTGATCGGCGCTGTGATGATGACGGTGGGCGCCGCACTTGTGCTCAAGTTGTCTGCCCTGTTTGCGCCCTTGATGCTCGGCATGGTTGTGCGCAGCCTGGAACGCAGCAACCTGGTGGCAGACATCGAATTCGGACCGTCGTTCGAGCTGTTCTTCATTGTCCTGTTTGTCTATGCGGGCGCCAACATGCATGTGTCGGAGATGCTCCACTACTGGCCCGCCGCGCTGGCCTTCGTGTTCGCGCGCAGTGCTGCCAAGTGGCTGGGGGTCACGCTGACGGCGGCCGCTTGCCGCACCCCTTTGCAGCAGGCCAGCGCCAGTGGCCTGCTGCTGATGCCCATGGCCGGTCTTGCCATCGGTCTGGTCAATACGACCGCCGCGCTTTTCCCCAGGGAAGGGCTGATCGTGGGCTCCACCGTGCTGACGGCAGTGGCGATTCTGGAGACGATCGGACCACCGATTGCTGCCCGCGCACTGCGCTGGTCGGGTGACCGGCTGGGCGAAACGGTTGACAGCTCCGCGGCGCGCCCCAACGGGCATCGCATCGAGAAGGGGGTCATCGACGCTTCGGATGTCCGATCGCCAGACGCACCGCCTGCATGACGGACTGCGGCGATACTCCAGGGTTTTCCCCTGCGCCGAGACAGGGATCGCCGGGGGAAGCTGCGGCTGCTTGTGTCACAGTCCTACATGCATATTTGGTATCCAACGGTACATTCGCCGGAGCCCGGCAACGTCGCCCCGAGGGTTCCGCTAGCCACAAGCACCAAAGCCGCCGACGGACCGCCTGATCAAGAGGAATCCATGACATGAACGAAATCCTGAGCTTCTGGGCGCAATGGCTGCGCCCCTCGGCGGGGCTGCCCACGGTGCAGTGGTCACTGCTGCTGGCTGTGGCCGCCATGACCGGCTATCTGCTGCAACGCCACATCGGTCTGCCCAAGGTGGTGGGATATTCGCTGGTGGGTGCTGTGGCCGGGCTGGCCGGTTTCAGCGGTGCGGTCTGGCCGCTGCAGGGCATTGGCCTGTTCATGCTGGAACTGGGCATCTCCATCGTACTGTTCGAATGCGGCGGACGCATTCCGCTGCGCTGGTTTCGCCACAACCCCATGGTGCTGGTGCAAAGCGTGGCGGAGTCGGCACTGACCTATTTCGCGGTGTACTGGGTGTTGCTGTGGCTGGATATGCCGGCCAGGGTGGCCGGTCCGCTGGCACTGGTGGCACTGGCGGCCTCGCCCGCGGTGCTGACGCGCGTGGTGGCCGACACCCGCGCAGCCGGCCCGGTGACGGAGCGCGCCATCGTGCTGGCCACGCTCTCCACACTGTATGCGCTGACGCTGGGCAGCGCCCGTGCCGAACTCATGAACCGCTCCAGCATCACCTTCATGGACACGGTCTACCCAGTGATGGTCGTCCTGGGCGTCTCCATCATCGTGGCCGCCGTTCTGGCGCTGGTGCTGCGCATGGCGCTGCGCTTCATGAGCCCGACGAGCGAGAGCACCTCCATGCTCCTGCTGGCCCTGGTGGCCGCAGCCACCGCCGTGGCTGCCCACATGGGGGGCTCTGCGCCCCTGGCGGCCTTGCTCGGCGGCATGCTGCTCAAACAGCTCAACCCGCGCCCCTGGGCCTGGCCGCGCCAGCTGGGCAACGCCTCGTCGCTGCTGACCATGCTGATGTTCGTGCTGGTTTCCACCGTCGCCGCCCAGGCTGACTGGAGCGGCCCCGTGGCCGGTGTGGTGCTGGCCCTGATCGTGGTGCGCCTGGTCGCCAAGGCGCTGGGCGTGGCCGTGGGCAATGCGGGCAGCGGGTCGAGTTGGCTGCAGGCGCTGTGGGTCAGCTGTGCGATGACGCCCATGTCGGCCATTGCACTGCTGATTGCCTCGCAGTTCGTGCTGGCCTCGCCCTCCACGGGCCACCTGATTGCGCGCGTGGCCCTGCCCGCCATCCTGCTGATGGAAGTGCTGGGCGCGGTCATTGCCACGGTGGCCATCTACCGTGCCGGAGAAAGTTCCAAGCCCTGGGCGCCTCTGGCCCGCGGCAACCAGGGAGACAGCCGTGAGTCTTGAAGCCTTCAACCATTCCGAACCGCTCACGCTCGGCGTTGAACTGGAGCTACAACTCGTCAACACGCACGATTACGACCTGGCGCCCTACGCCGCAGACATGCTGCGCCTCATGAAACGCACCCCGCTGCCCGGCAGCGTGGTGCCCGAGATGACGAACAGCATGATCGAAATTTCCACCGGCATCTGCCACTCCTCGAGCGAGGTGCTGGGCCAGCTCAGCCAGATCCGTGATGCGCTGGTGCGCAGTGCCGACAAGCTCAACATTGCCGTCGTGGGCGGCGGAACGCACCCTTTCCAGCAGTGGCACGAGCGGCGCATCTACGACAAGCCGCGCTTTCAGGAGCTATCGCAACTGTATGGCTACCTGTCCAAGCAATTCACCATTTTTGGCCAGCATGTGCACATCGGTTGCCCCGACGCCGATGCCGCACTGCTGATGCTGCACCGCATGTCGCGCTACATCCCGCACTTCATCGCGCTCTCGGCATCCAGCCCCTATGTGCAGGGCCAGGACACGGCCTTCGACTCGGCACGGCTCAATTCGGTGTTCGCCTTCCCGCTGTCGGGCCGTGCGCCCTGCGTGCTGACCTGGACCGAATTCGAGGCGTATTTCAACAAGATGACGCACACCGGCGTTGTCAAGAGCATGAAGGATTTTTACTGGGACATCCGGCCCAAGCCCGAATTCGGCACCATCGAGATCCGCGTGTTCGACACTCCGCTGACCATTGAGCGCGCCGCTGCGCTGTCGGGCTTCGTGCAGTCACTGGGCGCATGGTTCCTGGCCGACCAGCCCTTTATGCCGCAGGAGGACGATTACCTCGTCTACACCTACAACCGTTTCCAGGCCTGCCGCTTCGGCATGGATGCGGTCTACGTCGATCCGGCCACCGGCGGCCACATGCCGCTGCGCGAGCACATCCTGCACACCATGGACCAGATCGCAGGGCACGCCACCGCCCACGGTGCCTCGGGCGCGCTGCACCTGCTGCGCAACGAAACCCAGGCGGGCCAGAACGACGCGCGCTGGCTGCGCGAGCGCCAGCGCGAAGAGCAACTGCTGGCCGAAGTCAGCCGCCAGGCGGCACAGCGTTTTCGCGGCACGAATTGACTCCCCCTGAGTCGCCTCGCGGCGTCCACTGGTCTGGGCCGTGCCCATTGCAAGCCCCGTTGCCGACCGCAAGGCATTGCAGCCGATACACCGCACAATCCGTCCCCATGGGTGAATTTGACCTGATCGCACGCTACTTCACGCGCCCGGTACGCCGCGCCGCCCTGGGCGTGGGCGACGACTGCGCGCTGCTGGCGCCCGCACCGGGCATGCAGTTGGCGGTATCGACCGACATGCTGGTCGAGGATCGGCACTTTTTTGCCGGGACAAACCCCGAACGCCTGGGCCACAAGGCGCTCGCCGTCAACCTCTCGGACCTGGCAGCGTGCGGCGCCCGCCCGCTGGCATTTACCCTGGCGCTGGCCTTGCCTGCAGCCGACGACGCCTGGCTGGCAGCCTTTGCACGCGGCCTGTTTGCCCTGGCCGACGCGCACGGCTGCGAACTGGTCGGCGGCGACACCACGCAGGGTCCGCTCAACCTGTGCATCACCGTGTGGGGCGAAGTGCCCCCGGGCCAGGCCCTGCTGCGCAGCGGCGCGCGGGCGGGCGACGACCTGTATGTGAGCGGCACACTGGGCGATGCACGGCTGGCACTCGAAGCCCTGCAAGGCCACCGCCCCCTGCCCCCGGCCCTGCTGGAGGCTGCGCGCCAGCGACTGGAACAGCCCACACCGCGTGTGGCCCTGGGCCTGGCCCTGCGCGGCGTGGCCAGCGCAGCGCTGGATGTAAGCGACGGCCTGCTGGGCGACTTGGCCCACATCCTGCGCGCCTCCGGTGTCGGAGCCTGTGTGGACACCTCGATTACTATGAATTTGATAGCTGCAAGCGCTTTACCAGAAAGCGCTACAGTCCTTTTTGATTTGAATTTTTTACACCAATGCACCTTGGCCGGCGGCGACGACTATGAGTTGCTTTTCACCGCACCTGCGGCTGCGCGCGCTGCGGTGGCCGCCGCCTCGCAGGCCAGCAGCACACCGGTCACGCGCATTGGCCGCATCGAGGCCGAACCCGGTATGCGCCTGATCGATGGACAGGGCCAGCCGGTGGTCCACCACTACACCTCGTTCGACCACTTTGCCTGACGCCTGCGCGTATTGCATGCGGCAATGCCGTCAGGGCATGCGCTCCATGATGCGCTGCACGGCCCCCTCGGCCTTGAGCCGGTCGAAGGCCTGTTGGGTCCGCTGCACCACATCCGGCGAGGTCTGCAGGCTGTAGGCCATATAGAGACCGGCGGACGCCTCGTCCAGCGTCAGCACCCGCTCCAGGCCTGCGCAATCGAACGGGGCTTGCTGGCACAGCAGGCCTGCGTCGTCCGTCGTCAAGGGCACCAGATCCACCTGGCCGCGCAGCAGCTTGCGGAAGTTGTCCAGGGGCTGCGCCGAGACCACCAGCCGCTCGAACCCTTTGGAACGCAGGTACTGCTGGCGCACATCGTCGCGCATGACACCAATGGTGTAGGCCTTGGCGGATTCCAGGGTACTGATGTCGAGCTTGCTTGATTTGAGCCGGTACAGGTGGTACTGGATCTTCATGATCTCGCCCGCCCAGCGGAACTGCTGCTCACGGGCCGGTGTGCGTGCTATCAGGAAAATGAGCACACCGGGCTCCTTGAGCGCCATGTCATAGGCCCGCGCCCAGGGGTAGAGGTGCACGCTGTAGTCCTTCAGGCCTGCCCGCTGCAAGGTCAGCTCCACCACCTCGGTAGCGCTTCCGGCCACCTTGCCGCCCTCCAGGTAGGTGTAGGGCGTGGTTTCGGTCACCGCCCGGATGGGCTGCGCCTGGGATGCCGCCGCACCCACACAGAACAGCCAGAACAAAAGTAGGGCACGCGTCATGCTGTCTCTCCTTCACGGACGGGCGAAGCAGGGGGCACCGGGCCCCGCCACCTGGTTGCGCCCGGCGGCCTTGGCGCGGTACAGCGCCTGGTCTGCTTCCTGGAACAGGGCCTCGAACTCCTCCTTTGCGCCAGGCTCCAGCACCGCCAGACCGATACTGATCGTCACCACCTGGGCCGCCTGCGAATACAGGTGTTCGATGGCGCAGGCCGCCACCGCAGCGCGCATGCGCTCGGCCATCTTGTAGGCCGCCGAGCGGCCGGTCGCAGGCAGCAGCACGCCAAACTCTTCGCCACCGATCCGCGCGACCAGGTCTCCAGCCCGGCCCAGCTGCATCTGCAAGGCCTGGGCCACGGTGACCAGGCACTGGTCGCCCATGGGGTGCCCGTAGTGGTCGTTGAAGTCCTTGAAGCAATCGATATCGCAGATCAGCAGGGCCAGACTTTGCTGCTCGCGCTGGGCGCGGCGCATTTCGATGATCCGGACCTCGTCAAAATGCCGCCGGTTGGGAAGACCGGTCAACGGGTCGGTGCGGGCCAGGCTTTGCAGCCGGGCATTGGCAGCCTGCAGTTCGGCGGTACGCTCATCCACCAGGTGGGCCAGCCGGTCCCGGTGCTCGGCCAGCTCGTGCTCATAGCGCTGCTGGCGCTCCAGGTGGTTTGCCAGACTGCTCTGCAGCTGGTTGACTCCTGAGACCAACTGCGCCAATTCGTCCTGGCTCTGGCTGCCGCGCTCCAGACGCAGGTGCGTGCCCAGGTTGCCCGGGCGCACGCCTTCCAAGTGCGATGCGATGCGCCGCACATGCACCGTGACCATGCGATTGAACATCAGCATGATGAGTCCCGCCAGCATCAGCGACTGCAGCAATTGCGCCACCACGATGGTGGCCAGCTGGCTGCGCAGACGCCGCCACAGCACTTGCTCATCGCCATACAGCACCAGTTCGCCGATTTCCTCACGGCCCCCGGGAAACGGCGCGTAGGCCAATCGCAGGCGGCGCATCGGCGCCCAGCCTGGCCCGCTCCAGCCGACATGCGCGCTCTCGAAAATTTCCGGGGGCTGGTTGGCCAATCTGACCGTCAAGACAATTTTTCCCACCGAGGCAACGCCCTCTGCACTGCGCACATAGGTCTTCAATGCCTCCCGATCCAGCTCCCAGATGGCCTTGGACAGGATGTCGCCATAGACTTGTTCGATCTGTGCGAGATCAGCATCCATGCGGGCAAGGCCCGCATTCCAGGCAGACCAGGTCAGCGCCATGACAGAGGCCAGGATGAACAGGACACAAAACACCAGCGTGGCCCACACCAGGCGCCAGCCCAGGGAACGCTGGCGCACTGGCGCCGCTGGCAGCCCTGCGCCGGGTGGCGGGGCTACTGCCATTTGCGCTGCAGCCGGTCGAGGCTGCCATTGCGCTGCAGCGTTTCCAGCGCCTTGCGGAACCGCTCCACGGTGGCATCGGGCGTCTGGGCCCCAAACGCCATGTAGTAGCTTTGCGAACTGAGTTCCGGAATGGCCAGCGCCTTGTGCAAGGTCTTTTCCGGATCCTGACCCGCCTGCCGCACCAGGTGATAGGCAGTGAGCCGGTTCATGATCCACAGGTCAATACGCCCCAACCGGAGTTTCTCGTAGTTGAATTCGTTCCGGGCACTGGCCTGCAGATTCTTTCCCTTGACGAAGCCTCGGGTCAACAGGAACTGTTCACCCACGCTCTGGTTCACTGTGCCGATCTGCAGGCCCTGGGCTTTTTCGAGCGAAGCAAGGGACAGCGGCTTGTCCGCCAGAGAAAACAGGTAGTACTCGGACGGTGCGATCACACCCACCCATTTGAAGCGCTTTTCACGCTCTGGCGTGCGCACCATCGAATAAATCAGGACCCCAGGAACATTGCTGGCCGTTTCGTAGGCGCGCGCCCAGGGCATCGACTGGAACTGCCCCTGCACACCCAGTTGCTGGAGCACGGCTTCGACCACCTCGGTCCCCAGCCCCGTGATCTGGCCGCCTTCGGTGTAGTTGTAGGGTGGGAATTCTTCGGTGAGGATGCGTACCGGACCGTCGGCGGCACCCGCCAGGCGCCAGCCACCGCACAGCAAGCCCATCAGGCATGCCAGCTCGCGCCTGCGAACACCGATATGTGTGTACTGCTGTTCTGCCATGGTTACTGAAGGGCGGGTTCCTGCCTTGGAAAAAACCAGAAGTCCCGCAGAGGGCTTCCCGGATTCAGTATCGGATTCATCGCCAGCGCGGTCAATGGCGGAATCCATGGCAGCCCGGGGGGCGCGCCCGCTTGTGGCGCGCGGCACACGCATCGGTCAGGCCGAAGATTCGGCCTCGCGCGGACGCTGCAGCAGCAACTGCACCAAGGGGTGCGCCACCTTGCGCTCTGTGCTGATGGCGTAGTAATGCTCTTCCACCCCATCGCAGGCGCCCACCAGGCGCACCTGGCAGCGCTGCCGCAATTCGTCCTGCGCCGCCACCGCACCGGGAAACACCCCCAGGCCGGTGCCGCCAAAAGCCTCCAGCAGCGCGTTGTCTTCAAACTCGCCCACCACGCGTGGACGCAATCCCTTCTGGGCCAGCCACTGGTCAATCGTGCTGCGCACAATGGAGTGCGTGGTGGGCAGCAGCACGGGCAGCAACTGCAGCGATGCCGGAAAGCCGTCCGCCGCCTGCGCCCACCACTGCGGCGCGGCATACCAGCCCATGGCCGACGTCCCCAAAGGATGGTTGTGCACCTTGAGACGCGGATTGAAAGGCGCAGGGTGGTCGGACAGCACCACGTCGAGCTTGTGCACAGCCAGTTCGGCCAGCAGGTCGGGCATTTCACCCTCCAGGCACACCAGGCGCAAGCCCTGCACCTGCAGCACCGGGCGCAGCAGCCGCTGCACTTCCAGTTTGGGCAGGCCGTCGGCAATGCCCACCACCAGCCGCACCGAGGGGCTCTGCGCTGCGGCACGCGCCAGCTCGGGCAAGGCTTCACCCAATTGAAAGATGGCTTCTGCCTGCCGCAGGGCCACCACGCCCGCCTCGGTCAGCGCCAGGCCGCGCCCCGCCGGGCGCAGCAGCTGGCACCCCAGATCTCGCTCAAGCTCACGCACCTGGGTGCTCACGGTCTGGACCGCCATGTCCAGCCGGGCAGCGGCATTGGACATGCTGCCCTCCTTGGCCACCATCCAGAAATAGTAGAGGTGGCGGTAGTTGAAAGGCGTGTTCATTCTTCGAATTTACAGGAATGAATATCAGTTTTTATATTCTTTTTCAGAAACAATTATCCATCTACCCTCGGTCTTCATTCTGTCTTTGGAGACCCTCATGAACCATCCTGCCACCTACCAAGGGACCGCTATCGGCGGATCCCTGGGCAGCACCCTGGCCACGCACCGGGTGCTGCGCAACACCTATGCCCTGCTGTCCTTGACGCTGCTGTTCAGCGCCGCGGTGGCGGCCACCGCCATGGCCCTGCGTTTGCCCGCACCGGGCCTTATCCTCACGCTGGCGGGCACTTTCGGTCTGCTGTTCCTGGTCCACAAGGTACAAAACAGCGGCTGGGCCGTGGGGGCCGTCTTTGCACTCACCGGTTTCATGGGCTACACCCTGGGTCCCGTTCTGTCGGCGCATCTGGCCTTGCCGGGTGGCGGACAAACCATCGCGCTGGCCCTGGGCGCCACGGGCACCACCTTCCTGGCCCTGTCGGGCTGGGTGCTGGCGACGCGGCGTGACTTCAGCTTCATGGGCGGCTTCCTGTTCGCAGGCATGGTGATCGCCATCCTGGCCGGACTGGCAGCCATGTTCTTCCAGATCCCGGCGCTGGGCCTGGCGGTATCGGCCATGGTGGCCCTGCTGTCGGCCGGTTTGATCCTGTTCGAGACCAGCCGCATCGTGAATGGCGGCGAAACCAACTACGTGCTGGCCACCGTGGGCCTGTTTGTTTCGCTGTTCAACCTCTTCACCAGCCTGCTGAGCCTGTTTGGCTTCGGCAGCAACGATTGATCCTCAAGGACTCGCCATGACAAACACCTACCGCACCACCACCGCCGTCATTGCACTGACCGTCGCCGCCCTGGCCGCCCCCACGCTGGCCCATGCCAAGCGCATGGGTGGCGGGAAATCACGCTCCATTCCTCCGGCCAGCATCGGCAAAGCGCCGTCCACCCCTGCAGCCCCGGTCGCGCCCAAGGCTCCTGCAGCCCCGGCCACTGCGGCAGCTCCGGCTGCGGCAGCCGCTCCTGCCGCACGCGGCCCGGGAATGATGGGCACCATGGGCGCAGCAGCGGTGGGCGCCGTTGCCGGCACCATGGCAGGCAATGCACTGGCCGGCGGCAGCTCCGCCGAGAAAGATGCCAAGGCGGCCAAGGCCGCCGAAGCCCAGGCCGCCGAAAAAGAGGCCCTGGAACTGCAGCGCAAGGCCGATGAGGCCAAGGCCAGGGCCGCCGCCGCACGGGCCGCTGTCCAATAGAAGATGACCCGGGGTGGCTGCTAGCATGTGCGGAAAGTTTTTCCTCTGCACGTCCTGGAGGCTGTCAGACTTGGAGCGTCGTAAGCGAAAATCGGCCCCAGCGAGGACAGTTTTTGCCGGATTTGCAGCCCCATAGCCCGGCTATGGGGCAAAAAGACGGTGAAAAATGGACTGCTGCGGCCGATTTGCAGCCGACGATTTCCAAGTCCGACAGACTCCCAGGAGCGCCCCGTGAACCTCCCCTCGTTTTCCCCGCAGCCGCTGGTGTCCGCACTGGCCTGCACCGCGCTGCTGTGCAGCGCAGGCGCCGCCGCAGCCCAAGAAGGCGCCTCGCGCATTGCCCGCGTCACGGTCTATCCTGGCAGCGCCACGGTGGAGCGCGTGGCCAAGGTGGGCGCCGGTGCGCGCAGCCTGACCGTAGCCTGCCTGCCCGCCACGCTGGACCCGCAAAGCCTGCAGATCAGTGCCGACGCAGGTGTCCGCGTGGGCGAGTTCAATGTGCTGGCCGAAGACCGCGACGTCGCCTCGGCCTGCACGAGCCCGCTTGATGGCCGCATCCGCGAACTCGAAGACCAGATCGCCGCCGTCAAGGCCGAATCGGGTGCGCTGCAGTTGGTCGACAGCTACCTCAAAGGGGTTGCCGCTGGCAGCGCGGGCGAAGCCGCCGCAGGGGGCCGCGCCCTGCCCGCCACCCCGGCGCAGATCAGCGCCACCGCCGACGTGCTGCGCAAGTCCGGCCAGGATGCACTGGCCCGCGCCCACCAGCTCAAGCGCCGCCAGGAGGCGCTGGAACTGGCGCTCAAGCCCCTGGCTGCCGAGCGCGATCGCGTGGCCAGCCAGCGCACGCGCGTAGTGTCCGTCACCGTCAACCTGGCTGCCGAGCGTGACGCCGAGCTGCGCCTGAGCTACCAGGTGCGCGGCCCCGGCTGGCAGCCCAGCTACCGCGCCACGCTCGATACCCCCAAGGCCAGCGTGCAGTTCGAACGCCTGGCGCTGGTGGCGCAGAACAGCGGCGAGGACTGGGCGGGCGTGCAGCTCACGCTCTCCACCGGCCAACCCCATCGCGCCACGCAGGGCCGCCTGCCCCGCCCCTGGACCCTGGACGTCGCACCGCCGCCCCAGACGGTGGCCAAGGCAATGTCCATGGCACCGGCTGCCCCGGCCCCGGCCATGCGCGAGCGCGGCAACGCAATGCCCGAGGCCATGCCCAGCTTTGACGTCAGCACCCTCGACAAGGGTTTTGCCACTGAGTTTGCCGTGCCGCAACGCATCACGGTGCCCTCGAACGGCCAGCGCGTCACACTGGCGCTGGGAACGCAGCAGGCCGCTGCCCACCTGCTCACCCGCACCGCGCCGGGCGTGGAAGAAGCCGCCTACCTGGTGGCCGAGATTGCGCCGCCGCCAGGCGTCTGGCCGCCCGGCGCCGTGGGCCTGTACCGCGACGGCGCCTTTGTGGGCACCGGGCGCCTGGATTTCAGCGCCAGCACTGCCAGCACGCCGGGCGCCCCGCCTACCACCAGCCTTTCGTTTGGCCGCGATGAACTGGTGCTGGTGCGCGCCGAGGCGCCCCAGGACATGACCAGCACCACCGGCCTGACCGGCTCGCGCACCGAGCGCCAGACACGCCGCAGCTACCAGGTGGAAAACCGCCACAAGAGCAGCATCGACCTGCAGGTATTGCACGCCACACCGGTCTCGCGCAACGAAAAAATCGAAGTCGAATCAAGCTACCAGCCGCAGCCCGCCAGCCTGGCCTGGAACCAGCAGCAAGGCACCATCGCCTGGCAGCAGCCCCTGGCCGCCGGAGCCACGGCGCAGTTCAGCGCCGGGCACACCATCCGCTACCCCAAGGACATTGAGCTGCTGGAGCGCCCATGAACAGTACCGTACCGCTGCGCCCTACGGTGCGTTTTCTGCTGGCCCACCCCGCGCACTTCATTGCGCTGGGCTTTGGCGCGGGCCTGTCGCGCAAGGCCCCCGGTACGGTGGGCACGCTGTGGGCCTGGCTGGCTTTCCTGGTGCTGCAGCCGTGGTTTGCCACGCCGCTGCAGATGGGCCTCCTGATCGCCGCCAGCACGCTCGGCGGCTGGTGGGCCTGCACCCTCACCGCACGCCACATGGGCGTGTCCGATCCCGGCAGCATCGTCTGGGACGAGGTGGTGGCCTTCTGGCTGGTGCTGTGGCTGGCCATGCCCATGGGCTTCTGGGGCCAGCTGGTGGCGTTTGCACTGTTCCGCTTCTTTGATGCCGCCAAGCCCGGCCCGGTGGGCTGGGCCGACAGCCTGTTCAAAGGATTTGGCTGGCGCGGCGGCTGGGGCATTCTGTGGGATGACTTTGTGGCGGCGTTCTGCACCCTGCTGGTGATTGCGCTGTGGAGATTCTGGTGACACCACACCCCCAATTGCTATCAAAAAAAGAGCTCTTACCGCTTGATGATATTGCGTTAGAGGCCATTTTGATCAATATTTCTGATGCCCTGCTGGCCCGGGGCCAGATGCTGGCGACGGCCGAAAGCTGCACGGGCGGCCTGATCGCCGGGGCCTGCACCGACCGGGCCGGCTCCAGCCAGTGGTTCGAGCGCGGCTTTGTCACGTATTCCAACGCCGCCAAGGCAGAGATGCTGGCCGTGCCCTGCACGCTCATCGACCAGCACGGCGCCGTGAGCGAGCCCGTGGCCCGCGCCATGGCCGAAGGCGCCCTGGCGCATTCTGCCGCCCAGGCCAGCGTAGCGGTGACGGGCGTGGCCGGACCCACCGGCGGCAGCACAGACAAGCCCGTGGGTACGGTGTGGCTGGCGTGGTGCGTGCACGGGCGCACCTACAGCGAGCGCCAGCATTTCGCAGGCGACCGCGCCGCCGTGCGCGCCGCCACCGTGCGGCATGCGCTGGCGCAGCTGGCGCAGCTGTTGTCGCGGTCGTGAACGGTGGTTTCGCCTTGGGGGTTACGCCCTTGCATCGGGCGCCGCATTTGATCTAATGGGTTTGCGCTTTTCCCGCTGGCGCGCCGCGACCACCAAGGCGCGGGGCGCCAGACAGGGCGTCCCCGCCACGATACCGAATGCCCTTGATCCGTCCTTCGTTCTTGCACAGCCTTAGAGGCCAGCTGGCCCTGTGGTTTGGCGGGCTCTCGCTGCTGACGCTGGTCAGCGTGGGCCTGTATGTGGGCCGACTGGCCACGCAGCAGGTAGCGGCCACGGCGGGCGCATCCGTCCATGCCACCGCACGCGCCGCCGCCGACCTGCTGGGGGCCAGCCTGCGTGAACATGAGCTGGACCTGGTATTGCTCAGCCTGGCACCGCACTTCACCCGGGGTGATCTGGCTCAGCCTGCCGTTCTCCATTCACTGGAACAACGACGCAACCTGCGCGAAGAATATGCCTGGATGGGCGTGACAGACCCGCAAGGCACGGTCGTGCAGGCGGTCGACGGCATCCTCCAGGGCCAGTCTGTCGCACAGCGGCCCTGGTTCATCGAGGGACAGGCGGGCCTCTACGTCGGCGATGTGCACAAGGCCCTGCTGCTGGAAAAGCTGCTGCCGCAGCAAGCGTCCTCCGAGCCCCTGCGCTTCATCGACATCGCCGCCCCCATCCGCAACCCGCAAGGTGCTTTGGTGGGCGTTGTCGGCGCCCATATCCACTGGCGCTGGGTCACGCAGACAGTACAGGCCGCATTCGACCAGCACCCCCGCAACCAGGGCACCGAAATCCTGATCGCCAATGCGCTGGGGGATGTGCTGTACCCGCAGGCCCTGGCCAGCCACACACGCCTGGCCGCCGCGCTGCCTTCCGCCCCGACGACGGGATATGCCCGGCTGCGCTGGGACGATGGCCAGGAATACCTCACCAGCCAGGCATCCGTCCAAACCCGCATCTCCCAGGGCCTGGGCTGGCATATCGTGGTACGCCAGCCGCTGGAACTGGCACTGGAGCCGGCGCACGCGCTGCGCACCCGGCTGCTGACGCTGGGACTGCTGGCCGCGCTGGCATTCAGCCTGGTGGCGCTGTGGCTGGCCCGCTCGTTCAGCCGACCCATCGAACAATTGGCCAATGCTGCGCGCCAGATCGAGCAGGGCGCCAGCAACGCCCGCTTTCCCACGGATCACCGCCTGATCGAGGTGCAGCAATTGAGCCAATCCATTCAGTCGATGACCACTGCGCTGCTGGCCCATGAACGCGAGCTGGCGGCCGTCAACCAGACGCTGGAAACCCAGGTGCAGCAGCGCACCGAGGCGCTGGAGACCGCCAACCTCGAACTCGAACGGCTGGCCACCCGCGATCCGCTCACCGGCGTGCACAACCGGCGGCACTTCGATGCCAGGCTTCTCGAATGCTTCCAGACCAGCCAGCGCACCGGCACGGGGTTTGCCGTGCTGCTGCTCGACGCCGACCATTTCAAGCAAGTCAACGACACCCACGGCCACCCTGCGGGGGACGCCGTCTTGCAACAACTGGCGCGCCTGCTGAATGAAAACACCCGTGCGGTCGATTTGGTAGCCCGCTATGGCGGCGAAGAATTCGCAGTGCTGCTGCCACACACCCCAGGGGGCGAGGGCAGCATGGCGGCAGCAGAAAAAATACGCGCGGCCATCGCCGCAGCCGACTTCCCGGAAATCGGCCACATGACGGTCAGCATCGGTGCCAGTGTATGGAACCCCGCCGACACCCACGCCCATGCGATCATCGAACGCGCAGACAAGGCGCTTTACCAAGCCAAGGGTGCAGGGCGCAACCTGGCGATGGCGTCCTGAAGCCAAGGCGCCTCAGGCGCCGTGGCACTTCTTGAACTTCTTGCCGCTGCCGCACCAGCACGGGTCGTTGCGGCCAGGCGCCGGCGGCTTGCGCAGGGTCTCCACGCGCGGGCCCATGCTTTTCCAGATCCGGCGCAGGTCGTACACGGCCCAGATGGCTTCGCCAAAGGCTTCCACACGGGCCTTGCTGGTGCTGGGCGGGCCGTCGTCGCTGTACATGCAGATTTCGGGCTTGCCCGTGTCGTCTTCGGTCAGCGCAACGATGTGTTCCATCGCATCATCGAGCCACTGCGCGGCTTCCTTGTCGCGCGGCGCGGCCCATTCGTCGGGCCAGTTTTCCACCGCAAACATGAAGCCCAGCGCCCACACCTGCGCAAAAGAGGGAATCTCCTGTCCTTCGAGCTCGGCACGCTCCTCTTCGGGCAGGCTGGCGACCGCACCGCGCATGTCCATGGCCTCGGGGGCATACGCCTGATCCTCGTCGAGCGACTTGACGTCGGCATCCAGTTGCGCCTGCACCTCGTTCCAGCGGCGCATCCACAGTTCGAGAAAACGCGCCTGCTGCGCCGCATCGGCAAAGGCTTCGAGCAGCGGCAGGGGCTCACCCTCGGCCAGTTCCAGGGCCTCACCATCGCCCAGCAGCATGGGCAGGTATTCGGCCGGGCCGATGGGCCGACGGGTGCACACCAGCGCGGCCATGAAACCGTCGCAAAACTCCCACTGTGGGATCTCTTCGCCGCGCGTGCGCAAATCGTCCAGCAGGGTGTCGAGTTCATCGAGCTCGTCGGGGCCAAGGGCCGGTGCACCGGCGTCGGGAGTGGCGGTTTCAGTCATGGAGAGCTCCGTTCTGGGTGCAAAGGCTTTTATGATGCCCCGGGTGGTGCCACATGGCAGCGCCGTGGGGGATGGCGCGCAGGGCCAGCCCGCGCACGGCGGCAAGTGTAGCCCGCCCGCTGGCCGGAAACCCCTATTGCACTGCCCATGCCGCACGACACTGACACGCCCCCTGCACACGATTACGCCGCCTTCCTCCGCCAGCAACTGGCCCTGCAGCATGCCAACGTGGCGCGCTACATGCTCGACGGAGAGCAGGTCTGGCTGAAAAAAGCCGGGCCGCGCCACGGCATGGGGCGCTACCGCGTGCTGGGCGCACTGGCCCGACTGGCGCGTCTGCAGGTGCTGCGCCCCGTCCCCAACCTGGGCGGCACGGCGGCCATTGCCACCGAAGCCCGGCGCCTGTACGACCTGGCGGCGCGGGGCCTGCGGGTGCCCGTGCTGCTGGCCCGGCAGGAGGACGGCCTGCTGCTGCGCCACCTGGGCCGCCCCGGCGAACCCGCTCCCTCGCTGGACGGCGAGCTGCATGCGGCCATGCCACAGGGGCCACAAGCCGTGCTGGCGTTGTGGCGCCAGGGCCTGGAGGCCCTGCAACAGGTGCACAGCACGGGCACCAGCCTGAGCCAGGCCTTTGCGCGCAACCTGGTGCGCTGCCCCGACGGGGTGGTGGGCTTCATCGACTTCGAGGACGACCCCACCCGCGCACTGCCATTGGCGCACTGCCAGGCCCGCGACGCGCTGTGTTTTGTGCATTCCACCGCGCTCTACCTGCGCGAGAGCGGGGCGCTGGAGACGGCCCGCCTGCTGTGGGCAGCCTGGCTTGCGCAGCAGCCCGCCGACATGCAGTCCACGCTGGCCCACAGCATTGCCCGCCTGGCCTGGCTAGGCCACCTGCCCCAAAGCCGCCGCCTGGGACGCGATCTGCAGCGCGCACGCGCCGCGTACGACCTTTTGACGCCCGTGATACCCGCATGACAGCCCGTGTGCGCATACGGCGCCACACTGGCGTCTGCCAACTGACAGGAGACATCCGATGAAACTGATTGCCGCCGTGGCGCAGACCGCTACCGTACTGTTCAACACCTCCGCGACCGTGGCCAAGGCCGAAACCCTGATGGCAGAAGCCGCAGCACGCGGCGCGCAGGTGCTGGTGTTTCCCGAGGCCTTCATCGGCGGCTACCCCAAGGGAGCCGACTTTCACATTTTCATCGGCGCGCGCACGCCCGAGGGGCGCCAGGATTTCCTCAAATACTACGAGGCGGCCGTGGCGCTGGACGGCCCCGAAATTGCCCAGCTGGCCCAGGCCGCAGGCGCGCACAAGCTCTATGTCTGCGTCGGCATCATCGAACGCGATGGCGGCACGCTGTACTGCACCGCCGTGTACCTGGGGCCTGAGGGCACCGTGCTCGGCCACCACCGCAAGCTCATGCCCACGGCGCTGGAGCGCCTGGTGTGGGGCTATGGCGACGGCTCCACGCTCAAGGCCGTGGACACGCCTTTCGGCAAGCTCGGCGCCGTGATCTGCTGGGAAAACTACATGCCCGCGCTGCGCATGGCCATGTACCAGCAACGTGTGGCGCTGTATTGCGCACCCACAGCCGACGACCGCGACACCTGGATCAGCACCATGCAGCACGTCGCCATGGAGGGCCGCTGTTTCGTGTTGTCGAGCTGCCAGCACCTGCGCCGTGAACAACTCCCCATGGAAGCCCTGCACAATCGTCTCCCCGAGGCCCCCGACACCCTGCTGATGCGCGGCGGCAGCTGCATCATCAATCCCATGGGCAAGGTGCTGACCGGTCCGGTATACGGCGAGGATGTCCTTCTCACGGCCGAGATCGACCTGGACGACATCCCCCGTGCACAGATGGATTTTGACCCCGTGGGCCACTATGCACGGCCCGATGTATTCCAGCTCGCCGTCAACACGGCGCCGCAACGCGCCGTACTGGCCGCCCCTGGCGCCGCCACCGGGGCACCGGACGCAGCACCATGAAAGTCTCCGACGCAGTGCAGCGCCGGATATCGATCCGAGCCTTCAAACCCGAAGAGCCACCCGCTGCCGTGGTGCGCACCCTGCTGGAACAGGCGGCGCGCGCGCCCTCGGGCGGCAACCTGCAACCCTGGCACGTACACGCACTGGCGGGCGAGCCGCTGGCGCAGCTCCTGCACCTGTTGGCCTCCGAGCCCTGGCAGGACCAGCCGGAATATGCGGTCTATCCCCCCAACCTGTGGGAACCCTACCGCACGCGGCGCTTTCGCAACGCCGAGCAGCTCTATGCCACGATCAACATCCCCCGCGAGGACAAAGAGGCCCGCCTGCGCCAGATGGCAAAGAACGCTACGTTCTTCGGCGCCCCCGTCGGCATTTTCCTGAGCGTGGACCGCCGCATGGGACCACCGCAATGGGCCGACCTGGGCATTTACCTGCAGACGGTGATGCTGCTGGCCGTGGAGCAGGGCCTGGACACCTGTGCGCAGGAATACTGGGCCTTCCGATCGCAGCCCGTGGCGCGCTTTCTGAACCTGCCTGTCGAACGCATGCTTTTTGCAGGCCTCGCCCTGGGCTGGCGCGACGACGGCGCACCCATCAATGCCTTGCGCACCGAACGCGACCCGTTCGAGGCCTGGGGAGAAATGCGGGGGTTTCAGCGATAGGATTTCTCGCACACTCAGTTCTGCCGCCCCATAAGCAGGTATTCCTCCGCCCGACTTTCTGCCAACGCAAGACTACTGCGATGGTTTCCCCGACGACCATTCCAATGCACTCTTTCACTCATTCATTATCACATCCAAAATATCGCGCCGATATTGATGGTCTTCGAGCCATTGCAGTTCTATCGGTCGTCGTTTTTCATGCTGAACCCACTTGGATTCACGGTGGGTTCATTGGGGTCGATATTTTCTTTGTGATATCTGGCTTCCTGATTTCGACTATCATCTTCGACAACCTGCAGACGGAATCTTTTAGCTTGCGGGAGTTCTATGCCCGCCGCGTCAAGCGCATTTTCCCCGCGCTGCTCGTCGTGCTCATAGCCTCTTACGCGACTGGCTGGTTTGTCTTGCTACCTGATGAACTTGCACACCTTGGCCGACATACCGCAGCGGGCGCATTTTTTGTCTCCAACTTTGCATTATGGAGCGAGGCTGGATATTTCGACATCGCTACCGCCTTCAAACCGCTGTTTCATTTGTGGAGCCTCGGCATTGAAGAGCAGTTTTATATTGTTTGGCCTCTATTGCTTATATTTGCCTGGAAAAGAAAATACAATCTATTGACGCTGACCTTGGCATTTGCCGCCGCATCTCTGGCCTTGAATATTCACGGAAGTCACAGAAATTCCACAGCCACGTTCTTTTCACCTCAGACCCGATTTTGGGAGCTTCTGTGTGGCGGCCTGCTGGCTTGGGCCTCGCTGCACAAACACCCCACCTTCGGCGTACTAAAAAACAAGCTCGATCACGGAATTCACCGAATACTGTTTCGCAGCGAGCCTGCAGGAGACGGCCTTGCATTGGCAAATGCACTCGCGCTGGCCGGTGCCGCGATGCTGGCGTTTGGTTTCATGAAAATCAAACCAGAGCTAGGATTTCCTGGCAAATGGGCCATCGTCCCCGTTCTGGGCGCCGTACTGATTATTTCGGCCGGTCCTCGAGCCTGGTTCAATCGGGTCGTGCTCGCCAACCGCTTGGCCGTCTGGTTCGGCTTGATCAGTTTTCCACTGTACCTGTGGCACTCACCCCTGTTGACCTACGCACACATCATGGAAGGAGGAACCCCGCGTGCAGAGATTCGCCTCGGTGCGGTGCTGCTGTCCATCTTGTTCGCGTGGCTCACCTATCGGTTTGTCGAGCGAGGCATCCGCTTTGGCAAACACCGGCTGATAGTGCCGATGCTGTGCGCGCTCATGGGAGCCATCGGTGCTTTGGGCTGGTACACCAACAACCAAAATGGCTTCGCATTCAGACTCGATTCCAAAGTGAACCTCGCATTGTTGGGCCAGACCATTGAGCCGCTAAACACGCGGCTGTCCGATGGTTCCTGCGAGAAATTCCTCAATTTTTCAATAGGCCCTAACGCGGTCTGCCTGGCCAATACGTCTGCTCCAGAAGTGCTGTTCGTGGGAGACAGTCACGCAATGTCCCTGAACAGCGCGGCGGCTTTAGGAAAAGTATCGATCAAATCTATGCTGATCGGGAACCATGGCTGCCCTCCTCTTATGAGCCACTCCGTCAGGGACGGGAAGGTGAACAAAGGCTGCAATGCCTTGCCTGAGGAAGCCCTGAAGGTGCTTGCGCAGTACCCGACCATTCAGACGGTGGTCCTTGACTCACGAGGCCCAATGTACTTCTCTGGGGAGGGCTATGGCGTGGAAGGCCCCAGCAGTTACTCGATATTCGCGTTGGATGGTTCTACTGCCACACAAGCACAAATGTTCCAGAAAGGCTACTCACAGTTCGTGAAGGCGCTGTTGTTGCGACAAAAGAAGGTTGTATTTGTGATCGATCCGCCAGAATTGGGAGAGGATCCCCGGGGTTGTTTGGTCACGCGCCCCTTGTCTATCTCCAAGAAAACCCTTTCCAGTTGCCAGCAGGATAGATCTAAGGTCGATGAAAGGCAGGCGTTGTATCGGCAACTGGTGGCGCACATCCAAGCAGACAACCCGGAGCTTCAGGTGTACGACCCGATTAACCTCTTCTGCGACGAGGCGCAGTGCTATGGGTTGCGTAACGGAAACCTTCTCTATTGGGACGACGATCACATGTCAACCTGGGCAAGCGAACTGGCGCTGAATGACATGCGCATACGCCAGCTCTTGCCGTAGGAGAACATCGCTCAAGGCATCATCAAGCGCACAGTAGCGCAGTGCTCAAGCAAGTGCTCCCATGGTCTGACCAAGCTCGACCCCGAGCGCCTGCAGGCGCTTGCGCAAATTGAGCACGGCGCGGTCCTTGCTGAGCAGGATGGCGCCGTGCTGCACGGCCAGATCGATGAACTGCTGGTCGTCCGGGTCTTTGCAGATGGCGCTGGCGCGCGGCGCAGGGTCCACCGTACGTGTCTGGACATCGAAAGCCTGCAGCACCTGTGCTGCGCTCAGCCCGTAGTAGGCGAGGCGGGGGGCAATCTGCGGATAGCCCAGCACGCGCTCAAGCTCGACGCGCATGGCAGGCGCGGCAATCCACTGCAACGCGCCGCTGGCCAGCTGAGGCTTGAGGGGCGCTACCGCCTCGTCGGCAAACACCAGCAGATCAAGCACGATGTTGGTGTCGATCACCACCGGCCTGGCCACAGGCACCTGCACAGGCCCCTGCAACTCAAGCATCGGCCACTCCAGGCTCCGCAGAGCCTGGACGCGCGCGCGCGGTGCCCTTGACCATGTCGAAGCGAAACAGGCGGCATTCGATCGGGCCGTTCCACAGGGGCACACGACGTGATTCCTTCAGGCGCATCTTGCTGGGCAACTTGAGGTCGGGTGTGAGCATCCAGGCGGTCCAGCCTGCATAGTTCTTCTTCCAGTGCGCGGCCAGTTGGCTGAAGAACTCGCCGCCGTCGTCGGTATGCGCGGCCTCACGGCCCACGGCGTCGCCCTGGGCGCGCTGGGCGGCACGCTCCGAGGCGTTCTGCCCGGCCGCACCGGCGGCTGCAATGCGCTCGCCATAGGGCGGGTTGAGCAGCATGATCCCCGGCGTCTCACACGGCGGCATGCGCTGCAGTGCATCGCCGCCGCGCAGTTGTACAGCGCCCGCTACGCCTGCGCGTTCGGCATTGCGCTGGGCGAAATCGACCATACGGTGCGATACATCACTACCAAAAATTGCGACAGCGCCTTTCTGCTGTACGTCTTTAGCTTCTGTTTTAATAGCATCCCAGACGTGCGGCTGGAACGGCAGAAGCTTCTCGAAAGCAAAGCGCCTGCGCATGCCCGGGGCGATGCAGCAGGCGATCTGCGCCGCCTCGATGAGCACCGTGCCACTGCCGCAGCAGGGGTCGTAGAGCGGCACGGGCGCATCACCATGCGGGTCCCACCCGCTGGCGGCGATCATGGCGGCAGCCAGGGTCTCCTTGAGCGGTGCGTCACCCTTGTCCTCGCGCCAGCCCCGCTTGAACAGGGGCTCACCCGAGGTATCGATATAGATCGTCGCCTCGTCAGTAGTCAGGTGCAGGTGGACGCGGACGTCCGGCCACTGGGTGTTCACGTCCGGGCGCACGCCGCTCTTGGCGCGAAAACGGTCCGCTACGGCGTCCTTCACGCGCAAGCCGGCAAAGTTCAGGCTTTGCAGCGGGCTGTGCTGCGCCGTCACCTCGACCTTGAAGGTGTGGCGCGTCGTGAACCAAACCTCCCAGGCCACACTGCTGGCGGCTTCATACAGGTCGTTTTCGCTGCGGTATGGGCGGTGCGCCAATTGCACCAGCACGCGCTGCGCCAGGCGGCTGTACAGGTTGAGCAGCATCGCGTCCCGCCAGGAGGCGCGCAGCAGCACACCGCCGCGCCCGGTAAGCAGATCACTGCCGGTCAGGCCGGTGATCTGGTGTACCTCGTCGGCCAGAAAACCCTCCACGCCAGCGGCGCAGGGCAAAAAGAGTTGAAGTGGGTTCATAGGAAACCCCGAGGATAAGGCTTTCCCTCATCGACGGGGGGCAGTTCAGGATGCGGGCGGAGGCAGCAGTTCCTGCGAGGGCACCGGTCGGCCAAACAAGTACCCCTGGTAGCCCGTACAGCCCTGTTTCATCAAGAACTCGAACTGCCCCTGCTCCTCCACACCTTCGGCCACCACGGCGAGCCCCAGACTGTGCGCCAGCGCCACGATGGTGTGGGCAATGGCAGCAACGTTCGGGTCGATCAGGATGTCGCGCACAAAGGCGCGGTCGATCTTGAGCAGATCCAGCGGCAGACGCCGCAGGTAGGCCAGGGACGAATAGCCGGTGCCAAAATCATCCAGCGCAAATCCGATTCCATGGGCCTTGAGCTCCAACATCTTGACGATGGCGCCCTCGGCGTCGCTCAGCAGCAGGCTCTCCGTCAACTCCAGCCGCAAGCGCAGCGGGTTCGCACCGGTGGACCGCAACACTGCCAGCACCCCTTCGACAAACGTGGGCTGCTGGAACTGGCGTGCGCTCACATTGACCGACATGGACAAACCTGCCGTCGCCGGGTTCGTTGCCCATTGGGCCAGCTCCTGGCAGGCCGCCTCCAGCACCCAGTCGCCCAGCGGCACAATGAAACCTGTTTCTTCGGCCAGGGGAATGAAATCGCCCGGCAGCACCCTGCCTCGCTGCGGATGCTCCCAGCGCAGCAGCGCTTCCGCGCCCGTCATGCGCCCCTGGCCATCGACCTGCGCCTGGAAATGCAGCCGAAAATGGCCCTGCTCCAGGCTGGTGCGCAGATCGGCATCAAGCTGTACACGCTCCGTCACCACGGCCTGCATCTGCGGGTCGAAAAAGCGCAGGGCATTGCGTCCAGCCGACTTGGACTGGTACATCGCCAGATCGGCCTGGCGCAGCAGCTCGTCGACGGTCGCCCGCTGTCCTGCAAAAAGCGTCACCCCGATGCTTGGCGTACTGCGCAATTCGTGCCCAGCCAGAACATAGGTTTCGTTCAGCACGGCAAGCACCTTCTCCGCAACCACCCGGGCCTGCTCTGCGGCCTCGGTGGCGTCATGCGCCAGTTCCTCCAGCATGACGACGAATTCATCGCCGCCCAGGCGCGCTGCCGTATCACTGGCACGGATGGCGTCCTGCAACCGCCGGGCGACTTCGATCAGCAGCAGATCGCCCACATCATGGCCCAGCGTGTCGTTCAAGGCCTTGAACTGGTCCAGATCGATGAACAGCAGCGCTCCACGCCCCCCCGTACGCTCGCCCAGGGCCATCGCCTGCTGCAAGCGGTCGAGCAATAGGCGCCGGTTGGGAAGATGGGTAAGCGGATCATAGAAAGCCAGATGGCGGATCTGCTCCTCGGCTTCCTTGCGCTCGCTGATGTCGGAAAAAGCCGCCACGTAGTGCGTGACCTGCCCATCGTCACCGCGCACAGCAGAAATGCTTTGCAGCAGGGGATAGACTTCGCCGTTCTTGCGCCGGTCCCAGATTTCACCAAACCAGGCACCCCGGTCTGCCAGCGATTTCCACATCTGGACATAAAACGCAGCATCGTGGCGACCGGACTTGAACATGGCGGGCGTGCGCCCGATCACCTCGTCAGCCGCGTAGCCGGTCATCCGCGTAAACGCGCGATTGACCCGCAGGATGGTGCCCCGGGCATCGGTCACGATCATGCCGTGCAATGACTCGAAGGCCGTTGCGGCGATGCGCATCTCCTGCTCGACCCGGCGGCTTTCGGTGATATCCCGCAACACCACCACGCTGTGCGTGGCCACGCCTTCACCATCGAGCACCGGGCTGACCATGGCCTCGAACCAGAATGGCTGGCCGTCACTGCGCCGACCTTCCAGCACACAAGGCATTCCGTTGCTGTCCTCCAGACAGGCATTGTCCTGGACCTGGGCACAGAGAAAATCGGGCTTGCGCCCCACGATGGCTTCGGGAGCGTACCCGGTGATGGTCGCCAGCGCCGCATTGGCAAAGGTGACAAGGCCTTGTGCATCAACGATCAGTACCCCCTGGGAGATGGCCCCCAGCGCCTTGTGGTGCAGGCGCAGGATGACGGCATTCTTGAGCCGTTCTTCCGCCTGGGCAATACGAACCAGGTTGTCACGAAACACCAGGGTGGCCCGTGCCATTTCACCGATTTCGTCACCACGCTGGTGATCGACGATCTCGACCTCGGTGTCTCCATCCTTCTGCGTTGCCAGACGGTTCATCGACAGCGTAATGCGCTCGATCGGCAAAATGATTCCGCGTGCCATTGCCCCTGCAAACAGCACAGCCACAAATAGCCCGGTCAAAGCAGCGGTTCCACTCCAGAAAACGGTTTTGCGCGCCGCTTCTTCAGCACTTTTTGCCTGGACGATCAGCGCTTGCGCCAGGCGATCCTCCACCTGGCGGAGCTGCTCAATCTTCCAAGTCATCACCTCCAGCCAGTGGGCTGTCGCACCCTCTGCGGCTCTCTGCCGGGCGGGCAGACGCTGAAATACCAAGCCACGCAGCCGTTCAATCTCAGCGGCTTTTGTATCGGCCAGCGACTGCTCCAGATACTGCACGGACGCCGTGTCGGAAAAAAAGCGGAACTGTTCCAGAAAGAGCGACTGGCGATCAATCTGTGACACGAACATCTGCCGAGAGAGGGCGTCTACCGTGGGCGCAGCGAAAAAGGTGGCGCCCAGCGCCCGCTCGATTCCTGCCAGTTCCTTGGCCTGCATCAGGTTGACAAAGGCATAGATGGTGCGCGAAATGGCGGCATCGCTGCCCAGAAAATACATCTCCTGAACGATGCCTATCAACGCATGAACGGCTGCGCTATAGCGTGCCAGCTGCACTTCGGGCGTCACATCACGCGCTGCAGCCTCCCGGCGCCACGCAGCAAATGCCTTCCATTGCACTTGCGCATCGGCAATGCGCGAACGCAAGCGTTCATCAAAGCGGCCCAGATCCAGGCGCTGCAGCGTCTGCTCCAGCGCGGCCAGTTGCTCATCCGTGCGAGCATGGCGGACCGCCTGGCTCAGGAGAAAGTCTGTGCCACCCGAACCCAGAAACGCTGCCGACAAGCCGCGTTCGAGCTGAACTTCATGCACCAGACTACCCACCGATGCCGCCAGCTCTGCCATTTCGCGCAGGTTGCGCATGTCATGTGCTGTGCGCTGGTGGCTGACCAGCACCCACAGCACGAAAAACAGAAAACCTGCCATTGGCAAGGCCAGTGCCAGCGCAATGCGCTGTCCAATCGGAATGCTCTGTAGTCGGGCTTTCATCGCGGCAAAGTCTGGGAGAGGGGTCGGAAGCACCTCGCGATAGTGGCGATCTCCGGCGTGAAGCCATTATGCGGTCTGTGTCCAGACCAGGCCGGCCCGGCTGCCCCATACCAGACCAAGCGAGTGCGGCACGCACTTTGGCAGGCGCCCAGGTTCGCCCTACACTGGCACTTTCCGGCTCCGCCGTTACCTCGCACCTGCCACGCCATGCCTTTACGTTGCCCCGACGACGCTTCTCCGCAGGCCACCGTGGCCGATGTTCTGCAGCGCCATGACGCACGCCGGACGTCGCTGGTGCAAATCCTGCGTGAAGTCCAGGAGCACACACGCTGGCTACCGCACGGCGTTCTGGAGCAGGTGGCGGCCGGGGTCGGCCTGTCTCCGGCCATTGTCGAGGGCGTGGCCAGCTTTTACCGGTTCTTCCACCTGCAGCCCGTAGGCCGCTACCACCTCTTGTGGAGCGACAACGTCACTGACCGCATGCAGGGCAGCCACGCCCTGGCGCAGGCCTTGCGACTGCGCCTGCGCCTTCCCGCCGGCGCACCCGATGCCAGCAGCCTTGCCAGCATGGGCTTTGCCTCCTGCACCGGCCTGGGCGACCAGGGCCCCGCCCTGCTGGTAAACCAGCGCCAGGTGGTGACACGCATGGACGGCCAACGCGTGCGCGATCTGGCCGATATGGTGCGGGGCCAGGTGCCGCTGGCCGAATGGCCTGCCGCCTGGATGCGGGTGGAGGACCAGGTACGCCGCAGCGATGTGCTGCTGGACGCATCCCGCCTGCAAGGCCAGGCACTGCAGGCAGCCCTGGCACGCGGCGCGCAGTCCATGCTGGCAGAACTGGACAGGTCTCGCCTGCGCGGGCGCGGCGGCGCAGGGTTCTCCACCGCCCGCAAGTGGGCGCTGTGCCGCGACGCACCGTTGGCCCCTGGCGACACGCGTGTGGTGGTTTGCAACGCCGACGAGGGCGAACCCGGCACCTTCAAGGACCGGGTTCTGCTGAACCGGCAAGCCGATGCCGTATTCGAGGGCATGACCCTGGCTGCCCGGGTGCTGGGCGCCCGCACGGGCCTGCTGTATCTGCGGGGCGAATACCGTTTTCTGCTGGAGCAGATCGAGGCTGTGCTGGCGCGCAGACGCACGCATGGCCTGCTGGGCCGCAGCATCCTGGGCGTGGAGGGCTTCGACTTCGACATCGCCATCCACGTGGGTGCGGGTGCCTACGTCTGCGGCGAGGAGAGCGCCCTGATCGAATCCCTGGAAGGCAAACGCGGCACACCACGCATCCGGCCGCCCTTTCCGGTGGAAAAAGGCTATCTGGGCCAACCCACCATCGTCAACAACGTGGAAACCTTCTGCGCGGCGGCGCAGATCGCCCTGCGGGGTGGCGCCTGGTGGGCCGCCATCGGCACGGCCCACAGCAGCGGCACCAAGCTGCATTCGGTCAGCGGCGACTGCGCATACCCCGGCATCTACGAATACCCGCTGGGCATCACGGTGGCGCAGGTGCTGCACGACTGTGGCGCCCGCAATGTCCAGGCAGTCCAAATCGGAGGGCCCTCAGGCCAGTGCCTCACCGCGCATGAGCTGGAGCGGCGCATCGGCTTCGAGGATGTCCCCACGGCGGGCTCCCTGATGGTGTTCGATCAGTCACGCGACATGTTCGAGGTGGCCCACAACTTCGCGCAATTCTTTGCCCACGAGAGCTGCGGTTTCTGCACGCCCTGCCGGGTAGGCACCACGCTGGTGCTGCAACGCATGGACAAGCTGGCGGCAGGCCGTGGCTCACCCTTCGACAGAGCCGACCTGGACGACCTGGACACCCTGATGCAAGGCACCACCCACTGCGGCCTGGGCGCCAGCAGCACCCATGCACTGCGCGACACGCTGGAACGCTTTGGCCCGGCCTATGCCCGCCGCATGGGACGGCCCAGCTTCACCCCGGGCTTCGACCTGGACGCTGAACTGGCGCCCGCAAGGCGCGTGACCGGACGCAACGACGCCCACGCCCACCTGGAACAACAGGGATGAACGGCTTCCTGCTTGACGGCACCGCCGTGCCTTTCATCGAAGGCGATACGCTGATGGACGCTGCCCAGCGTGCAGGCCATTCCATCGCCCATCTGTGCTGGGATGCCGCCGTGGGCCAGAGCGGCGCTTGCCGCCTGTGCACCGTCCGCATCGATGGCCGCCTGGCCGCTGCCTGCACCACCCCCGCCAAAGCAGGCCTGGTGGTGGAGAACCGCACGCCCGAACTCGACGCGCGGCGCCTGCGCCTGACGCAGATGCTGTTTGTCGAAGGCAACCACTTCTGCCCCGGCTGCGAGAAAAGCGGCGACTGCCTGCTGCAGGCCGCCGCCTATGAGTTGGGCATGACCGGCATGCACTATGACATGCAGGCGCCCGTGCGCCCGGTGGACGCCAGCCATCCCGACATCTGGCTGGACCTGAACCGCTGCATTCTGTGCAAGCTGTGCGTGCGCGCCAGCCACGAAATCGACGGCAAGGGAGTTTTCGCCATGGGCGGACACGGCATTGGCACGCACCTGCGGGTCAATGCCCCGACCGGTCTGCTGGGCGACAGCACCCTGGCAGCCGACGACCGTGCAGCCAGCATCTGCCCGGTGGGCGCCATCCTGCCCAAGCGGCGCGGCTTTGCAGTCCCCATAGGCCGGAGACGCCTTGATCTCCCTTCCACCGATGCCCGGCCACCGGAGCCCGCGCAGGATCCCGATGAAAACCACTGAACCGCAGCATCCCAAGCCGCGCATCGCCACGGTTTCGCTGGCGGGCTGTTTTGGCTGCCACATGTCGCTGCTCGACATCGACGAGCATCTTTTTGCTCTGGCAGAACGCGTCGAGTTCGACCGCTCACCACTGACCGACATCAAGCGCTGCGGCCCCTGCGACATCGGCCTGATCGAAGGCGGCCTCTGCAACAGCGAGAACGTGCAGGTGCTGCGCGAATTCCGGGCGCATTGCAAGGTCCTTGTGGCTGTGGGGGCCTGCGCCATCAATGGCGGACTGCCTGCGCAGCGCAACCACCTGGACGTCGGAGAGATCCTGCTTGACGTCTACTGCAGCAGGCCCGGGCTGGCCGCGGGGAGCCAAGTCCCCAACGACCCCGAACTGCCCTTGCCGCTGGCCCATGTGCATCCGATCCACGAGGTGGTCCACATTGACCATTTCTTGCCTGGCTGCCCCCCCAGTGCCGACGCTTTTCTGGCCCTGCTGGCCGCACTGCTCGAAGGCCGGCCACCGCACATGGACCTTTCACTGGTTCGATTCGACTGATGCCCCACCCCGCCCCCACATCCTCACCCACAACCCCTCGGAGGGTGGTGATCGATCCCGTTTCCCGCGTGGAGGGCCATGGCAAGGTGACGCTGCTATTGGACGAGCACAACCGGGTACAGCAGGCGCGGCTGCACATCGTGGAATTCCGTGGCTTTGAGAGTTTCATCGTCGGGCGCCCCTACTGGGAGGTGCCTGTGATGGTGCAACGCCTGTGCGGCATCTGCCCGGTCTCGCACCATCTGACGGCCTGCAAGGCCATCGACGTGGCGCTGGGGATTGCTGCCGTGCCGCGAACGGCCGAAGTGGTGCGCCGCCTGATGCACTACGGCCAGGTGATGCAATCGCATGCCCTGCATTTCTTTCACCTTTCGTCCCCCGACCTGCTGTTCGGCTTCGACAGCGATGCCACGCGGCGCAACATCCTTGGCGTAGCGGCGGCCTGCCCCGAGATTGCCCGCCAAGGCGTGCTGCTGCGCAAGTTCGGCCAGGAGGTGATACGCCTCACGGCAGGCAAGCGCGTGCACGGCACCGGCTCGATCCCGGGGGGCGTCAACCGCCACCTGACGCGCCCGGAACGCGATGAACTGGCCGCCCAGGTACCGCAGATGCTGGATTGGTGCGAACAGGCGGTAGAGCTGGTGGCCCGCCTGCACAGCCAGAACACGGCACTGTACGAGGGATTCGGCAGCATCCGTTCGGGCTGGATGTCCATCGTGCGCTCCGATGGCGCCATGGAACTGTACGACGGCGCGCTGCGTGTGCGCGATGCCGATGGCCGCATCCTGCACGACGGCGTCGACGTGCAGAACTACATGGACCTGATCGAAGAAGCCACCGAGCCCTGGACCTACATGAAGTTTCCCTACCTGCGCAGCCTGGGGCCAGGCGCTGGCTGGTACCGCGTCGGCCCGCTCGCACGGGTGCACAACTGCAGCCATATTCCCAGCGCGCGGGCCGAGGCCCAGCGCCAGCGCTTTCTCGCCCACGGCCCAGTGCACGCCACGCTGGCCTACCACTGGGCGCGCATGATCGAGATGCTGCACGCCATGGAAGTGATTGCCGAGCTGCTGCAGGACGATGCGCTGCTGGGCGGCACGCTGACCGCGCCGCTGCCCGCGCAGCGACCCGCCCGGCGCGAAGGGGTGGGCGTGATCGAGGCACCGCGTGGCACCCTGATCCACCATTACGCGATCGGCGATGACGACCTGATCAGCTGGTGCAACCTGATCGTCAGCACCACCCACAACAACCAGGCCATGAACGAATCGGTACGCGCCGTGGCCCGCACCTACTTCGACGGGCGTGAGATCACCGAAGGGCTGCTCAACCACATCGAAGTGGCCATCCGCGCCTACGACCCCTGCCTGAGCTGCGCCACACATGCGCTGGGCAGCATGCCTCTGCAGGTGGCCGCCGTCGACGCCCATGGTCAGCTGGTTGATTCTGTTTTGCGCCACAGCGATGGCCGCACCGAGCGCAGCGCCCGCCATCCCCTGCCATGACAGCCCGCATGGTGAAAACGCCTCCCCTGCTCCTGCTGGCCGTGGGCAACCCCAGCCGGGGCGACGATGCCCTTGGCCCCTGCCTGCTGGAACGGCTGGCCGCGCTTCACCTGAACGATGCAGGCGATGTGGAATTGCTGACCGATTTTCAGCTGCAGGTGGAGCACGCTCTCGATTTGCAAGGGCGCCAGGCCGTCCTGTTCGTGGACGCCGCACGGCCCGGCGTGGTGGACGGCGCGTGCCTGGCCTCCATCCAGGCCGATGCACGCACCCCACGCAACAGCCATGCGCTTTCGGCACCGGCGGTGCTGCAGGTCGCAGAGCAGCTCAACGGCCAGGCGCCACCCGCCTGGCAACTGGCGATGGAGGGTACGGATTTTGAACTGGGCGCTGCACTGAGTCCTGCGGCCGCGCTCCATTTGGCTCGGGGCGTATCCCTGGCCATGGACTGGATTGCCACACATCGGCGCTGCCGGGCTGAAACCAACGCACAACCCCACCGGCAAGGCAAACCAAACCACTGATGGCGATCAACATTTGGTGCGTCGCCCTCCCATCCAAGGGATTCACCCGAGAACCTGCCCCCCCGTTCCCGACCTAGACTGCGCGTTCCTGCGCCACCGTGGCTGCAGGCCAGAGGACTGGAGTTTGCCTTGCAGCCTACCCACACCGCCCATCCGGACTATTTCCACAAGGTCGTTGATTGCCAGTGGGCCTGTCCTGCCCATACCCCGGTGCCTGAATACATCCGACTGATCGGCCAGGGCCGCTACGACGACGCCTACATGGTCAACTGGGTGTCCAACGTGTTCCCTGGCGTTCTGGGCCGCACCTGTGACCGGCCCTGCGAGCCCGCCTGCCGACGCGGCCGGGTGGAGGAAAGCAACGGCGCCCAGCCCGAGCCCGTGGCCATCTGCCGCTTGAAGCGTGTGGCCGCCGACCACAAGAGCGAAGGAATCAAGGCCCGCATGCCCGCCATTGCAGAGCGCAACGGCAAGCGCGTGGCCTGCGTGGGGGCCGGCCCCGCATCGCTGACCGTGGCGCGCGACCTGGCGCCGCTGGGCTACGAGGTGACGGTGTTCGACGCCGAATCCAAGGCGGGCGGCTTCATCCGCAGCCAGATTCCGCGCTTTCGGCTGCCCGAATCGGTGATCGACGAAGAAACCGGCTACATCCTCGACATGGGGGTGCGGTTTCGCGGCCAGGAGCGTGTGGACTCGCTGCGCACGCTCCTGCAGCAGGGCTACGACGCAGTGTTCGTGGGCAGCGGCGCGCCGCGCGGGCGCGACCTGGAGCTGCCAGGTCGGCGCGACATCACAAGCAACATCCATATCGGCATCGACTGGCTGGCCTCGGTGTCCTTCGGACATGTCACCCACATCGCGCCGCGCGTCATCGTGCTCGGTGGCGGCAACACGGCCATGGACTGCTGCCGCTCGGCGCGGCGCCTGGGCGGTAGCGACGTCAAGGTCATCGTGCGCAGCGGCTTTGACGAGATGAAGGCTTCACCCTGGGAAAAAGAGGATGCGCTGCACGAAGGCATCCCGATCCTGAACTTCCATGTGCCCAAAACTTTTGAGCACGACAACGGCCAGCTCACCGCCATGACTTTCGAGATCGTGCAGGCCGAATACGACGCGCAAGGACGCCGCAGCCTGGTGCCCACGGGCGAGCCCGACGTGCGCGTGCCCTGCGACGTGGTGCTGATCGCCGTGGGCCAGGAAAATGCGTTTCCGTGGATCGAGGACGACCTGGGCATTGCCTTTGACCGATGGGGTTTGCCGCAGCTCACACCAGA